>JAGNNV010000053.1 GCA_017990495.1 Vicinamibacteria bacterium
GTCCGGACCAGCGGGGCCGGCATGAGGTCGATCACAGCGCGTTTCAGATCCACGGGCCAGTCTCCATTCGTGCGTTATCTCGTGTGGCGGGCACAGGAGCCTAATTCAGGATCAGCGTCGCCGCCTCCTTCTTTCCGCGCGCCCAGGAGCCGCCCCCTATACTGCCCGTCATGGAGATGACCGGGAGAAAGCCAAGTGGCGCATAGCCCGGTCGTTGGGTTCGATTATCCGGTTCTATTGCGCGGTGCGTTGGTCAGTCTGATCCGCGGCTTGATCGATCGCGTCGCCGAGGAGGGGTTCCCGGGCGACCATCATTTCCTTCTCACCTTCGGGACCGGTGAGTCGGGGGTCGAGATGTCCTCGCGCCTGCGGAAGCGGTATCCGGAGGAGATGACCATCGTTCTTCAGCACCAGTTCTGGAACCTCACGGCCGACGATGATGGCTTCAAGGTAACCCTTCGCTTTGGAGGCAATCCCGAACCGCTCACCGTGCCGTGGAGCGCGTTGCGCGCCTTCGCCGACCCGTCGTCCGGCTTCGGGTTGCGCCTTCAAGCCGATGTCGACGCGCATGGCGAGTCGGAGGCGGACGAGACCGGCGACGAGGAGGCTGATGAGTCGCTCGGGCCCGCCGCGGCCGAGACCGCCGTTGTCTCCGCCGAGCCGGCGGATGCCGACACGAAGGACGCGGGGAACGTTCTCGCGTTCAGCGCGCGCAAACGTCGCGACAGCTGACGGGCCCTCAATGCCGGCGGAGGCCTCCAGGGCCTGAATCCCCCGTGCTAGCCTCCCTGCAATACGTCGGTGCCCGTTTTCAACCGACTGGAGGTCTTTCGAGATGACTGCTGATTCCCTTCCCGCGCTCCGGCCGGCCCGTCCGCTTCTTGCAAGCACCCTCCTTGGCGCCGCACTCGCCCTGAATCCCTTGGGAGTCGCGGCCTCCGACCTGGCCGACGTCAAGGCGCGGGGGAAGCTGATCGTGGTGACCTTCCCGCTGATCGAGGACAGTTTCATGCAGGTCGATGTCGAGGCCATGCGTAAGCTTGGCGTCGGCCTCAAAGACCTGCGGGATCCGGAACACTTCAAGGGCATCGACCTCGATCTCATGGCGGGCTTCGCCGCCAGTCTCGGCGTGAAGCTCGAGATCCGGCCCGAACTCGGCGGTTATGGCGACCTGATTCCGGCCCTCGATCGCCGCGAGGGCGATGTGGCCGCGAGTTCCTTTGCCATCACACCGCAGCGCCAGGCCATCGCCGAGTTCTCGACGCCTTACATTCTTCAGTGGGACGTCGCCGCGGCGCGCCCTGACAGCAAGCTCCGCTCGCTCCAGGATCTTCGCGGCAAGAGGGTGGCGGTCATCGAGGGGTCGAGCCACCTCGAGCGGCTCATAGCCCTCAATCTCAATCCCACGATTCAGCTCACGAAGTTCGTGCTCGAGGGATACACCGCGGTCGTCGACCGCGAGGCCGACTACACGCTCATGGAATCCCGCGCCGATGTAGGCGAGCCGGTCAGCGCGGTTTACAAGGATCTCCGGGTCGTGGCCCGGGTGAATGAAACCGGCTACGGCATCGCCATGCGTAAAGGCAGCGATCTCAAGGCGCCGCTCGACGCGTATCTGGCGGGCCTGCGCGACTCGGGCGAACTCGAGAAGATCCTCTCCCGACACGGCCAGGGTGTAGCCGCGAAGAAGCCGTGAGCGCCGGGCGGGGGTAGGCTCCACCCTTATGCGCGAACTGTATCCGGCGATCGAGCCGTTTGACGATGGGTTCTTGAAGGTCAGCGACCTGCACACCGTTCACTATGAACAGGTGGGCAACCCCAGGGGGAAGAAGGTCCTCTTCCTTCACGGCGGCCCGGGCGGCGGTCTCGACCCCGACTACCGGCGTTATTTTGATCCCGCGAAGTGGCACGTCACGCTCTACGACCAGCGGGGCAGCGGCAAGAGCACGCCCGCCGCGGAGCTGCGCGAGAACACCACCTGGGACCTCGTGGCCGACGCCGAGCGTCTGCGCGAGAAGCTGGGCATCGAGAAGTGGGTTCTGTTCGGCGGGAGCTGGGGCAGCACCCTGGCCCTGGCGTATGCGCAGAAACATCCCGAACGCGTGACCGGTCTGATCCTGCGCGGCATCTTCCTTCTCCGCCGCAAGGAGCTGCTCTGGTTCTACCAGGAGGGCGCCAGTTGGCTGTTCCCCGATGCGTGGGACAAATACCTGACCGCGATTCCGGAGGTCGAGCGCGGCGACCTGATGAGCGCTTACTACCGGCGTCTCACTTCGGACGATCCGGCGGTGCGCTCGGCCGCTTCCAAGGCCTGGTCGATCTGGGAGGGAACAACCAGTCGTCTGCACGTCGATCCCGACTACATCACCCGCTTCGGGGGCGATGCGTTCGCCGACGCCTTCGCGCGCATCGAGGCTCACTACTTCGTTCACGGCGCCTGGATGCGGACCGATACCCAGCTTCTCGACGACGTGCCGAACATCGCGCATCTGCCCGGCGTCATCGTCCAGGGCCGCTACGATGTGGTGTGTCCGGCCGCGAGTGCGTGGGAGCTGCACCGGCGATGGCCGAAGTCGAAGCTCGAGATCATTCCCGACGCCGGCCACAGCATGAAGGAGCCAGGCATCCTGAGCGCCCTGGTGCAGGCCACCGACGACTTCGCCTCGCTCTAGGAGGCGGCTCGCGGTCAGTGCGGGCGGGCTCCGGCCCGGGGCACCGCGCAGAGGCCGCACAAGGCGATGTAGTTCATCGGCTCGGGAGGAAACGTGTGGTGGTCGCCGGTCATCACCGCGGACCAGCGGGATGGGCCGGATTCGTCGGTCAACGTCGCACCGCATCGTCCCGGGGTGCGATGACATTCGCTGCGTTCGCACTCGCACCGGTTTCCCGACCGTTCCTTGAGCGCTTGCAGGAACTCCGTGGGGTAATTCATCGCTTGATCTCCAGGCGGCAATATACGCCCCGCTTATGCGATGGGGCGCGGCTGTGAGGGGAGCTCTACGCGCGTGCAGCGTCGGTGCCGTCGTCGGCGTCGTCTTCTTCCAGCTCTTCCGATCTTGGACGGGGCCGGATCAAGAGGAGGATCAGCCACGAGCCAAGAAGAAACGCGGGCAGTCCGAGCAGGGCGAAGAGATACGCGCCGCCGTAGCCACGTTTGACCACCACATCGCGCGGGTCCTTCGGGTTGTACCAGGCGGTGATGGTGGCGCCCGGTCTCCACGTTTCCAGTTCCTTCTCTCGTTCCGCGCGACCCCCTCGGCGCAGAGCCGAGCCCGAGTCGTAGCCGGTGGACAGGATGGTGGCGTTGCCCGCCTGGTACCTGAGCGCGAGTTCCGGCGCGTAGCGCGACTGGTTCCGCCCGGAACTGGTGGATCCGCTCGAGGTGCTCGACGCCGAGGAGGCATCGAGCCGCCGACTCAGGACCGTGGCCGGAGTCTCCGTCCATTCGTTCAGGATCGCGTGGTCCCGCCTCGCCATGTCGGCGTAGTACGCCCAGAGGCCGAGGGCGAACATGAGCGTGAAGGTGGCCCCGGCGGCTTCGCCGGGCCGGATGGCCCCGCTGCGTCGGGACAGGACCACCAGGATCAGAAAGAGCAGGATCGATCCGCCCATCCAAGCGAGCACGGCGAGGGCCGCGGGCAGGATGCGAATGGCGCCCAGGGTCGCCCCACCTTCGGGAAAGACGTCGTCGAGAGTCACCGACGCGTTGAGCCACTCTTCGAGTAGAGGCTGGGTTGCGCCCAGCCGCACGCGCAAGGTGAGGCTTTGCCCCCCAGCGTCGCGGGGCGTCAGCACTTCGATGTGAACCACGGCCTCCGCCCCTGCCGCAACCTTGACGTGACCCGTGGCCCGCCGGTCGTCCGACTCCAGCAGCGGATCGTCCATGCCGCGGGTGGAGATGAGATGAGCCGCCTCGGGCGCGTCGAAGCGTACCTCGAGGTACTCGATGTCGGTTGCCGAGGTGTTACGTACCCGCAGCTCATAACGGATGAGGTCGCCCTCCACCGGCGCCTTCGGGCTGAGGGTCAGGGTGGACTGCGAGAGGTCGGCCGTGGCGGGAAGGGGACCTCCCAGTGTGAGCGCCAGCAGGAGAAGCGGGCCCACGGCCAGGCCGCCGGCGCCGCTTCGGTCAGCGCGCACAGAGGAGGGTGTCCGGCCGCTCCGAGGCGAGGCCCATGGTGGCGCGGTCGTTGTCCGGGAACGCGTTCCCGGAAGCGCGCTGGTACATGAGCTTCATGATCAGCAACTCGCGGTCGCTGAAGACGTCACTGGTGCCGCCTGGGTACATCACGTCTCCCCGGACTGCGGAATGCTGGAGCCCGAGCGTGTGCCCCATTTCATGCAGGATCACCGATCCTCGCTGGGCCCAGCGGAGCGCGCAGTAGGTGATGGTGATGGACGTGATATCCGGAGAACCGGCCACGGTGGCGTAGGCGATCCATTCGCCGCTCGTGCAGTGCGTGCCGGATGGGTCCACCGAGACGGCCACGTTCACGGATCCGCTGACCGGGCTCGAGCCCACCGTGTAACGGAAAGCCCCGCCCACCGCGGTGTTCATGTTGTCGGCGGCGAACTGATGAAAGAACGTCGAGGTTGGGTCGGCGGCAAGCTCGGGCGGCAGGACGATCCGGATCTGAGTGATGTTCCGGGCCAGCCGGCGCAGGGGAAGGCTTGTTCCCATGGAGCCGATGTACGACGACGTGTACACAAGCTGACTGGTGTAGCTCTCATCGAACCGAGACAGAGGCCGGCGAGGCCACAACGTGAAGCGCGCCAGGTTCTCGGAGCCCACCCGGACCTGGGTCTGACGGTCGAGGTAACCCTCGGCGATGATGTCGATCGAGGCTCCCGCCGGAGCGCCGTTGAGTGCGACCCGGCCGGAGGCGTCGGAGGTTGAGGCCACGCCGGCCACAACCACCCGCGCCCCGGCCACCGGGCGATCGGTGTCGCCCCCGATGATGGTCAATACGGGGTGAGGGGTGGGCGCCGGGGTGGGTTGAGCAACCACCGGACTGGGCGAGGAGGAACCCGAACGCCCTCCACCGCAGCCCGAAAGGGTGGCCAGGATGGCCAGGAGGAACGCCGCCTCATTCCTTCTCACTTCGCTCTCCTTGTTTAGGGCGCTCCGAATCCTTCGGCGCCTTAGTCTCCGGTTCATCCTGCACGGGATCCGCCACGAACACGTGGGCCAGGCCGCCCGCTTCGCCGGAGAGGAAGATCCGATCGAAAGCGCGCTCGCCGACGCGGCGGTGGCGGTAGACCTTCCCCGGCAGCACGGGGAGCCGGGCCCGGCCGATGTGAATCCAGACGATCGACGGTCCCACGTTGGTGACGCGCGCGACCGTGGTGGAGAACGTCTGATCGACTTCACGCTGCCGGCAACCGGGTGGCGCTTCCTCGGTGCCCGCGACATCGAAGTTTCGTGCGCATTTCAGGAACAGGACGGGGATGGGTATGTCACCCCTGAGGCCGATCGTGACGTCGTACTCTTCGGCCTGAACCGCGGAGGCCACGAACACGAGCAGGGCCACGGCCAGGCAACGGGTGAATCGTGCTTCCATGGCGTCTGCTTCCTCGGTGCGGCCTGGCCTAACGAGTCGCCGTCCGGCCGTAGCTGTCGACCGCTTCCTCTTCCGAGTCGAAGGCCTCGAACACCGTTAGCAGCCGGGTCACCGAGAGCAATTCGTGCACGCGGCGGGTGAGACTGACGAGGGTCATCCGGCCCCCTCGTTTGCCCAGGGTTACGTAGGTGCGGACCAGTTCGCTGATGCCGGATGAGTCGACGTAGGGAACCTCGGCCATGTTGATTACCAGCTTCAGGCGGCCGCCTTCGACCACGCGGTTGACGGCCTCGCGGAAGATCTCATCGCCTTCCCCGAGCAGGAGTTTGCCTTGCACGTCCAGAATCGTTATGTCGCCCGACTGACGTTCGGCGATCTTCATGGCCAGATCTTCAGCATTGGAATGGATATTACGCTCCCTTCCGGCCGGGATCGCGGGGGGATGCTTGACCATCGGACCGGGCCGGGCAATACTCCGACCAATCGCCGGACCCTGACCTCGAGGAGCACGAGCATGAGAGCTGAAATGCGCCGGAAGATGGAACGCAGCATGATCGCCCTGATCACCGCCTGTCAGGTTCTGATCGGGCCGGCCGCGGCCCAGGACGCGCCCGCCACTCCGAAAGAGAAGACGCTGTATGCGCGCATGGGCGGCTACGACGTTCTCGCGGGCGTCACCGACGACTTCCTCTCCCAGATGGGCAAGGACGCCGCTTTCAATCGCTTCATCGGCGGGCGGAGTCTTGGCGCACTGCAGCGATCACGCCAGCTCATCGTCGACCAACTGTGCCATCTGACCGGCGGACCCTGCATCTATTTCGGACGCGAGATGAAACCCTCGCACCAGGGCCTCGCCATCACTCAGGCCGAGTGGGATGCGAGCATGGTGATGTTGAAGAACGCGCTCAACAGGTTCAAGGTGGGAGAGCCGGAACGTAAGGAGTTCCTGGCCATCATCGAGAACACCCGCAAAGACATCGTCGAGCCCCCCAGGATGTGAGGGGGCGCCCCTATCGTTTAAAGCTCGCCAGGGCGGCGGCTTCGGAGTCGAAGGTCTCGAAGACGGTGAGGAGCTTGGCGACGGTGAGGAGGTCGTTGACCTTCCTGGTGAGGTCGACGAGCACGACCCTTCCCCCGCGCTTCCCTACGGCCACGTAGCTCCGGACCAGTTCGGAGAGGCCGGCCGAGTCCATGTAGGGCACCTCACCCATGTTGAGGACGATGGATTTGCGATCCGACTCCAGGGCCCGGGCGATGGCGCCGCGCAGTTCCTGGTCGCCGTCCTCGAACATGATGTTGCCCTGCAGATCGATGATGGTGATGTCGCCCACCTGGCGTTCCGCGATGTTCATTCAACCCGCCAATATACCTTTGGAGATCGGGGTAACCTTCGACGGCGTCGTCCCGAAGTGCTCTGGCTCACCAATTCTCGAGGTCCTTCTCATGAAGATTCGTGCCCTCGCCGCGCTCCTTTCCGCCCTGGCCCTCTCGACCACCGCAGACGCCGCCGACTCCACCCGGCTGCTCCGGCAGCCCGCGGTGAGCGCAACCCACATCGCCTTCACCTACGCCAACAACCTGTGGACAGTCGAGCGCGCGGGCGGCCTGGCCCGCCGCCTGACCAGCTTCCAGGGCCAGACCCAGAACCCGCGTTTCTCGCCCGACGGGAAGTGGATCGCGTTCAGCGCGGAGTACGCGGGGAACCTCGATGTCTACGTGATGACCGCCGAGGGCGGGGAGCCGAAACGACTCACCTGGCATCCGGGGCCAGACGTGGTGCAGGGCTGGAATCCCGCCGGCTCGGCCGTGATCTTCGCCTCGGCGCGCGCTACCGCGGCCCCGTCTCCGGCCCCTCGGTTCTGGACCGTCCCTAAAGACGGCGGGGTCGAGACGCCGATGGCCCTGCCACGCGCGTTCCAGGGCCGCGTCTCCGCGAACGGGACGCATGTCGCCTATCGCGTGAATCCCTCCTGGGATGACGAGCGCCGGAACTATCGCGGCGGCCAGAACCGTCCGATCTGGATCGTCGACCTGAAGACTTTAGACCTCGTCACCCCGCCCTGGACCGATTCGAAGGACATCGAGCCCGTGTGGGTGGGCGACGCGGTGTTCTTCCTTTCCGACCGCGACGGAGTGTCCAACGTCTGGTCGTACGACATCACCACGAAGAAACTCGCTCAGGTGACGAAGTTCACCGACTTCGATGTGAAGACCATCGACGGCCGCCCCGACGCGGTGGTGTTCGAGCAGGCGGGATACATCCACGAACTCGATCCGAAGACCGGTCGCTCGCGCCCCGTGAACATCCGCGTGGCGGGGGATTTCCCCTGGATGATGCCGCGCTGGGACGACGTCACCGCGCGCATGACCAACATCGGCCTCTCGCCCACCGGCAAACGCGTGGTGGTCGAGGCTCGCGGAGAGATCTTCACCATCCCGGCCGAGAAGGGCGACGTGCGCAATCTCACCGCCTCTCCGGGCATCGCCGAGCGCCAGCCCGCGTGGTCGCCGGACGGGAAGTGGGTGTCGTATTTCTCCGACAAGTCGGGCGAGTACGCGCTGGTGATCGAGTCGCAGGACGGGATCACTCCGCCGCGGGAGATCGCCATCCGCAATCCGAAGCAGTACTACACGCCCTCCTGGTCGCCCGACGGCAAGAAGATCCTGTACAGCGACACCGACTTCAACGTGTGGGTGATGGACGTGGCCAGCGGGGAAGCAAAGCTCATGGGCACGGATCCGTGGGCGGTGCCCGCGCGCACTCTCAATCCCACCTGGAGTCCGGATTCGAAGTGGGTGGCCTATGCCGCCCGGCTCAACACCCTCTACCGCGCCATCTTCGTGGCCAACGCGGAAACCGGCGAGAGGAAGCAGATCACCGACGGCCTCGCCGACGCCATGTTCCCGGTGTGGGATGCGAGCGGGAAGTACCTGTGGTTCCTCGCCTCCACCGACTTCGGTCTCCGCTCGCAGTGGCTCGACATGACCTCGTACGACCGGGAAGAGAACTTCGGCCTCTACCTCGCGATTCTGAAGAAGGGCGAGGCCTCCCCGCTGTTGCCGGAGAGTGACGAGGACAAGGGTGTCGTGGCCGATGCGCCGCGCCCCGCCGCGTCGCCTTCGCCCGCGCCCTCGCCGGCCGCCTCACCCGCGGCTTCGCCCTCGTCGCCGGCCGCGTCGGCCGCGCCGGTCAAGGTGGTGATCGACTTCGACGGGCTGGCCCAGCGGATCGTCTCGGTGCCCGGCGTTCCGGTGCGACAGTACGCGAGCCTCAAGGCCGGCCTTGCCGGCGTCGTTTACTACCTTCAGGCCCCCGACGCGGGCACGGGGGCCCGAGGCGGCACCCTTCATCGCTACAAACTGAGCGACCGCAAGACCGCGGTGTTCGTGAGCAACGTGGCCGAGTTCGACCTGAGCGCCGACGGCAAGAAGCTGCTCTATCGGACGCCCGGCGCGGGAGGCGCGCCCGGCGGACCGCCCGCGGCCGGACCCGAGGCGCGGCCTTCGCTGTTCCTGGTGGATGCCGACAAGACACCGCCCACCGCGGGACAAGGCCGGCTCGAGGCCACCTTGCGCATGAACGTCGACCCGCGGGCCGAGTTCGTCCAGATGTTCAACGAGGGCTGGCGCAATCAGCGGGACTACCTTTACGTTGAGAACCACCACGGGGCCGACTGGCCGAAGGTGAAGCAGATGTACGCGGCGCTCCTTCCCTACGCGATGCACCGGGCCGACCTCACCTACCTCATCGACATGATGGGGGCGGAGATCGCGGTGGGTCATTCCTATGTGCGCGGGGGAGCGCTGCCCGAGATCCCGCCCTCGCCCGGCGGTCTGCTCGGCGCCGACTTCACCATCGAGAACAACCGTTACCGGATCCAGAGGATCTACGACAACGAGAGCTGGAACCCCGACCTGCGCGCGCCTCTCGGCGAGCCGGGACTGAACGTGAGCGCGGGCGACTACGTGCTCGCCATCAACGGCATGGAACTCGTGGCCCCCGACAACATCCACCGTTTGCTCGACGGCACGGCGGGACGGCAGACCGTGCTCACGGTGAACGCGCAACCCACCATGGCGGGCGCGCGGCAGATCACCGTGGTTCCGGTGGCGAACGAACAGGCCCTGCGCACGCGGGCCTGGGTGGAGGGGAATCGGCGTCTTGTCGACAAGCTCTCGAACGGTCAGCTCGCCTACGTCTTCGTGCCCAACACCGGCCAGCCCGGGTACACGAGTTTCAACCGCTACTATTTCGCCCAGCAGGACAAGTCGGGCGCGATCATCGACGAGCGCTTCAACGGCGGCGGTTCGGCCGCCGACTACATCATCGACGTGCTGCAGCGCGACTTCGACGGCTACTTCAACAATGTGGCCGGCGACCGCGTGCCCTTCACTTCTCCCGCGGCCGGGATCTGGGGCCCCAAGGTGATGATCATCAACGAGATGGCGGGTTCGGGCGGCGACTTGATGCCGTACATGTTCAAGCGCCGGAAACTGGGCCCCCTCGTCGGCACGCGGACCTGGGGCGGTCTCGTGCACACCGCCGACTCGCCGGTGCTTCTCGATGGCGGCACCATGATCGCGCCGCGCGGCGGCTTCTTCACCCGCGACGGCAAATGGGCGGTGGAGAATGAGGGCGTGGGCCCGGACATCGAGGTCGAGAACCTTCCCAAAGACGTCATCGCCGGCCGCGACCCGCAACTCGAACGCGCGGTCCAGGAGGCGCTGCGGATGCTGAAGGAGAAGCCGGTGGACCGGATGATGAAGGAGCCGCCCGCGCCCACCTGGGGCAGGCGCAAGATCGGGGGGCTCTGAGCGGCGTCGTCTGAGTTAGCATCCCGCACGTGCCAAGCGCGCTTCTCGTACGCGACGTGATGACCGCGGACCCCCTCACCCTCTCACCCGAGGATTCCTTGATGGAGGCCCGCCAGATCATGCAGCTGCGCAAGATCCGGCGGATTCCCGTGGTGGCGGGTGGACGTCTCGTGGGGCTGGTGGCCCAGGGCGACGTGAAGCGGGCCGAGCCCTCCACGCTGACCGCCACCCAGGAAGAGTTCGTCTCGGTGATGGAGGGAACGCTGATCGCCCAGATCATGATGGAGAACCTCGTCACGACCACCCCCGACACTCCGCTCAAAGACGCCGCGCGCGCCTTGTGGAAGAACAAGTACGGGGCGCTGCCCGTGCTGGAGGGGGAGAAGCTCGTGGGAATTCTCACCGACAACGACCTCATCGGCGCCCTTCTCAAGCTGCTCGACGCCGAGGCCTGAGCCCTCTGGCCGCGTTCTGGTGCATATGCATCAGAGGATCGGCAGGGGGCGGCGTGATAAACCTCTCCTGCGCGGCCAGACGCGCCGGGGAGAGTCCCTGGGGGTGATCCTGCTGGCCGCAGGAGATCGAACCATGTTGAAAGTCGCCGTTCTCATCCTGCCCCTGTTCCTCGTTGCCTGCGGCGACGCCAAGGCCACCGCGGGAGCCGATGCCAAGAAGCCCGCGAACGCTTCCGCCGGCGCTCCGGCCGACCCCGCCACGGCAGGCCCTTCCGTCACCGGCACCGTGCTCGAAACCATGGACGCGGGCGCCTATACCTACGTGCGGATGAAGACGAAGGACGGCGAGATCTGGGCGGCGGTGAACCAGACCGCGCTCAAACCCGGAGCGGAGATCGCCATCGAGAACGCCATGTGGATGGAGAATTTCGAAAGCAAGACCTTGAACCGCAAGTTCGAGACCATCCTGTTCGGAACCCTCGGCGGCGCGGCCGCCTCCGCGGACGTGGCCGCCATGCCTCCCGGCCACCCTCCCACCGCTTCGGGCGCCGGGGCATCAGCCGACGCCAGCGACATGCTCGGCGACATCAAGGTCGACAAGGCCACGGGCAAGGACGGCCGGACGGTGGCCGAGATCTGGGCCGAGCGAGCCAGACTCAGCGGAGTTGAAGTGGTGGTGCGGGCCAAGGTGGTGAAGTTCAACGCCCAGATCATGGGCCGCAACTGGATCCACCTGCGTGACGGCTCGGGCACGGCCGAGAAGGGCGACAACGACCTCACCGTGACCACCACCGATGTGGTGGCCAAGGGTGATGTGGTGTCGGTCCGCGGCAAGGTCGCGGTCGACCGCGACTTCACCGCCGGCTACGCCTACCCGGTGCTCATCGAAGAAGCCCGCGTCATCAAGTAGGACGTGTCTAGGAGGCCCAGTTGAATGGGCCTTCCACTGCGGTGACGGTGCCGCCCGGGCCGAAGCGCACCAGGATCGACGAGCGGACGGGGACGCTCGACAGGAACATGAAGGATAACGACTTCAGGCGCAGTTCCGGGGCTCGACGGTCGAGGAGCGCCCGGATGGCGCCTGGGGTTTCCGCGCGGTCGTCGGCCACGAACGCCGCGGAGTTCCCGATCCGCAGGGCCGGGGCGCCTTCTTCCGCATCGATCCTGACGATGTGCCGACCTGTGCTGAGGCTCGCGATCACCACCTCGCTCAGTCTCATCCCCGGCCGGATGCGCTCTTTGAAGGCATGCGCTTCCCTTCCGGGAACGTTCAGAGACCAGACGAAGAAGACGGCGGTGAATGCGAAGAACAAGCCGGCGAGGATGGCGAGGTTCCGGCAACCCTGAGCTTTGGACCCGGGCTCCTCGGGCTTCTTCTCGGGCACAGGTGCCGCTTTCAGAAATCCGCCGGCGCGTCGCGACAGCGCTTCGAGGACGGTGGCGAGAATCGCGGGAACGAACATCAAGAACAGCGAGGCCTCAACTCTGTAGCCAGGTGTCATGAAGATCACCAGCGCCGGAAGGCCCACTGCAAGCGTGAAGGTAAGGACCCTCGAGCGCCGCCACAGGACGCGGAGCATCTGCAGAAGCATGACGAAGGCGGCCGCAGCCGGGATCCAGGCCAGGGGTTCCGATAAGACGGACACGAAGCCGGCGAGCATGGCCAGGCCTAGAACGAACGGGGCGGGTTCCCGGGAGGCCTGCGTGAGAAGACGCCAGAGGGCGGGACTCAACGCGCTGCTTCCAATCTCTTCATGCGACACGCTAGTTGGCGCCTGGTGGGATAGCAATGTGGGTGTGATGTGCGGAATGTCGCGGTCGCGGACGGAGCCTTCGCACCAGGCCCCCGGCTTTCGTCCCCCTTCGGGGAGGCTTCGCGCTGGCCCAAGGACTTCCTGCAACGAGTCAAGAGAAAGTTGGGATCCCAAAACCGGCCGCAGCCAGCCCTGCGAACCGGTCGCTGAGGGGGGTCCGTGCTGCGAAGCGGTCGAAGCGACCTCGCGGGGTGGCTTCGACCAGACGCTTCCAGACTCGACTCAGCCACCGGGCGTGCGCCGTCAGGTGGCCCAAGGCCAGACTGCGCGCCCGGGGATGACGAGAGGTCCAACAGGCTTGGTAGTGCGCGGTGTCCCTACATTGAGATCGAACCTTCGCGGAAATCGGTGCGGTCGAGCCAGACGTTGATCAGCACCGGCCGACCGGCCGCGGCGAGGGTGCGGGCTTGGGCCAGCGCGGGCTCGACCTCGCTCGCCTGACGCACCTCGATGCCCTCCGCGCCGAACGCGCGGGCCACCTCGTGATACGCGGTGCGAGCGAGCACCGTGCCCACATCGTCGCCCAGCATCTTCACCTGTTCGCGCGCGATCTGGGTCCAGCCCGCGTCGTTGCCCACCACCGCGATCACGGGGATGCCGTGGCGCACGAAGGTATCAAACTCGGCGAGGCCGTAGCCAGAGGCGCCATCTCCCCACAACAGCCACACCTCGTCGCCGGGCCGCGCGACGGAGGCGCCGAGCGCGAAGCCCGCGCCCACACCGAGCGTGCCGAACACGCCGGGGTCGAGCCAGGTGAGAGGACCGCGGGGACGCAGGATGTAGGAAGACGTGGCCACGAAGTCGCCCCCGTCGGCCACGAAGACCGCTCTCTCGCCCGCCACGCGATCAAGCGCCCGGAAGAACGCCACGGGATTGACGTGCCCGGCAGCGCTTGCGGCCTGGGTGTCGATGCCCGTCTCGCGCGTCTGGTCGCGCTCACGCAGCGTGGCGATCCAGTCGGCGCGTCGAGCCCGGTCGGCCAAGGGATCAGCCAGCTTCTCGACGAAGAGGCCGGCGTCGCCGAGGGCGAGGATGGTGGGTGTGCGGTTGAGCCGCGCCTCCTTCGCGCTGCGATTCGCGGCGATGAGGGTGGCGTTGCGCTTCACGTGTTTGCCGTAGTCGAGGCGGAAGTCGCACGGCACTCCCGCGAGGACCACGCAGTCGGATTCGCGCAGAGCCTTGCGCCGTTCGTGGCGCATCTGCAGGGGATGTTCGCGCCCGAGCAGGCCGCGGGCCATGCCGGAGAGGTAGACGGGAATTCCCAGCCGCGATACCGCGGCGGCAAGGCGCGCCGCGTTCGTGGCCTGGCTGAGCGACTGGCTGCCGATCACCATCAGCGGACGTTCGGCGCGGGCCAGGGCCTCAGCGGCGCGGTCGATCACGCCGTCTCCGGGATGGGGCAGCGGCACCTCGACCACGCTCGACACAAAGGGCCGATGGGTTCCAGCGAACAGTCGCGAGGCATGGCGATTCAGGTACCAGCGCAGGGCGCGGTCGGGAATCGACGTGCCCTTGCCCGCGGCATCGGTGTACCACTGTCGGATGGTGGCCTCTTCGTAGAGGAGATCCACCGGGCATTCGACGAACACCGGTCCGGGAATCCCCGAGCGCGAGGCGGCGAGGGCTTCGGAAACCGCCGGACCCAGGTCGGCGACGCGGCGCACCTGCTTCACGAGTTTCACGTGCGGGGCGATGAGCGGACGCTGGTCGATGTCCTGAAGCGCTCCTCGACCCTGCAGGGCCGTGGGCGCGGCGCCGCCGATCAGCAGCACGGGCGACTGCGCGAGTTGCGCGTTCTTGAGCGCGGTGATGGTGTTGGTGAGCCCTGGCCCCGCGGTGACCGCGGCCACCCCGGGGATGCCGGTGAGCCGCGCCGTGGCATCGGCCGCGAACACCGCGGTGACCTCGTCGCGGGTGTCCACAATGCGGATGCCGCGCGCCTTGGCCGCGACCAGGATGGGCGAGATGTGTCCGCCGCACAGCGTGAACACCACGGGGACGCCGTGAGCCTTGAGGGCCTGGGCGACCCGATCGCCGCCGTGCGCGGTTTCGTGCGGGGAGGTCATGAAGGGTTCTTTCCCGCAGCGTGTTTGGCCGCGTGGTCTTCGACAAGGGCGCGATAGTCGATCTTGCCGATGCGCGTCTTCGGTAGATCGGCGCGGAACTCGACCTCGCGCGGGCACGACCACTTGATCAGGCGCTCGCGGCACCAGGCGATCAGGGTCGCTTCCGTGGCCTCGCTCTTCTGCGCGGGGTCGCGCAGAACCACGTAGGCCTTCACCCTTTCGACTTGCGTCTCGTCGGGCACCCCCACCACGCAGGCGTCCGCCACCAGCGGATGCTGATAGAGCACAGCCTCGACCTGGGCGGGATAGACATTGAAGCCCGACGACTTGATCATGCGCTTCAGGCGGCCGGTGAAATAGAAGAAGCCATCGGCGTCCATCTTCCCGAGATCACCGGTGTGAAGCCAGATCCGGCCGTCCGCATGGGGCTGCAGCGCCTTCGCGGTCGCCTCGGGATCGTCGAGATAGCCGATCATCACCGCCGGACCCGAGACGCAGATCTCGCCCTCGACGCCGGTCTCGACGGCGTCGGTGGTGTCCGCCGCGCAGATCATGGCCCGCATGTCGGGGAATGGCAGGCCGATCGAGCCCTCGCGGTATTCGGTGAGCGGTGTGGCCATCATGGCCGAGACCGCTTCGGTGAGTCCGTAGCCCTCGAGCAGCTTCACTTTGCCGCCGCACGAGTGGACGAGAGCCTCGAAACGCTCCTTGATAGGACGAGGCAAGGTGTCGGCGCCGGAGAAGCAGGCGCGCAGGGCCGAGAGGTCGGCGGTTTTGAGCGTCTTGTCCTTCGACAGGGCGTCGAAGAGGGTGGGCACGCCCACGATGACGGTGGGGCGCTCGGTGCGCAACAGCTTCGCCACCACCTCCGGAGTGAAGGTCGGCACCAGGATCGACTTGCCTCCCGCCATCAACACCGCGTTCACGCAGACGCCCAGACCGAAGCCGTGGAAGAGGGGCAGGATGGCGAGCATGGCGTCGCCCTTGTGGATCCCGCCCCAGGCCGCCACCTGCAGGCTTTCGGCGATGAAGTTGCGGTTCGAGAGCACGATGCCCTTCGGTTGGCCGGTGGTTCCGCCCGAGAAGAGGATGGCCGCAGGGTCCTCGGTGGCGCCTGCGGCGGGCGTGAGAGCACCCTCGGCCTTCATGAGATCGACCCAGCGCCGCACCCGCGCGTCGGGCGGCACCTTCGCGATCTTTCGGCCCTTGGTGAGCCAGAATCCGATCTTCGTCAGAGCGGGAAGGTAGTCGGGGATTCTCGCCACGATGATGGCGGACAGAGGCGTCTTCGGCGTGGCCGCGGCGATGGTGCCGTAGAAGGCGTCGAGGACAAGTGCGATGCGGGCGCCGCTTGCGTCGAGGTAGTGGGTGATCTCGGCCGGGGTGGAGAGGGGATGGATGAGCGCCGACACCGCGCCGAGGCGATTCGCGGCGTAGAAGGCGATCACGCCCTGAGGGCACGTGGGCATCGCGATGAGGAGCCGGTCCCCCTGCTTCAATCCGAGGCGGGCGAGGCCGGTGGCGCAGCGGTCGATTTCGCTGAGCAGTTCGGCGTAGGTCGACGACGAGCCGAGAAAGGCCCACGCCACCGCCTCGGGCACGCGCCGGGCCGTGGCCGAAAGCGATTCGTAGAGCGTGACCCTCGGGTAGTCGAGGGTGGGCGGTACCTGGCCATAGAAGCGCAGCCAGGGCAGGGCATCAACCATGCCCCTTATGGTACTCGTGCCGCTTAGGACTTGGGCGTCGGGCCCTTCATCCGGTAGAGCTTGGTGGCGGTGCGCACGAAGAGGCTCTCCGCGTCGGCTGCGGGTGTGGCGAGGCTCATCTCGCCCAGGCTGTTCTTCGCGACCTCTTTGTATTCGTCGCCCGCTTCGACGACGTACATGTCGCCGTCTTCGCTCAGCAGGTAGATCTTGCCCGCGCTCGCGAGTGGAGAACTCGAGAAGGTGGCGCTGCCCGTGCCCACGCGTGATTTGTAGATTTCCTTGCCCGTCTTCGCGTCGGCCACCTGCAGGATGCCGTTGTCATTCACTGCGTAGACGCGGCCGCGATAGAGCAGGGGCGACGAGGTGTAGGCGGAGAAGCGGGGGAGGAACCAGCCCACGTGTTCATTGAGCGGCGCGTCCTTGGCGGTGGTGAGGTCGCCGGTGGCGCCGGGTTTCACCGCGAAGAGCGGCCGGTTCGTTTCGCCCTGCGAGCCTGAGCCCACGAAGAGGAGGCCGTCGCCGGCGACCGGGCTGGGGGTGGCCTGGGTCATGCCGCCGAGACGCCAGATCTCCTTGCCATCCGTCCCGTAGCTGATGACCAGGCCCTTGCCGATGGTGATCACCTCGGTGCGGGAGCCGTTCTCCCAGATGAACGGCGTCGCCCAGCCGGATTGTGACCGCGCCTTGAATCCGCTGCGGCTGGTCTTCCAGATCTCGTCTCCGGTCTTCGCGTCGAGGGCCACGAGGAACGATTCGCCTTCGTTGTCGTGCATCTGGTAGACGCGCCCACCGTGGACCACGGGAGAGGACGCGGTGCCGAAGTCGAGGTAGATGGGCTGGGGCGGCCAGGTCTTCTTCCACAGCAGTTTCCCGTCGAGCGAGTAACAGAAGAGGCCGACGTTGCCGCCGAAGGAGGCGTAGATGCGCTCGCCGTCGGTGGCCGGCGTTTCGGAGGCGTAGGTGTTCTTGCGATGACGGCCTCCGGGAGGCAGTCCCTTGTGGGCCTCGTTCTGCCACTTCACCTTCCCCGTCTTCGCGTCGATGGCGAAGACGCGGTAACTCACTTCCTCGGCTTCCTTGGTGAGTTCGATGTCGCGCGCGGTGATCCGCTTGAGGATCTCTTCGTCGGAGTGGCCGGCGGCCTTGAGTTCAGCCGCGTAGTCGTTTCCGAAGATGCCGGTGGACGGGGCCTTGAAGATGCCCGTGTTCACCGCCGACGTCACATAGACGACATCGCGCCACACGATGGGCGACGACCAACCGCGCCCCGGCACCTCGGTGGACCAGGCCACGTTGTCGGTGGTGGACCAGGTGGTGGGCAGAATCGAGCCGTCGGCCACGCCGGACGCATTGCCTCCGCGGAACTGCGGCCAGTTCACCGGGGTGGCCGCGTGCGCGACCACCGCAGAGAAACCAAGGGCGCCAGTGAAAATCAGAGCGGTGTGTTTCATGGAGTGACATTGTGCGCCGAAGCGCCAATGCCCCGCAAGCGGTCGCCAGCATTTCGCCTTCAACTATTTGAAACATCCGGGCGGCAATTAGACGATGTTTCAGACCATTCGCTTTCTGCGATCATCCGACCGTCGTTGACGTTCCGAGAGGAGACTTCATGAAAGTCCACCTGCTCACCGCCGATCAGGCTCTTCAGAGCCTGCAAAGCCAGGCCTCGGGCCTTTCGAACGCCGAGGCGGCGCGACGGTTCGCCGAGTTTGGCCCCAACCGGATGGAGGAGATCCGCGGCGCATCGCTGGTGGTGCGCTTCCTCGGCGAGTTCGTCCACTTCTTCGCCCTGATCCTGTGGGTTGCGGCCGGACTCGCTTTCTACGCCGAGGTCCATCAGCCGGGGCAGGGCATGGGGACCATGGGTATCGCCATCGTGGGCGTGATCGTGGTGAACGGTCTGTTCTCGTTCTTCCAGGAGTACCGCGCGGAGCGGGCGCTGTCCGCGCTGCGTCGCCTGCTGCCCCGCGAGGTCAAGGCCCTGCGCGACGGCGTGCTTTCAGCGCTTCCCACCGAAAGCCTCGTGCCCGGCGATGTCCTGCTGCTCGAGGAAGGAGACGACGTCCCCGCGGACGCGCGGGTGATCGAGGCCCACGCGGTGCGAGTGAACACCGCGACCATCACCGGCGAGTCGCTGCCCAAGGCCAGGAACGCGGAGCCGAGCGCCGAGGAGACCATTCTCGAGGCCCGCAACATGCTGCTCGCGGGCACGGCCGTCATCTCGGGCGAAGCGAAGGCGCTGGTCGTGGCCACGGGGATGCACACCGAGTTCGGCCGGATCGCCCATCTCACCCAGTCGGGGCGCACGCCACCTTCGCCGTTGCACAAGGAGATCCGACGACTCACCCG
>JAGNNV010000276.1 GCA_017990495.1 Vicinamibacteria bacterium
AGCGCGAGCGTTCCGTTGGTAACCGCGACGTTCTCGTGGACGTCGCTACCGCGACTTGCCCACGTCTGAGCGTCAACGCTTCCCGGCGACCAGGTCCTTCATCGTCAGGGCTGCCGGGGTATTGAGCCGTTCGAGGCCTTCCATCACTGCCTGCCGGTCGCGGTCGTTGCGGTTCTGGCTCACCTTCCATTTGCCTTCCAGCCGGCGAATGGGCAACTCGAAGCCCACGATGGCATCGAGCAGGTTGGAGATGTACTCGGCGGGAGCGTCCGTCACTTTCCAGGGAGGCGTGAAGGGCGCCTCGACCTGATCGGTCAGCGACTGCAGATGGGCCATCAGCCAATCCCTGTCTCTCACCATCCGCAGGGGCCCGTAAGCGTGAACAGCCACGTAGTTCCAGGTGGGCACCTCGCGGCCGTGCTCGGTCTTCCCGGGATACCAACCGGCAGAGACGTAGTGTTCCGGGCCGGTAAAGATGGCGAGGGCGTCCACTGCGGCTGAAGACTCCTTCCACTGGGCATTGGCCTTCGAAACGTGACCCTTCAACACACCAAAGGGCGAGCCGTCGCTTTCATGAACCAGAGGAATGTGGGAGGCGAGGAGGCCCTCGGGGCCCATGGTGATGACCGCGGCCAGGGGATGCGCGGCCATCATCGACACCAAAACGGGAAGGCGCTCCTCGACATTCACTTTCGGCGTGTACATTTCATCTCGCTTTCAGGATTGGATCCGAACAGGAGGGAAGACCTTGGCGAAGTATCGCTTCAAGAGGGTGGATGTGTTCACGGATTAGCGCTTCGGGGGCAACCCCTTCGCGGCCTTTTCCCGAGGGGCCGCCAAATCCTGGAGCGCCCGGTCGAGGCCGCCGGGGTGACCCCGGCGACGAGGTAGCTGTCGCCCGCTGAAGCCAGAGTCGGAGGATGCAGCGAGGTGACACAATGGCCGCCGGGAGCAGGCCCACCGCGGCCGCGATCGCGGCGGCGGGGACGTGGGCGGTGACTGCATGCCCGTGCTCTCCGGCAAGGTCCGGACTTAGGGTTAGCCGACCTTCTTCACCGCGGTCCATCGCGGTGGCGAGGGTGCCGGTAACGTCGCCAACGCGGGGGCGGCGGCGATGCGCAGATGGATGGCCTCAGAGCCGTCCGACAGCTCGACCGCAACGTCGGCCACCGCGTGATCGAGGGCTCAATCTCCGCCACGTTCTCCCCGAAATGAAGTGCCTCCTCCAAAACCCGGCGCTGTTGCTGGTTTAGGGGCGTAGGGCTCAACGAACCGTCTGACCACGAAGAAGCCGAGCGTCCCAGGAGTGCCTGAGGCCGCCCTTCTGCGGTTGAGTAGGAGCGTGCACCGGGGACGGAACGCCGTCAGCGGACACGAGCCCCGTCTGCCCGCGAGGGGTAGCTAAGGAAGCGTTGGAGGCGTAGTCCGCGTGATGAAGGTGACCGAGAAACACTGGAGTTCAAGATCGTCTGTCGCGGGGCCAGTGCTTGCCCTCAATTCGAAAGAGCTGTTCAGCCTTTGGCCCTTGCCCAGATAGGTCGCGGCGGGTCGGAAAGTCCCGACAAATGGCGCGGGCGGGTTACCAGGGGGGTTAAACGCACTTGCAGCCATGTCATCGAAGACCAGCCTGCCACACCCATCGGCGATCTGATTTCCACTTGGGGGGCTCGTATGATTCATCGCGAACAGAGTCCTCGAATCGCACCCGCCGAATGCCCCCGTCGGCCCGATGCCCGAACCGCAAACATCGATGGATACAAACACGCCAGAAAGCGGCTGGAGAAAATTGGTCGAATCGGCTGTCTTGGCGTGCAATGAAACGACCATTCGATCAACAAAACAGTCGGAAACGTAGTTGCCGGTTGGAATCGGCACCACAGCGCTCTGCATGTTCCTGGGACTCGACGACACGAACTCAAGCCTCGGCGGGCAGGCTAGAGCCGCGGGTGTGGGGGTCGTGCCCGGCGTGGGGGTGGTGCCCGGCGTTGGTGTAGTTCCTGGAGTCGGGGTCGGAGTGGCCCCACCGGGACTTCCGGGGTTCGGGCCTATCGGTGAGGACGCGGGGGACGCGCCAGGAGCAGGACTGGGCCCGATGGTTCCCCCGGGGACCGGGCCGATGGGTCCCCCGGGCACCGGGCCGATGGGCCCTCCGGGCACGGGCCCGATGGGTCCGCCCGGAGTCACCACAGAAGAGGTCACACCACCGCTTCCCTCTGCGGACGTCGTTGAGGAGGGCGTCGTCGCAGACTCCGGCCGCGATTGACAAGCAATCGCTGTGACCGCTCCAACAAGGAGGGCGGTAAGGAAGATAGTTTCTTTTTTCATGACGGAACACCCTCACGCAGGACCCGAGGACACAACCCGGGAACGGACGCGGAAGGGTGACACGTCTGCCCCCGGGTGTCAAGGGGAGTCTGAACGCTGAGCGCCCAAACTAACGTCAGAACTAGAAAACGGACCCGAAGACCCGCTGTCCTTCTTGGATCCTGGAGGCCCCGCTCCTAGGTGCCGACCTTCTTCACCGCGGCCATGGCGGTGGCCAGGGTGCCGGCGACGTCGCCGAGGTTCGCGGGAACGACCAGGGTAGTCGATGTCTTCGCGATGTGACCGAACTGGGCGATGTACTGCTCGGCGAGGCGCAGCTGGATGGCCTCGTAGCCGCCCGATTGCTTGACCGCGTTCGCGACCGCGGCGATGGCTTCGGCCTGGGCGTTCGCCACCGAGCGGATGGCCGCGGCCTGACCTTCGGCTTCGTTCACCTGCTGCTGGCGACGCGCCTCGGAGGCCTTGATGACCTGCTGCTTCTGGCCTTCGGCGGAGTTGATGGCGGCGTCGCGCTCGCCTTCGGAGGTGAGAATCACGGAGCGCTTCTCGCGCTCGGCGCGCATTTGCTTTTCCATGGCCGCGATGATGTCGGTGGGCGGCTTGATGTTCTTGATCTCGTAACGCAGGACCTTGACGCCCCAGGCGTCGGAAGCCTTGTCGACTTCCGCCACCACGCGCTGGTTGATGTGGCCGCGGGCCTCGAAGGTGTTGTCGAGTTCGATCTGGCCCACTTCGCTGCGCAGCGTGGTTTGGGCGAGCTGGGAGATGGCGAAGAGATAGTTCGAAATGCCGTAGGAGGCGCGCTCCGGGTCGAGGACCTTGAGATAGAGGATGCCGTCGACTCCAACCATGACGTTGTCGCGGGTGATGCACTCCTGCTCGGGAATGTCGATGGCCTGCTCCTTGAGGGTGTGCCGGTAGCGGATGGTCTCGATGAAGGGGACGAGGATGTGGAAGCCGGCGTCGAGGGTTTTGCTGTAGCGGCCCAGCCGCTCCACGATGAACGCGCTCTGCTGGGGAACCACGATGGCTGTCTTGATGAACAGCACGAACACGAAGATCACGAAAACGAGAACCGCTAGACCCATGACTTTCTCCTACTCTCTTTCAACCTTGAGACTCAAGCCGTCGACTTTGGTGACTCGCAGGCGATCGCCCTTGAGGATGCGATCGGAACCGGAATACAGAGCGCTCCAGGAAGTGCCGCGAAGTTCGACCTTGCCCCGGCCGTTTTCGTCGAGGTCTTCGAGGGCGATGGCCGTTTCCCCCACCAGCTGATCGACTTTGGGCGTGTTGGTCTCGAAGCGCTTTCGCACCGCGGGACGCAAAACCACGAGCAGACCGATGCCCAGAATGGCGAAAACCAGCCACTGCCCGGAACCCGACTGGAGAACTCCCAGCCAGACCAGGGCCGCCACGACGAACGCGGAGACGCCGAAGAAGAACGTGAAGAAGCCACCCGGGGTCAGGATCTCGAAGACGAGCAGACCCAACCCGAAGATGACCCAATAGGACCAGGACATGGATGACACGAGGGAATAGTAATCCAATTGATCAGGGGTCCAGGTTCAGACCAGTTCGAAGGCCGCGGCGACCCCCATCCCGCCGCTCACGCAGAGAGTGGCGAGGCCGTAGCGCACGCGGGTGCGGGCCATTTCGTGAACCAGGGTCACCACGATTCTGGCCCCCGTGGCGCCGATGGGGTGGCCGAGGGCGATCGATCCCCCGTTCACGTTCAGGCGCGCGGGATCGAAATGAAGCTCCCGATCGCAGGCCAGAACCTGAGCGGCGAAGGCCTCGTTCGCTTCGACGAGGCCGAAGTCGTCGAGCTTCATGTCGAGGCGCTTCAGAAGCGCGCGGGTCGCCGGCACCACGCCGATGCCCATGATCTTGGGATCGACCCCGGCCACGGCCACGCCCAGAATCCGCGCCATCGGCTTCGCCTTCAGGTCCTTGAGCTTCGCCTCGGAACACACGAGCATCGCGGCGGCGCCGTCGGTGATGCCCGATGAGTTTCCCGCGGTCACCGTTCCGCCCGTCTTCTTGAAGACGGGGGCCAGTCGGCGAAGAGCTTCGAGGGTGGTGTCGGCACGCGGATGTTCGTCCTTCTCGACCACGGAGGCGGCCTTGCCCTGACGCACTTCGACCGGGGCGATCTGCGAATCGAATCGGCCCTCGGCCTGAGCCGTGGCGGCGCGCAGCTGCGAGCGCAGGGCGAACTCATCCTGCTCGTCGCGGGAGATGGAGTGGATCTCGGCCAGGCGCTCGGCGGTTTCGCCCATCAGCATGTCGGCGATCGGGCAGGCGAAGCCGTCTTTGTACATCGAATCGGTGACTTCCTGCGCGCCCATCTTCGAACCCCAGCGGGCCTGGGTGAGCAGGTACGGCACCCGGCTCATCGACTCGACGCCGCCCGCGAGCACCACTTCGGCATCCCCGTCTCGCACCGCACGGAAAGCGAGATCGATGGCCTTGAGGCCGCTGCCGCAGGCCATGTTGAGGGTCATGGCGGGCACGGTTTCGCCAAGACCCGCACGGAACGAGATCTGGCGGGCCACGTTCGGGCCGCCGCCGGCCTGACGCGCACAGCCGAGGATGGCCTCGGTGATCGAAGTCGGATCGACGCCGCTCTGGTCGATCACCGC
>JAGNNV010000054.1:0-8587 GCA_017990495.1 Vicinamibacteria bacterium
CGTTCGAGACGGGCTCGTTCGACCGGGTGATCTCGTGCCTGGTCGTCGATCATGTTCTGGATCTCGGCGCTTTCTTCGGCGAACTCCGTCGCGTGTGCCGTGACGATGGTTTCATCGTGATCTCGGTGATGCACCCCGCGATGATGCTGAAGGGCGTGCAGGCGAGATTCACCGACCCGAGATCCGGGCAGGAGGTGCGGCCGCAGAGCGTGGCCAACCGGATCTCGGACTATGTGATGGGCGTGGTCTCGGCCGGCCTGCGGGTGATCGAAGCGAGCGAACACGATGCGGGCCCCGATCTCGTGGCCCGCGCGCCGCGCGCGCGGAAATACCTCGGCTGGCCGATGTTGTTCCTGATGAAACTCGCCAGGTAGGGGCGCCCCTACGGGCGGTGAATCTTCCCGCCGCGCATCACGAACAGCGGCTTCTCCGTGGCCTTGATGTTCGCGAGCACATCTCCCGGCACGGCCACGATGTCCGCCTGTTTGCCCGCCTCGATGGTCCCTGTCGTCTTCGCCACTCCAAGCAGGGCGGCGGCCGCGGGCCCGGTCAGCAGGGCCGCCCCCGGCGTCATCCCGTGTTCGACCATGAGCGAATACTCCTCGGCGTTGCGTCCGTGCGGGCTCACCGCGCTATCGGTGCCGAAGGCGATCCGCACGCCCAGGGCGAGCGCCCGCTTGAACGACGCCGACCGGGCCTCGACCGCCGCCTTCGCCTTGGCCGCGATCTCCGGCGGGTACTGACGGGTGGCGCGCCGCCCGCCCGCATATTCGCCGGCCATCAGCGTGGGCACGAGGTACGTTCCCTTCTGCTTCATCATCTGCAGGGCTTCCTCGTCGAGAAAACTCCCGTGCTCGATCGAGTCGATCCCGGCCCGGATCGCCACCTTGGCTCCTTCGGCGCCGTGCGCATGGGCCGCCGCCTTCAGACCCAGCCGATGAGATTCGTCCACCAGGGCGTCCATCTCGGCCTGGGTCAGCTGCGGGGAATCCACGGCGTCGCCCAGCGAGAGCACACCGCCGGTCGCGCACACCTTGATCACGTCGGCTCCGTACTTGTGCTGAATGCGCACGGCGTCGCGAAACTGGTCGGGGCCGCTCGCGATGCCCTCGGCGATCCCTGGCTCCTTGCCGAAGGCCAGGTAGGGGAATCCGCCGGAGTCGCAATGCCCGCCGCGCGCCCCCAGCGAGTGGGCGGCGGTAATGATGCGGGGCCCCGGGACGACGCCGTCGTTGATGGCGGCGCGCAGGCCCACGTCGATCCAATCACCGGCGCCAAGGCTGCGCACGGTGGTGAACCCGGCGTCCAGGCTGCGGCGGGCGAAGGTGGTGGCGCGGATCGACTGCTCGGGCACCGTCTGCCGCAGGGAGTTGACGGCGTCGACGTACCAGTTGTCACCCGACTCGCCGGTGATGTGGACGTGCGCGTCGATGAATCCGGGAAGCAAGGTGGCGTCGCCGAGGTCGATGACGCGCGCGCCCTGGGGGATGGCGAGCCCGGAGCCCGCGGCCTTGATCTTGCCGCCCTCCACGATCACCACTCCGTTCGGCACCGTGGTCTCCCTGGTTCCGTCAAAGAGACGCGCAGCCTTGAGTGCGATGACCTCAGCCTTCGGCGTGGCTGGCGGAGTCTGGGCGAGAGCGGCGTGAGGGAGAAAGGGAAGGGCGAGAAGAAGCGAGGCGCGCAGTTTCATCCCGCGACTTTAACCAAGGCGCCTCGGCCGTTGGGACGTCCCGAGGCGAGCTACGAGAACGTGAGGACGGTCTTGATCTCTTCCGGCGCGCGGGTCATGGCCGTGAGCGCTTCCTCGAAGGGCAGGCGCCGGGTGACCAGGTTGGCGAGCCAGCCGGGTCGTCGGCCTTCGATGGTCTCGAGATCCCGGATCGCCATCTCGAAGTGCCGCCGTCCGGCCTTCACCGTGCCCAGGATCACGCGGTTGCCAAGCACGATGTTGCGGTTCACGGTGGCGATGTCGAGAGTGATGGGTCGGGAGCCGCGGGTCACGCTGGCCAGGATGCAGATGCCGCCCGGCGCGAGCGCTTCGATGGCCGAGGGAACCGCCATCTCCGAGCCGCTGGCATCGATCACCACATCCTGGGCGTCGGCGCCGCGGGTGACTTCGGAGATCGACGAGGACTTGATGCAGACGTAACGGATGCCCGCCTCCGCGAGCAGCTTGTCCTTGCGCCCCCCCTCGGCCTCGAGGGAGGCCACGATGACTTCGTAGCCGCGCAGTCGAAGCGCGGCCGCGCCGAGGATGCCCACGGGACCGGCCCCCATGACGAGAGCCTTCTTGGGCTCCCAGGAGAAGCGCGACTGGATGCGCATGGCGTGGTCGATGCCCTTCTCGAGGATCGACATGGGCTCGGCGAGCGTGGCCGTCTCGATCAACTGAGGCGGAACCTTGACGAGATAGAACGTGTCTTCCGCGTATAGCTCGGACATGAACCCGTGCAGGCCCACGATGCCGCGCTCTTCGAAGTTGCCGGTGACGCACATGTCCTGCTCGCCGGTGAGGCAGGGTCGGCAATAGTCGCCGCAGGCCCGACGCAGGGTGGAGACCACGAGGTCGCCCGGCTGGACCTTGGAGCCGCGGGGGGCGTGTTCGACCCGGCCGAGGTTCTCGTGGCCGATGACCAGATAGTCCGAGTCCGCGGGCGCGCGACCGACGGCGCCGTGGTGGAGATCGAGGTCGGTGGCGCAGACGCCCGCCGAGTGGACGCGCACCACGGCCTCGTAGGGCTTGGGCGCGGGTTCGGGAACGTCGGTGCGGATATGAAGACTGTCTTTGGTTCCTGGCCTTACGGCGACGGCTCGCATGGAGGGATGATAGCTTCTTGCCTCCCTCGCCCATGCCTCCAGAAGAAAACGCCCGGACCGTGGTCCGCGAACCGATCGACATCGCCGCTCTCTCCCGTACCGGGCCCGAAGACGGCGCGCTCTGCGTCTTCACCGGCGTGGTCCGCAATCACAATGACGGGAAGTCCGTTCTGTATCTCGAGTACGAAGGGTACGAGGAAATGGTCGAGGCGATCTTCGCGGAGATCGCGGCCGAAGCGCGGACCCGTTTCGGAGTGAGCAGGGTGAAGATCGTTCACCGACTGGGCCGCATGGAGATCGGGGAGGCGAGTGTGGCGGTGGCGGTGTCGTCTCCTCACCGTGGGGAAGCCTTCGAGGCTTGCCGTTTCGCCATCGATACCCTGAAACACAAGGCCCCGATCTGGAAGAAGGAGTTCTACGAAGACGGCTCCTCGTGGCTCGAAGGCCCGGGCGGATGCGCCCATCCATGAAGCGCGTCCACCACGCGGGGCCCGGTCTTCAGGATCGATTCGGCCGGACCATCAACTACCTGCGCATCTCGCTGACCGATCATTGCAACCTGCGTTGCGTCTACTGCATGCCCCTCAAGGGCCTGACCTTCGCCCCCAGCGCCGAACTGCTCCAGGCCGACGAGATCGAAACCGTGGTCCGCGCCGCGGTCTCGGTGGGCTTCCACAAATTCCGGCTGACCGGGGGCGAGCCGACCCTGCGCGCCGACCTCGTGGAGATCACGCGAAGGATCGCCGCGGTGGACGGGGTCACGGATCTCGCCATGACCACGAACGCGATCCTGCTGCCGCGCCTCGCGAAGCCGCTCAGGGAAGCGGGGATGACGCGCCTCAACATCCACGTCGACACCCTCGATGCGGACCGGGTGAAGCGGCTGATGCGATTCTCCTCCAAGGACGAGATCGAAGCGGGTATTCACGCCGCCGAGGCCGCGGGGTTCACGCCCATCAAGCTCAACTGCGTGGTCACCCGGGATTTCAATGAGCTCGATGTGGTCGATCTCGTGCGCCGGGCCGTCGATCGCGACTGGCACGTGCGCTTCATCGAACTGATGCCGCTGGGCGGCGGCGAGCCTTCTCGGGTGGCCCTCGCGAACTATGTGCCCACGAAAGAAACGCGGGCACGCATCGAGGAGGCGCTCGGGCCGCTGCTGCCCCTGCCGGTGACGAACGCAGCCGATGAATCGAAGAACTTCCGGTTCGAGCATGGCCGTGGGGTGGTGGGCTTCATATCGCCGGTCAGCGAGCCGTACTGCGGCGGCTGCAATCGCATGCGTCTCACCGCGGATGGCCGATTCCACCTGTGCCTGCTCAACGACGACGAGATGGACGTGAAGAAGGCCATGCGCTCGGGCGGCGGTCTCGAGGCGGTGGCGGCCATTCTCGCCCGGGCGGTGGCGGCCAAACCCACCGGCCACCGGCTCGACGAGGGCCTGTCCACCGAGGACCGTTCGATGTTCCAGATCGGCGGCTGAATGTGACCGAAGACCGCGCGCGTTTCGAGTTTCTTCAGGCCGACTTCGCGCAGGTTCTCGACGCCTCGCCGCTCAGCCTGCTCGTCACCCAAAACGGCGCCCTCGTCTACGCGAACGCGCGTTTCCTGCGTAGCGTGGGTCTGACCCTCGAGCAGGCCGTGGGCATCGATCCCGCGCTCGTTCTCCCCGACCCGGCCATGCAGGAGATGGCCCGGGCTCGGGTGCGCCGCGCCCAGGAGGGCGAACCGCAGGCGCCTGTCGTCTACGATTCGCGCCGGGCCGACGGCAAACTGGTTCGTGCGCGCCTCGAATCCACGCCATGCATGTTCCGGGGCGCTCCGGCATCCCTTTCCATCGCCCAGGATGTGACCGACGAACTCCAGGCGACCACGGCCCTGCGCGAGAGCGAGGAACGATACCGACGATTGTTCGAGGACTCACCTGTTCCCATGGCCATCAGTCGGGACGCGGTGCTGATTCTCGGGAACCCGGCCCTGGCCCGACTGGCCGGCGCCTCCTCGCCCGCGGCCCTGGCCGGAGCCTCTCTGCTTGATTTCACGACCGCGGAGGTGCGGGAGGCCACCATCGGAAGGCTCCTGGCGGTGCAAAGCGGCGCGGAGGTTCCGAAAGCCTTCCGGCAGATGCGCACCCTCACCGGCCGCCTCCTCGAGGTGGAACTCATCAGCCGGCCCTTCGTCCACGAAGGCCGTCCCGCCGTCCTGACCCTCGCCATCGACGTCACCGACAAGGTGGCCGCCGAGCGGATGGCGGTGGCCACCGCGCGCGAGACCGAGGACCGCTATCGCGCTCTGGTCGACGGTCTGCCCGATGGCGTGACCGTGCATATCGACCGGACGCTGGTCTTCGCCAACGAGTCAGCGGCGCGGATTCTCGGCCTGCCCCGAGCCGAGGACCTTCTTGGCCGCGACGTGCTCGAGTTTCTTCCGCCGTCCTCGCGCGAGGGTGCGGCAACCGCATTGAACGAAATCGAAGCGGGCGCGGTGATCGCGGGTCGCGAGTACACCCTGCAACGGACGGATGGCGGCCGGGTGCTGGTGGAGGTCCTGGCCCGCCGCGTCTCCTTCGGCGACCGGCCGGCGGTGCAAAGCGTGATCCGCGACATTACGGCGCGCCGTCGCGCCGAGCGCTCCCAGGCCGCGATCTACCGCATCGCCGAAGCTTCGGCCCGCGCCTCGAGCCTTTTCTCGCTTCTCGAATCCGTCCACTCCGTCGTGGGCGAGCTGATGGATGCCCGCAACTTCTTCATCGCCCTCAAGGATGGCAGCGGGGAGAACTTCACCTTCCCCTACCACCGCGATGAGGTGGACGTGGGGGTCGACAGCGTGCCCATCAAAGACACGCTCAGCGGCCATGTGCTCGACGGCCGGCGTCCGCTCCTGTTGAGCGGCGACGAGATGCGCGCCCTCAAGGCCAGCGGCGTTCCCGTGCTCGGCCCGATACCGGTGAGCTGGATCGGCGTGCCCCTCGCGGTTCGGGAGTTCTCGTTCGGCGTGCTCGTGGTCCAGAGTTACCGCGAGGAGGTGCGCTACGCCGAAGCCGACCGCGATCTCCTGAGCTACGTCTCACATCACATCGCCGAGGCCATCGACCGCCAGCGCAAGGAAGACCAGATCGAACACATGGCCTTCCACGACAGCCTGACCGGTCTGCCCAATCGGCTGCTCTTCGAGGACCGCCTCACCAACGCCCTGGCCCAGTCCGAAAGGCGCCACGCGCCGCTCTCCATCCTCTTTGTCGATCTCGATCGCTTCAAGGTGATCAACGACTCCCTCGGCCACCCGATCGGCGACGAGGTGCTGAAGCTTGCCGGCTGGCGTCTCGGCGAGGTGTTGCGGGAAGGCGATTCGCTCGCCCGGCGTGGTGGCGATGAGTTTCTGGTGCTCCTGCCCGACACCGGCCCCGAGGGAGCGGCGAACGTGGCCCAGCGGCTCATCGAGAACATCCGCGCGCCCATGTTGTGCGGCACTCATGAACTCACCATCTCCGCCAGCTGCGGCATCGCGGTCTTTCCCGAGAACGGAAAGGACACCGAGGCGCTGCTCAAGGCCGCGGACATCGCCATGTACCGGGCCAAGGAGGGTGGGCGCGACGCCTATCGCCTCTTCAATCCCGCCATGAACGCGGCGGCCCAGCGGCGCCTGAGCGTCGAGACGATGCTGCGTCGTTGCATCGCCAGCCGCGAGATCGGTCCGCACTTCCAGCCCATCCTCGACGCCGCGGACGGGCGGGTGGTGGGTGCCGAGGCCTTGCTGCGGTGGAGCGCGCTGCTCACCGGCACCATGCCCCCCAAGGAGTTCATCCCGGTGGCGGAGCAGAGTGGCCTCATCGTTTCCCTCGGGGCCTTCGTGCTGCGGGAGGCGCTCGAGAAGGCGCGCGACTGGCCCCTCTCGCAGGGGAGGCCCATGCGGGTCTCCATCAACTTCGCCGCGCGTCAGGTGCAGGACCCGACCTGCGTCGAGCTCATCCTTCAGGTCCTGCGTGACGCTCAGTTCCCGCCCGAGCGGCTGCAACTCGAGATATCAGAGTCCACCCAGATCACCGAAGACGCGGCGGCGGTGGATCGCCTGCGCGCGCTCAAGGCCCAGGGCGTGAGTCTGGCCATCGACGACTTCGGTGTGGGCTACTCGTCGCTCTCGCGCCTGCGCCATCTGCCTTTCGACACCCTCAAGATCGACGGCACCTTCATCAAGGACATCACCACCAACCAGGAAAGCGGCGCGGTGGCGGGCGCCGTCATTTCGCTTGGGCAGAACCTCGGCCTCAAAGTGGTGGCGGAGGGAGTCGAAACCGAGGCCCAGAAGAACCACCTGCTCTCCCGAGGCTGCACCCTCATGCAGGGCTTCCTTTTCGCCGCGGCCATGCCTCCGGGTATTTTCGCCGCCTGGGTGCGGGCCCGCGAGCTGTGAGCGCTTGATACAACAAAAAGGGGAATTTGGGCTTCCAGGCTCCACAGCTTGTGGCCTAAGATAACGCCCCGTGAGGCTCAACTCTGTCGCAGGCTTAAGGGCAAGGGCGAGGGTGCGGTCTTGATGCAGTGCCCGGCGTGCTCCGCGCCGCTCGTATCCACCGAGGCTCGCTGCGTGTCGTGTCACGCGCTGGTCAACCCCGCCGCCCAGGGCTCCTCGGCGCTCGCCCCCCGACTGGTGACGCCTCAGGGCATCAAGGGCCCGGAAATGCCGGCGGAATCCAGCCTCGAATCCCTGGCCCTCGAAACTCCCGGGGCGCTCCCGTCGAGCGCACCGACCCGTAGCACTCCCGATGCCGAGTGGCGCCGCGAGGTTCTCGAACGTGTGCGCAAGCGTCGGCAGGTGCGCACCCACGCGCTGCCGCTCTTCGTCGACAGCGGCTCGGCCTCCCCCGAGGTCCCGGGCGTCGCGACCGAGGCCGCTCCGCCAAACGTGATGACTCCGAAATCCGCAACGCCGGCTGCGATCGCGATGTCACCGGCCAGCCTGGCCCTCGACGAAGAGGTTGTCGAGGAACTGGCGGAGGTCGTGGAACTGGTCGATCCGCGCCCTGCTCCTTCCGCCCCGGATCTGCTCGCGTCCCTCGATGTGGAAGGCGACGGCGCCCACGATCCCGTCTTCGATCTTCCCCTGCGCCCGGTGGAACAGGATGCGGCCGCCCTGAGTCCAAGGCCGCGGGGCATCGAGATCCCCACCCAAAGCCTGGTCGAGCGTCCGCGGCCAACCCTGGTCGCCGGTGTCCCGGGAAACCGGTCGCTGGTCGCCGATCTGCCCCTGGTCGAGCCCAGTCGCATCGAGCCGACTCCCTCTGAACTCCCGCCGCGACGGCCGGCTTCCGCGGTGGCTTCGCGCGCCGCCTCGATGAATGATCGTCTCCAGGCGGCCTTCATCGACGTGGGCATGTGGTCGGCGATGTGCGTCACCGCTTTCTATTTCGCGAGCCGCATCGCCCGCACGTCCATTCTGGGCCTGGCTCCGTCGTGGCCCGGCCTGCTCCTCTTCGCGGTGGTCATCGCCGCCGCCTACATCCTCTTCTTCGGCGGATTGTCGGGAGCCACGCCGGGCAAGATCGCCTGCGGCATCCAGGTTCGTCGGTACGATGGCTCGTCGCTCGGCCCCTTGCCCTCGCTGGGCCGGGGCTTCCTTGGGATCCTCGGCGTGGCCTTTCTCGGCGTGGGTGTCTGGCCGGCCTTCTGGGACCGCGATCGCCGCACCCTGCACGACCGGGCCACCGACTCCCGCGTGACCACGGTCTGAGCCTCGATCGACTGACGTTCGCCGCGCTTTGCCGGGAGAT
>JAGNNV010000054.1:8687-18604 GCA_017990495.1 Vicinamibacteria bacterium
GGCGTGGGTGTCTGGCCGGCCTTCTGGGACCGCGATCGCCGCACCCTGCACGACCGGGCCACCGACTCCCGCGTGACCACGGTCTGAGCCTCGATCGACTGACGTTCGCCGCGCTTTGCCGGGAGATCGGCGCGCGCGCGTCGGGACGGCGGATCGAGAAGGTGCGGCCCCACGGGCGGTCCGCCCTGCGGATGGAGCTGTCGAACCGCGACAGCCTGCTGCTCGATGTGTCTCGCTCCTTCGCGGGTTTTTGGCTTCTGTCTCGCTCTCACGCCCTGCCGAATGATCCTCGCGACATCGAAGGCCCTTCGCGCACCGCGGCCCTTCTCTTCAAGAAACACCTCGAGGGCGCGCGCATCGAAGAGGTGACGAGCGAACCGACACGGATCCTGACTCTGGTCACGGCGAAGTCGCGGGTGGTCCTGCGTCCTTGGGGGGCGTCGGGCGCGACGCTCGTCACCGAGGGTCTCGCCGTGGCTCACTTCGGGGCCGGTGAGCCGGCCTTGCCCCACCGCGCTCCGGACGTCGAGCCTGCAGCACGGGATCCCGGCGCGGCCGAGGATCTGGTGGCCGCGGTCGCGGGCGCCCCCCGGGACGATCGCCGCGCGGTTCTCGCCGGCGCGGATCCTGGACTGCAGCCGCTCATCAGGATGTGGCCCGCCTCCGCGATCGCGCGGGCCCGCCTCGCTTCCGTTCTCTGCGGTGTGGCCGCCCCCCGACCTTTTCTCGTCCCCCCGCCAGGAGATGACGCCGCGAACCTCGAACATCCGCCGCACATCGCGCCCTTCGAGCCGGATGTCCCTTCGGCGGCGTCCGCGGATTTCGTCGACGCGGGCGCTCGTCTTTATGCAGCCGTGCGTCGTGCCGACCTGTTTGGCTCGCGAATGCAGGCGAGACTCGGCCGCGCCAAGTCCGAGGTAGCCCGCCTCATCAGGCTTAAGTCCGCCCTGGAACGCGATCAGGGCCGCTGGCCCGACCCGGCCCTCCTGCGTCATCAGGCGGAGGCCCTGCTCTCGGTCCCCGCAGGTTCCTCCTCACCCGACCCGAGAGCGGCCGCGCCAGCCTCCCGGGACGCCATTGTCGTCACCATTCCCGATCCGCGCACCGGCAATCTCATGGAAGCGAAGATCAATCCAGGGCTCAGTCTGCCGCAGAACGCCAACGCTCTGTACGAGCGTGCCCGGAACATCGAGCGTCGGGAGGCGGCGTTTTCCGAGCGATGGGAGAGTGTCGTCACCGGACTCGAAGCAGCCGAGCTGTTCCTGGCCCAGACCCTCGCGCTGCGTTCGCTCGACGATCTCGAGCCGCCCGCGGCGCCTGCAGGCCCGGGGTCGGTCCGGTCGCGTTATCTCACGTCGCGCGGCCTGGAGATGGTCTTTGGCCGCAGCGCCGCCGAGAACCACGACGTCACCTTCAAGCTCGCGAAGCGCGAGGACTTGTGGTTCCATGTCCTCGATGCGCCGGGCGGGCACCTCATCCTCCGCAACCGCGAAGGGCGGGCGAACCGTGAGGACATCGCCGAGGCTGCAGGCGTCGCGGCCTTTCTGAGCGAGCGGCGCACCGAAGGGGCAGTGGACGTTCAGTACACCGAGCGGAAACACGTCCATCCCGCGGGTGGCGGAAAGGGGCGGGTGCGGGTTTCCCACGCCGAGGTGATCCGGGTGCCGCCCCTCGATCCCGCCGGCCGCTTGCGCGGCCGATGATGCGCGCGGGCGATCAGGAAAACAGCAGCAGGCGGGGGCTTATCATCGGAGAACGCCCTAACGGGCCAGGTTCCTCCATGAAAGCTTCGCCGCATAGTGACCCGCTTCACGGCGTGACCCTCGAACGGATGGTCACTGAACTGGAGGCCCGCTACGGCTGGGCGGAGCTGGGCGAACTGATCAGGATCCGATGCTTCAGGGAAAATCCCAGCGTTTCCTCGAGCCTGAAGTTCCTGCGAAAGACGCCCTGGGCGCGCGCCAAGGTCGAGGACCTGTACGTGTGGATGCAGGGCGAGATGGCGCCGTGAGTGCGGCGGCCGCCCCCCCGGTCCGACCGAAGCCGACCACCAGGAATCGAAATCGCCATTGTGAGTCATTCAAGGAGCCTTGGGATGCCCAACCAAAACACCCCCGACGTGAGCCGCCGGGGTTTCATCAACTCGACCCTCACCGGGGCGGCAGGGGTCGTCGGGTTCTCGCTGCTGAACAAGGACCAGGTCTTCGCCCAGAGCGACCAGGCCGGGGTCGTTGCCGAGATCGCACCGCAGCATGAGGCGACCCTTCAGGCGCTGCGCGAGTGGATAGCACTTCCGTCCATCGCGGCCGAGAATCGTGGATATCCCGAAGGGCCTCGATACATGGCGAAGCTCGCTCGCGAAGCGGGCTTCACCAAGGTGGACATCATCGAGACGAAGGGGAAGGCCGGCGTCTTCGCGACCCTTGATGCCGGGGCTCCCACAACCCTCGCGCTCTACTTCATGTATGACGTGAAGCAGTACGACGCCGCGGAATGGACCCAGCCGCCGCTCGAAGGGCGGATCGTCGATCGCCCGGGTCTTGGCAAGGTCATGGTGGGGCGGGGCGCCACGAACACCAAGGGTCCGCAGACCGCGTGTCTGGCCGCGTTGAAGGCGTTCAAGGCGGCCGGTAAGAAACTGCCGGTCAATCTCGTTCTGGTCGCCGAAGGCGAAGAGGAGATCGGCTCTCCAAACTTTTCCGAGATCGTGTTCAAGCCCGAAGTCGAGGCCGCGCTGCGAAAGTGCGTCGGCATCATCATCCCTCTTGGCGGCCAGGATGCCGACGGGGGCGTTCAGGTGAGCCTGGGCGCCAAGGGAATCATCGAGCTTGAGATCGTGTCTTCGGGAGAGAAGTGGGGCCGCGGTCCGACCAAGGACGTCCACTCGAGTCTGGCCGCCCAGATCGACAGCCCCGCCTGGAGGCTGGTGCAGGGCCTCAACACCCTGGTGAAGGCCGACGGCCACACCCCGGCGGTGGAGGGATTCTTCGACAAGGTCAGGCCCCTCAGTCCTGAACTGCGCAGGATCCTGGCCGAGGCCATCCCGCGCCGCAGTGAGGCCCTGGCGAAGAAGTCCCTGAGCACCTCGCGCTGGATCCGCGACGAACCGTGGGCGGTTTCGCTCGAGCGCCTGGTGTCGCAGCCCACCATCAACATCGAAGGTCTCGTGGGGGGGTACACCGGTCCTGGCGGCAAGACCATCCTTCCGAATCGCGCGACCGCGAAGATCGACATGCGCCTCGTGCCGGACATGAGGGCGTTGGAAACCCTCGAGCTGGTCAAGAAGCACCTGGCGAAGCAGGGGTTCGAGGATCTGGAGGTGACCATGACCGGTGGTTACGACCCGACGCAAACGGCGGCCGACTCGAAGCTCATCAAAGCGATGCTTGCGACCTACCGACAGGCCGGACTCGACCCCATGTTGTGGCCGCGCCTCCCGGGCTCGTGGCCCGGCGCCACCTTCACGGGCGCGCCTCTGAACCTTCCGGCCGCGCCGTTCGGCCTTGGGTTCGGCGGGGGCGCCCACGCGCCGGACGAGTTCTGGCTCGTCGAGTCCGCCAATCCGAAGGTCGCGGGAATGGACGGGGCAGTGAAGTCGTACGTCGACCTTTTCTATTCGCTTGCGTGAGACAGGGCTGCGGAGCGCCCACGCCGCGGGGGTGAGGCGCTCCGGTGAGGCGCGCACCAAGGGGGCAAGGCCTGAGAGAATGGAGGGATGAGTGTGAAGGAGCGGCTGGCTTTCGTCCTGGCCACGGGTTTCGGGTCGGGCTATTCCCCTTTCGCCCCCGGTACCGCGGGCAGCGCGGTGGGACTTCTCTTTGTCTGGGGCATGTCGTACCTCAGCCTCCCCTGGCAACTCGCCGCCGTTCTGGTCGTCACCGTCCTTTCCATGATCGCCGCGGACATTGTGGCGAGGTCCACCGGTCTCAAGGACCCCGGGCTGATCGTGGCCGACGAGATCGCCGGGATGATGGTGACCATGATCGCCATTCCGCTCAGCGCCACTTCGCTGATTCTGGGCTTCATTCTCTTTCGGGTGATGGACGTGGTGAAGCCGCCTCCGGCGCGGCAGTTCGAGAACTTCAAGGGCGGCATCGGCATCGTCGCCGACGATCTGATGGCCGGGGTCTACGCGCATCTCGCCTTGCGCGGGATCTTGATGTTGATCGGGTAAAGGAAAGATGCAGGCTGAACTATTCGCGGTGGGCAGCGAACTGCTGGTCCCCGGGCGGCAGGAAACAAACGCGGCCACCATCACCCGTTATCTGCTCGAGCGCGGTTGCAAGGTTGTGGCTCGCACCACCGTGGCCGATGACGCGGAGGCCCTGACTGAGTCGCTGCGGCTCGCGTGGTCGCGCGCCGATCTGGTGATCGCCACCGGCGGCCTCGGTCCGACCGAAGACGACCTCACCCGCGAATGCGCGGCCCGGGCCTTGGGAGTTTCCCTCATCCGCGAGGCGTCCTATGTTGAGTGGCTGAAGGAGCGCTTCAAGAAATTCAACCGCGCCATGCCCACGGTGAACGAGAAGCAGGCCGATCGTCTCGATGGCGGGCGGCTGCTGATGAACGCCAAGGGCACCGCGCCCGGCCAGATCTTCGAGCGCGACGGCAAGACGCTGGTTCTGCTTCCCGGGCCCCCGCGCGAGATGCTGCCGCTTTTCGAGACCGAGGTGCTTCCCATCGTGGAGGCGCGCTCATCGGGCGAGCGCATCGTGATGCGGATCATCCGCATCGCGGGCATGGGGGAGAGCGACGTCGAACAGCTCGTGGCTCCGATCTACCGCGCGTTCTCGAACCCCGTCACCACCATTCTGGGCGGCGCGTCCGAGGTCGAACTTCAACTCGTCGGCACGGGCACGAGCGACGCGGAGGCGGCCGAGCGCGTGGAGGCGCTGGCCGCGAAGATCCGTGAGGTGCTTGGTTCGAAGATCTACACCGAACGGGGCGAAGTCATCGAGCAGGTAGTGGCTCGCCTGCTCACCGCCCGCCGCCTGAAGCTCGCCCTCGCGGAATCGTGCACCGGCGGCCTCGTGACCTCCCGTCTCGTGGCTCTGCCCGGAGCCTCGCTGTTCCTCGACCGGGCCTTCGTCACCTACTCCGACCAGGCGAAGATGGACGAACTGGGCGTAAACGAAGACACTCTGCTCTCCCACGGAGCGGTTTCTGAAGAGACGGCTCGCGAGATGGCGAGGGGAGCCCTCTCCGCGGCGGGCGCTGATGTGGCCATCGCCATCACCGGAATCGCCGGGCCGGCCGGAGGCACGGCAGAGAAGCCAGTGGGCCTCGTCTGCTTCGCCATCGAAGGTGTTCTGGGCGCGCGCACGGTGCGGCGCGTCTTTCCGGCGGCCGATCGGGAGCGCGTGATTCAGCAGGCCTCGAACAGCGCGCTCGAGATCCTGCGGCGCGCGTTGCTGGGGATCGAAGGATGAACGCGGTCGGCCTGGCCCTCATGGGCTATGCCATCGGATCGATTCCATTCAGCTTCCTCGTCGCGCGCCTGTTCGGGGTCAAGGACGTGCGCGCCGTGGGCAGCGGCAACGTCGGGGCCACCAACGTCATGCGGTCGGCGGGGAAGTTCCCGGGCGCTCTGGCCCTCGTTCTCGACGGGTTGAAGGGTGCGGCGACGGTTTGGCTGGCCCGCTCGTTCACCACCTCGGAAGTCGACGTGTGCATCGCCGGCCTGTGCGCGGTGATCGGCCATCTCTTCCCAGTGTGGCTTGGCTTCCGCGGTGGCAAGGGTGTCGCCACGGGCGCCGGCCTGTTCATTCCCCTCGCCCCCGGGGCCCTTGGCGCCGCCATCGTCGTTTTCGTGCTCACGGTCGCGATCACCCGTTACGTGTCCCTGGCCTCGATCCTCGCCACCTTGACCCTGCCTGCGGTCGCCTGGTGGCTCGGCGCCGGGACCACGGTTTCGCTGACCGCAGTGGTGGCCGCTTTGATGCTGGTGGCGAAGCACCACGAGAACATCGGCCGCCTGGTCCGCGGGGTCGAGCCTCGGTTGGGGTCAAAGCGGTGAGAATCGCGGTCCTCGGGGCGGGAGCCTTCGGCACCGCGCTCGCGGTGCATCTGAAACGCCTGGCCCACGAAGTCATCGTGTGGACGCGCAGCGCGGCCAAGGCTTCGCAGATCCCGGGCGGGGTGAATCACGAGGCCTTGCCGGCGGTGGACTTCGACCCGGGCCTCCGCGCGTCGGTCGAGATGGAAGAGGCGCTCCGCGGGGTGGAGATCGCGATCCTCGCCGCGCCCTCGCCCGCGATTCGTGACACTCTGATGGCCTTGACCGGGCTCCGGCCCGGACTGAAGGTGGTCTGTGTGGCCAAGGGCCTCGACCCGCGCACGCTTGAACTCCACTCCCAGATCGCCGCCGCCACGGCGCCTTCTTCGCCGTTTTGCGCCCTCACCGGGCCGTCCTTCGCGCGCGAGATCCTCGCCGGGCAGCCCACCGCCCTGGTGGCGGCATCGACCGCCGCCTCTTTCGCCCAGGAGGTCCAGGCCGCATTCTCGGGTCCGCGCCTTCGCGTCTACGAGACCGACGACGTCATCGGCGCCGAAATGGCGGGGGCGCTCAAGAATGTCATCGCCATCGCCGCGGGAATGGTGGTGGGCCTCAAGTGCGGCGAGAACACGCGCGCCGCTCTCATCACCCGCGGTCTGGCCGAGATCGCTCGGCTCGTCGCCGCCTCGGGTGGCCGGGCGGAGACCGTGGCCGGCCTCGCCGGTCTCGGCGACCTGGTTCTCACCTGCGGCTCCAACCAGTCACGAAACTTCCAGTTCGGGCGTCTCGTCGCCGAGGGCAAGGACCCCGTGGAGGTGCTGCAGAGTCTCGGCACCGTCGAGGGCTTCCGCACCGCCTCGGCCGCCTGTCTCCTCGGCGAGAGGGCGGGCGTGGAGACTCCCATCGCCAATGAGGTCCGAGGAGTGCTGGTGCGGGGGGTATCACCTCAGGATGCCGTGGCCGCCCTCATGTTGCGCCGACTCAAAAGGGAAGTACACTAGGTAGGAGTCGCCTAACTAGAGGAGCCAGGAACACTTGCCCGCCTATTTCATCAAGTACTCTGATGAGACCGGACCGAAAACGCGTGAGTTTTCCTCCGGCGAACTGATACTCGGCCGCGCCCCCGAATGCCAGGTGGTCCTCAAGGACTTCGGTATCTCGCGGCAGCACGCCAAGTTGATCGCGGACCCGGGCGGGGTCAGGATCATGGACCTCGGTTCGAAGAACGGAACCAAGGTCAACGGGGCCCTGGTGACCCAGGCCCCCCTCCGCGACGGCGACAAGGTCTCTCTCGGCAGCCTCGAAATCCAGTTCGGTCGCACCGCCGAGGCGAAGGTGGCCTTCGCCGACGAGCCGATCGAAGCGTCGGGCACCATCGTCCGCAGCGTGGGCGACCTGTCCAAGCTGCTCGCCGTCGAGGCCAAACCGCAAAAACCCGGCCAGGCCCCCGGCGGTTTGTCGGAGATCGAGCGCGCCAATCAGATCCTCAAGGTCTTGACCCGCGTGGCCGAAACGCTCGTAGCCTCGCGACCGGTCGAAGAGGTGCTGCAGCAGGTCATGGACATCGTGTTCGAGTCGATCCCGGCCGAGCGCGGCTTCCTGATGCTCGCGGGCGAGGAGAAAGACGCGAACTCCCTGACCGCCAAGGTCACCAAATACCGGAACAAGTCGCATGACCGGGGCAAGATCACGATCTCCAAAACCATCGCCCAGCGCGTCTTGTCCGACCGGGTCGCCATCCTCACGTCAGACGCCCTGGCCGACGCGCGTTTCAACTCGGGCGACTCGATCCGCATCAACCAGATCCGCAGCGCCATGGTCGCGCCCCTGTGGAACCGCGAAGAAGTCATCGGGATCATCCATCTCGACACCTCCGCGCTCACCCACGCCTTCACCGAGAACGATCTCGATCTGCTCTCCGCCCTCGCCAACTTCGCCGCCGTGGCCATCGAACGCTCGCGCCTGAACGAGAAGATCGCCATGGAGGAGAAGAAGCGCGAACGTCTCGGCCGGTTCCTCTCGCCGCAGGTGGCGAGCCGGATCATCGCCACCAACGATTCCCAGGGCTTTGAACTGGGCGAGCCCGAGGTCCGGGACGTCACTGTCCTGTTCGCGGACATCGTCGGCTTCACCAGCCTGTCGGAGCGTCTCACTCCGTCGGCTATCGCCTTGATCCTCAACGACTATCTGTCCCGCATGACCGACGCGATCTTCCTTTATGAAGGAACGCTCGACAAGTACATCGGCGATGCCATCATGGCGGTCTTCGGCGCTCCCCTCGATATGCCCGACCACGCGGCCCGCGCGGTGAAAACCGCCATCGAGATGCGCGACCGGCTGGCCGAGTTCAACGCCGAGCGCAAGTCCGGCCCGCTGCTCCAGATTCGTATCGGCATCAACTCCGGCAAGGCGGTCGCGGGCGAAATCGGTTCCGTCAACAAGCGCGAGTACACCGTGCTCGGCGATACCGTGAACACCGCATCCCGCCTCGAGAGCTCGGTCGCGAAGCCTGGACTGATCGTCATCGGTCCGAACACTTTCACCGCGGTCGATGGGCAGTTCAACCTGCGTCCCATGGGTGAGTTCTCGCTCAAGGGCAAGGAGAACAAGGTCATCGTCCACGAGGTCCTCGGCGGCCGCTCGGCGGCCACGGCCGCGACCAACACCGTGAACGTCGGCACCAGCAGCGGGAGCTGAGCCTCCCGAGGCCCCGGGCATGTCCAAGACCGAGCCGATCGAGGCCCTGAAACGGCTGGAGGGAGGGCGCTCGCGAGGCTCCATTCTGTACGTTTTCCTCGGGCTGTTGTTCATCACCGCGTTCCTCCCCCTCGTTCTCACCTCGCGGTATCTGGTCAACCAGGCCCGGGCCGACCTCGAACTCGACCAGCGGTCCTTGCAGATGGCCAAGGTCCGTCATCTCGCCGAGTGGATCGCGCAATTCCGGACCTCCACCCGCGCGATCTCCCAGACCCTGGCCACGAGCCTCGCCATCGACGCGCCCACCCCATACAAGAAGCGGATCGACTCGCTGGCGGCCAGCCGCACCCTCGAGGCTTTCCCGGGTGAGGCCAGCTCGCTCGTCTCCGTGAACGTGGTCGACCAGAATGGTTTCGGCGCGCGTTCCGGCCTCGCCCTCCCCGAGCCCGCGATCGGCGCCGCCATCCAAAATGCCTTCCTCACCGGCATGAAGGGCCAGACCACGATGACCCCGCCGCTCTGGTCCTCCACCCTGTCGGAGCCGGTGGTGATCTCGGCCGAGCCCGTGCTCGATGCCAAGAAGGTCGCCCAGGCGGTGGTGATCGCGATCACCACCTTCGAGCCGGTGGTTCGCCTGACCCGGCTCTCCGGCGAAGGGGGCCTGCTCGATGTCTACGTGGTGAGCGCCGAGGGTCGTCTCGTTGCCCACTCGAATCCCCAGTTCGCGCCCACCGGTACAGACCTTCGAGAGATCGACATCGTCCGCGAGTTCGTGCAGACGAAGGGGCGGGCGGCCGCGTCGATGCCTTTCACGATCAAGGACGCTGACGGACAGTCTCGCAGCATGCTGGGCACTTTCATTCGTGTGTCCGACGATTCGGGATGGGGCGTGATCGCGCAGATCGACGAAGCCAACGCCTACGCCGGAGCCAACGCCATGCGCCGCAACTCGATCGTGGTGGTGGGCATCGTGAGCGTCCTCGCGCTTGGCCTCGGTTTCTGGCTTTCCGGAGAGATCACCCGTCCCATCAGGATCCTGCGTGACGCCGCGCTGCAACTGGCCCGGGGCGATTTCAAGACCCGGGTTCAGGTCACTTCACGGAACGAGGTCGGTGTCCTGGCCGACTCATTCAACGTCATGGGCGAGCGCATCGAGGGGGCGGTCGAGGAGATCCGCGAGGCCGCCGATACCAATCGCGAACTGTTCGTCGGCACCATCCGCATG
>JAGNNV010000055.1 GCA_017990495.1 Vicinamibacteria bacterium
CGCGGGACTTCAGGAGTTGGGCGGCCACGAGCAGATGCTGGATCTCCGTGGTGCCTTCGTAGATGCGCAGGGCGCGCACGGAACGGTAGAGAAGATCAACCATGGACTCCTTCAGAACGCCCCGACCACCCAGGATCTGCACCGCGTCGTCGATGATGGTCTGGGCGTTTTCGGTGGCGAAGGCCTTGGCCATACCCGACTCGAGAGTCACCCGCTCCGCCCCCTGGTCTTTCTCCCACGCCGCCTCGTAGACGAGCAGGCGCGAGGCGCGCAGGCGGATGGCCATGCGCGCGATCTTGTCCTGGATGAGCTGCAGATCGGCGAGAGGCTTGCCGAACTGATGGCGGACACGCGCATGGTCGATGGCTTCGTCGAGCGCTCGCGCGGCCATGCCGCAGGCGGCGGCTCCCACGGTGGCGCGGAGTCGATCGAGGGTGGAGAGCGCCAGCTTCAGCCCCTCGCCCTCCTTGCCGATCCGCGCCGCCTCGGGAACCACGCAGTCTCGAAACGCGATCTCGCCCAGCGGATGCGGGGCCGACATTTCCAGCGGACGCACGAACTGGAACCCGGGATTCGTCGCCTCGACCAGAAAGGCGGTGATGGTCTTCGGCCGGCTCTTCTCGAGGATGGCGAAGACCACATAGAAATCAGCGAGGCCGCCATTCGAGATGAAGGTCTTCGTACCGTTCAGGATGTAGCCATCGCCGTCGCGGCGAGCCTCGCACGACATGCCGTGGGCGTCCGATCCCGCCTCGGGCTCGGTCATGGCGAAGCCGCCCATCATGTCTCCGCTCACGGCGCGGTGGGCCATCGCCACCTGATCGGGCGCGCCGCCGAGGAGGAGCGGCGTGGCGCCCAGGGCCTGAAGGGCGAACACCGCGTCGGCGAGGGGCGAGTGGAAGGCGAGTTCCTCGCGCATAAGGCAGCAGCCGCGGTAGTCGCGGGCCTTGATCGGTTCGAGGAGGCCCGCCTCGCCCATCAGCTTGAGCAGAGCCCGGGCCTCGGCCCGAGCCTCGACGTCGGTATCGGGCGGTTTCCGGGCCTTCAACACGTCCCGACCGAAAGCCTGCGCCTTCGCGAGGAGCGCCCCGTGCGTCTCGTCGAGGAAGGCGCGAATCGGATGCAGGTCTACGGTCATTCGAACTTCGGCTCGCGTTTCGCCATGAACGCGTTGTGGGCCTCGGCGAAGTTCGGGCTCTGCATGCAGATCGCCTGAAGCTCGGCCTCGTTGTCGAGCGCGGTGCGCAGATCAAGCGAAGCTTCCCGGTTCAGCGCCTGTTTGGTCACGCCCAGCGCGAACGAGGGGCCCTTGGCCAGGCGAACCGCCAGGGCCTTCGCTTCCGCGGCCGCGGCCTCCGCTTCGTGGACGCTGGTGTAGAGGCCGATCGAGAGGGCCTCGGCCGCGCTGATGAAGTCGCCCAGCATCAGAAGCCTGCGCGCGTGGGCCTCGCCCACCAGACGCGGCAGAAGCCACCCGGCGCCCATGTCGGCGCCCGTGAGCCCGACTTTCGTGAAGAGGAACGCGATCTTCGCGGTGGTCGAGGCCACGCGAAAGTCCGAGGCCGCGGCCATCACCGCGCCCGCCCCGGCCACGGTTCCGTTCAGCGCGGCGACAACCGGCCGGCGGCATTCACGGATCGAGAGAATGAGCTCGCAGGTGACGCGGGTGAAAGCGAGAAGCTGGTCGATGGGTCGGCCGAGCAGCGCACCGATGATGTCTTCGACATCTCCGCCCGAGCAGAAGGCCCGGCCCTGACCGGTGAGGATGATGGCGCGCACGCCGGGCTCGGTGTCGAGAGCGCGGAAGGTGGCGGCCAGCTCCCGATAGATTTCGAAGGTGAGCGCGTTCAGCCGATCCGGCCGGTTGAGCGTGATGGTGGCCACGCCGGTGGCGCTGTCGAGTTCATACAGGAACGATTTCGCTTCGATCACTTTGACTCCACGCCTCCAATCACCGCCGTGGCCTCGATCTCGACCAGAGCCAGGGGATCCACGAGCGACTTCACCTCGACGAGGGCCATGGCCGGGTAGTGCGGGTGCATCCAGGCCTTCCAGACCACGCCGAGCTCTTTGCGGCTGCGACGATAAAGGTCCATATCCGTGACGTAGATGGTCATGCGGCCGATGTCTCCCCGACCACCCTGCGCGTCCTCGACCACGCACAACACGCGGCGCAGGGCCTCCGCGAACTGATCGACGAACGCCCCCTCATTCATCACCGCCGGCGTGACGCCATCGGTCACGCCGATCTGCCCGGCGACGAAGAGAACGCGGCCGCCTTCGCGCCCGAGTTGTCCGTGCGAAAAGCCGGACGCCGGACCGAGGTCTTTGGGATTGATGGGATCGACGCTCATGCGAGCAGGCCTCCACCATCGATCACCAGAGCCTGGCCGTTGATCCCGCGCCCCTCCTCGGAGCACAGCAGCGAGACCATGGCCGCCACTTCGGAGGTGGTCAGCAGCCGCTTCTGCGGCGACTGACTCTTGATGGTGTCGAGGGCCTGCTCCGCGGGCAGGCCGGTTTTCTCGACGATTCTGGTGACGCTCGAGGACACCATCTCGGTATCGACGAAGCCCGGACACACCGCGTTGGCAGTGATGCCGAAGGCCGCCACCTCGGCGGCCACGCACCGCGTGAAGCCGAGAACCGCGTGTTTCGAAGCGGCGTAGGCCCCGATGTAGCGGGCGCCGAATCGCGCGGCCACCGAAGCGATGTTGACGACACGTCCGGATCCGCGCTCGATCATCTTCGGCAACGCGGCCTGGGTGCACAGGAAGGTGGCGGTGACGTTGATGGCGAAGATCCGGTTCCATTCGTCGAGGGTCTGCTTTATCACCGGGGCCGACCCCGCGATGCCCGCGTTGTTGATCAGGAAATCGATGGGCCCCATGGCCGCCTGCACCCGACCCACGAGTCCCGCGGCCTGATCGGCCTGGGAGAGGTCGGCAATGAAGGGCTGCGCGCGACCCCCTTTGGCCACAATCTCCTCGACTACTTTGAGCACCTCAGACTCGGTGCGCGCGCTGATCGCCACCGCGGCGCCGTCACGGGCCAGATTGCGGGCGATCTCCGCACCGATGCCTCGGCCGCCGCCGGTGACCAGGGCCACTTTGCCGTCGAACTTCATGCCTTCTCTCCTGTGACCTGATTCTTCTCTGCCTCGGCCTGCATCGCATCCGCGAGAATCTCGCCCAGAACAGCGAGAGTTTCGCGGCCTTCCTCGGCGGTGGCGCCCTGGGGAAAACCGAAGTAGGCGGCGGGACCGCCTGCTTCCTCGAACGACTTCTTCCCGTCGCGTATGGCCTGCGACAAGGACGCCGGATTCGGATCAAGCGTCGCCCGAATCGATTCGCGCACGAGGTCGGGCCGCTCCGCCATCACGATCGAGGTCTCGAACTGGCCGGCGTGACAGGCACCGCTCTTGAACTCGGCGGTGAGGCGCAGCGCCCACGGCTTGCGGGTGATGTCGGGGAAAGCCACGGCGAGGCCGTGGGATTCGCGCGCGATACGCACACCTTCGTGGATCGACGCGATGTGCGCGGGATCGAAGTGCGCGTTCGCCACCACAAGCCTTTGAAAGCCCGCCCGGTGAAGACTCAGCAGAGCCTCGACCAGGAGCGCGGTGACGGTTTCGGGCCGGATGGACAGGGTCCCCGCGAAACCTTTGGCGAAGTCGGCCGAGGTGATCTGAAGCGGCGGCGCCACCACCACGTGCTCGACGCCACGGGCTTCGAGCGCGCGGGCACAGGCTGCGGACATCCCTCGAGCGATGATCACGTCGGTGAGCAAGGGGAGGTGAGGGCCGTGCGCTTCGATGGCGCCCACCGGGAGAATGGCGACTGCGTCTTTCGCACACTCCTGCACTTCCGCGAACGTCATCTCAGCCAGATATCTCATTGACCCCTTTTCCTGACCCCACTATTCTCGCAGGCGTCGGTTAGAAAACGGAGAGCGCCCGCCTTGACCCCGAACATCCCCGAATTCATCAATCTGGCCGACTATTGCCTCGACGCGCACGTGCGGGAAGGGCGAGGCTCACGCCGGGCTCTGATCACAGACGAGGGCGTCTTCACGTACTCTGAAGTGCAGGCCCGGGCCAACCGCTTCGCGGGCGTTCTGCGCGCGGCCGGGGTTGAACCCGAGCAGCGCGTGCTGATCGCCCTCGGCGACGGCCTCGACTGGGTGGCCACGTTCTTCGGGGCCTTGAAACTCGGCGCCGCGGTGGTGATGGCGAACCCCGGTCTCAAGAAGGACGAGATCGAGTACTTCCTCGAATACACGCGGGCGAAGGTGGTGGTGACCGAGGGGGACTCGGCGGCCGTCTTCCGCGAGGCCGGCGCGGCGGTTTCAACCCTGCGCGAGGTCCTCGTCGTGGGAGAAGAGTCGTTCGAGAAGCGGCTCGCGGTCGCGGAGGATCGCTTCGAGAACTTCAACACCCATCGCGACGACGCCGCGATCTGGCTCTTCTCCGGTGGAACCACGGGGCGGCCGAAAGGCGTGGTGCAGACCCACCGCTCCTTCGTGAACACCACGGAGCTGTATGCCAAGGGGTCGATGGGTTACGCGGCGAACGACATCACCCTGTCGGTCCCGAAGCTCTTCTTCGGCTACGCCACCGGCTCGAACCTGATCTTCCCCTTCTCGGTGGGCGCCACCTCCGTGCTCTTCCGCGAGAAGTGCACACCCGAGGCGCTCTTCGCCCGAATCGCGCGCCACCGGCCCACCATCTTGATCAACGTGCCCACCATGGTGCACCAGATGACATCACATCCAGACGCCGCGGCTCAGGACCTGAGTTGCCTGCGCGCGACCACATCCGCGGGCGAAGCACTGAGCGAAGAGTTGTATCGGCGCTGGCAGAAGCTCTTCGGCGTCCCCCTTCTCGACGGTCTGGGCACCGCGGAGATGTGGCACATCTTCCTCACCAACACGGTGAAGGACGTGCGGCCGGGAAGCCTGGGCCTGGCCGTTCCCGGCTTCGACGTGCGCGTGTGCGACGACGACGGAAAGGAACTCCCGCGCGGCGAAACGGGTTTTCTGTGGGTGCGGGGGGCGTCGCGGGCCATCGCCTATTGGCACGAGATGGAGAAGACGCAGCAGGTCTTCCGCGGCGAGTGGTACGCCTCGCGCGACATGGTTCGTCAAGACGAGGACGGCTTCTTCTATTACTCGGGCCGCGACGACGACATGCTGAAGGTGGGCGGGCGGTGGCTCGCCCCCGCTGAAGTCGAGAACTGCCTGCAGCAACATTCAAATGTGGCCGAAGTCGCGGTGGTCGGCGTGCCTGACGCCCAGGGCCTGGTCAAACCGTGGGCCTACGTGGTCGCCCGCTCCTGCGCGGCCGAAGCCCGCGCCTCCTTTGCAGAAGACCTGCGCGCCTTCGCCCTCGACCGCCTCGAGCCCTACAAGGCCCCGCGCCAGGTCGTGGTGCTCGACGCGATGCCACGCACCCACCTCGGCAAGATCGACCGGGGCAAGCTCCGGAAGATGTGAGCGCGGGCCCGAGTGGGTGACACTCGGGGGGCGAGCCTCCTTCCCGTGCTGCAGTAAGCTCGGTGTAACTGATCGGAGGCCCTCGTGCGACTTTTTACCGCCAAACGCCTGCTCGTCGTCACAGCGCTCGCCATGGCTTTGCTTCAAGGCTCCGGCGCCCACCCCGCTGCTGCTCAGCCGAGTCGGGCCTGGGCTCAGGAAGGCCGCGCCGATCTCCTCAAGTCCGCGATGATGGAGGCCTTCAAGAAAAGCCTCGGACCGGGCGGTGAGATCATCTCGTCCACGAGCGACCTGGTGATCGACCCTTTGGTTACAGCCTCGACGAAGGCTGGCACAACGAAGGACAAACTCGATGCCTGGCTCCTGGCCATGGGCGAGGCAGGGGTCAAAGCCGTGTGGCCGGCCTACGGCTTGTCGCTGAGCGCAGGAAAGATCGTGGTCGGCGGCGCCATTTATGGCACCGAGGAGTTGATCGCGGAGCTTCAGGACGATCAGAACCGGGCGATCCTCTTCGGCAAGTCGGACGGCAGCTTTCTGGATCGTTTCAACAATGTCATGGCTGACACCCCTTTTATCGACAACGCGGGCGTCCGGGGCCTGACTGCCGACAACCTGGGCGATCTCATCACCTCAGAAACGAAGCTCAAGGAGCAGTGGGCGTTCTATGTGCGGAGGCTTCGAGACCTGTACGGAGCCTCGAACGCCGAAACCGCGGACAAGAACTGGCCGCGGTTGCTGAAGATCTGGCGGCTTCAGCGCTCGGCAGCCGTACTGATGCAATTCAGCGACCGTTTGAGCGTTGAGATAGCACGGGCCGTGAAGGCGGCCGGCGAGAATGCGGGCGGCGACGCCTCCGCAGGTCCTGGCCTTCCGGAGCCTTTGCCTGAGGGCGCATACCTCGAACTGGTGTCCTGCCGGATGGAGCCGGACCCAAAATCGCTCGATCCCATGTGGAAGAGCTACCCCCGGATTTCGGGCACGCAGTGCGCGGGAGGTGGCGGCGTGGTGAAACAAGACCTGTATGACGGCGTCAACACCGGCGAGTTTGGCTGGAGCGTGCCCATGTTCCTCGAGGCACGCGCGCGAACCGTAACCCTGTCTGCGCGCGTTACTGCGAAACGGAACGGCTACGGGCACGGAACCCGCATGAGCTTCCTCCACGGCGTGACCGGCACCGCGCGCTTCGGACCGGGGAAGACATCGATTGATGGGACGGCCGATTCCGAGACCAATAAGACGGCGTCCGGATCGGCGACCATCGAGGTCTTCGCGCCTTCCCTCACCGTCGGCGCCCGTGCCACCCTGCGGATCGGCGTCAATTGGGGGCCGCACTTCATCTACGAATACGCGCTCAAGGCCAAGTGACCCGCCCCGGGGCCATACCTAATCTGGACATGTCTGCACGCTGGCGCCTGGGTCTTGTCATTTCGGCGCTCATCGTCGTTGCCGCCGGTGCGTCGCCGACCACGCCTCCAGACCAGGTGGTGCTGCACGCGGGTTATGACGCGCAGGGCGGGTCGTGGTCCGTCAGCGCCGGGCGCGCCCAACCCCTCCGGATCGTGGGGCCGAAGACATTCACGCCTGAATTGCAGGCCCCCGTTGAGTTCATGTCGCTGCGCGCGACGATCGACCGGGACACACTGTGGATCGCCGACGGGTCGCCTCGACTGCTTTCTGTGTCGCTCGCGGACGGCTCCGCGAAGGAGACGAAGCTTCCCGTTCCGCGGATCTCCGATCTTGCGGTGCGGAACGGCACGCTGCTCGCGGCCTTCTCCGATTCAGCGGGCGTGAGTCGTGTTCTGCGTTTCGACCTCGCGGCCGAGCGTGGTGAACACATCTTCGAGGTCCGGCCGCCGAACTCACTGCTTTCAATCGACATTGGCCGCGCGAACACGTGGATCGCGACCTGGACTGGCCTTGGCCCAGCCCGAGTGCGTGTCGATCTGACGGGTGTTCCAAACGCAAAGGCCGTCGCGGGGCAACCACCGGTCCGAAACGTCCTCGCTTCCCGTGAAGTGGACTGGGCGGCCGAACGATGGCCCGGCTTTGCTGTACACGAGGATGACACCGGGAACGTCTGGCTGGCGCACACCTACGCCGGTCGGGTCGAACGCCTTGATGCAGCGGGTACGTGGACAACCTGGACCGTGGCGCCCGAGCGCCTGGTTTCGCTCACGGTTGTCGGATCACGGGCTCTGGCCCTGGTCGCGACCATGGCCCCCGTGGATCTACTCGCGCCCCCCGGAATCGCACAGACTCTTCTGTCTCGGTCTCTCGTCGTGATCGATCCGGGATCGAAGGATCTCTTGCGGACAAGCCTTGCTCCGGGCACTCCGGTGCAATCGCTCCTGAGCGCGGGGGGGCGGGTTTGGATCGCGAACAGTCGCGAAGTGAGGATCGTGGACGGACGTGCCGTGATCACCGAGGCGAAGTGAAACGGGGGCGGATCCCCCTTTGAGTGTTACTTCACGCGCAGGCGGGCGGCGACCTTGAGCGCGCGCGCGTTGGCGGGCTCCAGGGCCAAAGCGCGTTCGACCGCGTCCAGGGCCTCGTCCTTCATGCCCAGCGTCTCGAGCGCTTCCGACATGAGCACGTGGCCGGACACCGACTTCGGATCGATCTTCAGATGCAGGTCGAGCAGCGCTTTCGCCTCAGCCGGGCGACCGTTCTTCAGGAGGTCGTATTCGGCGTAGTGCCCGAGTGACCCAGGCGTGCTGAGCCTTGTGATCTCCGCCTCCGCGGCGGGGAGGGCCTTCAAGGCCTCGTCCCCCGAGAGTGTGGAGAACAGCCGATGCACGAAAGCCTCGGCTCCATACTTCGGCTCGGGACCGTGTCCTTCGACCATAGCGAGCAGATCGGCCTCCAGGGTGGTCGCCGGTGTTTCCACGATGCGCCCGATCTCGACTCCGCCGCGAAGGACCACAATCGTCGGCGTGCGGTGAACCAGGCGCTTGCGTTCGGGACGCCCCGGCGACTGCTTGAACTCCATGTCTCGCCCGGACAGACCGACCATGGCGAGCCGTGTCTCGTCGAACCCGGCGGCGTCGAGTACCTTCAGGAGGCGCGGAATCTGACGGCGCGAATCGCCGCACCAGGTCCCGAAGTAGGCCTCGAGGGAAAGACCCTTGATCGGCTCGCGCAGCTTGTCGATGTCCGCGCGGTTGGGCTCGTACTTGGCGTACTGGCTCTCGAACCACTCGGCGAAAGGCGCCGTCTTCAGGCTGGCTCGCGTCAGCGACCCCACGAGGATCGGACGTTTGTCGCTCCGCTCCCCGGGCGCCGTGGATGGCGAGGGGTTCGGAACCTGCGCTGCGCTCGTCGACGCCAGCGCGCTCAGACCAACGGCCAACACCACGGTAGCGCGGTGGAGAGAGATCGGGTGGTCAGAGAAGCTCATGCCCCGATCGTCCCTTGCAGGCCGATCTCTTCCGCCACCGGCTTGAGCGCTTCGATGATGAAGCCCACGTGCTCCTCGAGCGGCCGGCCCATGGCTTCGGCTCCCCCGTAAACGTACGCGCGGTCAACCGAGCGGGCGAACGCCTTGTCCTTGAGCTTGCGGATCACCGAGTCGACGGGCAGGTCGTGGATGCTCTTCGACGGCCGGACCTTCACGCACGCGCCCACGAAGCCGACCAGCTCGTCGCAGGCATAGATCGCTTTCTTGAGCGGCGTGTCGCGCGGGATGTTCATGTAGTCGGCATGGGACGAGATGGCTTCGACGATCTCCTCCTCGTAGCCGCGCTCGCGCAGGATGTGCTGGCCGAGGACGAGATGCGTCTCCTCGGTGGGATGCTTCTCGTAGTCGAAGTCGTGAAGCAGGCCGACGATCCCCCACTTCTCGATCTCCGCCTCATCGGTGATCCCGTAGTAGCGGGCGCAAGCCTTCATCGCCGTCTCCACCGCGACCCCGTGTTTGCGCAGGGCATCAGTGAGAGTGAACTCGTGAAGCAGGGCCAGCGCTTCGGCGCGGGTTTTTCGCTCGGCCATTATGGGTGTACCCCCTGGTACAAAACGCTGCGCATGGAGAGAGACCCGAGGTCGAAGCCGGTGATCGGGAAAGCCGGGGCATCGTCACCCGCCACCGCGGCCACGTAGAGCAGGGGCAGGTAGTGTTCGGGGGTGGGATGGGCGCGGCGTCCATCCGCCGACTCGACGAGCCGCGCAAGTTCGGCGAGGTCGTGTCGCTCGAGCGCTTGCACCACAGCTCCATCGAAGGCGGCGGCCCAGGCCGGGGTGGCGAGGTCGCCTGAACGCATTCGCCCGAACGCGTCGCCGAGGTTGTGAACGATGTTGCCGCTGCCAAGAATCAAGACGCCCTCGTCGCGAAGCGGTGCGAGGGCCCGGGCGAGCTCCACATGGCGCAACGCGGGGGCGCGGGCGTCGAGACTGAGCTGCACCACCGGACAGTCGGCGTCTGGACGAAGATGAACGAGGACCGACCAGGTTCCGTGATCAAGACCCCATTCGAGACTGGTCGAAGCCACATCCGACCCGAGCAATTCAACCACCCGATGCGCGAGGTCCGGGTCGCCCTTCGCCTTGTACTGCATCTCGTACAGCGGCTGGGGGAAGCCGCCGAAGTCGTGGATGGTCGAGGGCGCGTCGTTCGCGGTGACCGCGGTGCCCCGGATGAACCAGTGCGCAGAGATGGCGAGGATGGCCCGGGGCCGCGGCAGAACCTCGCCGAGTCGACGAAAGCCGCGACTCCACACGTTGTCCTCGATGGCGTTCATGGGCGAGCCGTGGCCCACGAACACCGCGGGCATCCGCCCGTTCGACGTGGCTTCGGCCAAAGACTCCTGCCTAACGGCCCATCTTCATGTTCTTGAGCGGCGAGTCGATCTTCTTGTAGCCCGCGGGAAGGGCGAAGACGTCGGCGCCGATGGCGCTCTTGCTCACCGCGGTCGCCTCCATCGAGGTGTCGGACTTGCGGCCCATGATGCTGGTGGAGGTGCGCTGCATCAGGGCGATACCCTGAATCTCCGACATCTTCTTGATCATCTTGTCCATGCCCTGAATCATGGGAATGCTGACCCGGGACATCTTCTGGAAGTTCGCGGGGTCGAAGGGCGGAGTGAGGGCGGTGGAGTTGCACGACTCCTGGGTCATGGTGGTTCCCATGGTCACGGTGTAGGTCTGGCAGGGGTAGCCGGCGACGGTCTTCGTTGCCCCCTTGGTGACGGTCACTTCGGAAGCGCCGCCACCCATCATCTTCGCCATCTGCTCGCGCATCTGGGGCGGCACGTTCGCCATGGCCTCTTCCATCTGGGCGGCCACGCCCTTCATGGTCGCGTCGAGTTCATCGACGGTCATCTCGAAGTACTGCTTCTTCTGGTGGTCGATGCTCACGATCTTGCCCGAGGCGAACTCCATCATGGTGTCGGTCTTTCCGCTGTTCATGCGGACCCGCTCTTTGGTGAAGTAGTGGGTGGCGACACCTCCATCGCTGGACTTGAAGGTGATGGTGAGATCTTCAGCGCCGGCCGTTACGGCGAACGCAGCGACGACGATGGCGAGGGCAGCAGGTCGAATCATGATGGATCCTTTCGAGTTTGGAGGACCAAGGATATCGCCGTGCCGGCCCTCGACGAGTGGGCGTCGTCACAGGTTCGACGCATCGATGAAGGCCTGCACATGCCGCTCGAGAGTGGTCATCGGCAAAGAGCCGCTGCCCAGGATCCAATCGTGGAACCGCCTGATGTCGAACCGCGGACCCAGAGCAACCCGCGCCTTCTCCCGCAGTTCCAGGATGCGCATGGCCCCCATCTTGTAGGCGAGGGCCTGGCCGGGCATGTCGCACGAGTACCGCAGGGTTTCGCTCGCGATCTGGGTGTCGGTCTCCATCGCGTGCTCCTTCATGTAGGCGATGGCGCGGTCGCGCGACCAGCCGAGCGCGTTCATTCCCGTGTCGACGACGAGTCGCACCGACACGAACATCTCCATGGCCAGGCGGCCGTAGCGATCGTACGGGTCCTGATACATCCCCATCTCCCCGGCTAGACCTGCCGCGTACTCACCCCACCCTTCGGTGTAGGCGGTGTCGAACGACTCGCGACGAAACTCGGGGATGGCCGGATTCTCGAAGGAGAGATTGATCTGGAAATGGTGGCCTGGAATCAGCTCGTGATAGGCGAGCGCGCCGGCGTTGAGCAGGGAACGATCGGCGAGGTTCGAGCCGTTGTAGTTGTAAAGACCCCGCGGCTCGGTGGCGGTGGGAATGTCGTAGAAGCCGAAGGTCTGGCCGGGCTCGAGTTGCGGATCGAGGCGCTTCACCCCGTAGGGCGCCTTCGGGCGGCGGATGAAGAAGCGGTCGACCACCGGCTCGATCTTCGTCATGAAGCTCATGAGGCGGTTGCCGATCTCCTCGGGCGTCTTCGGGAAGAGCCGCGGATCGGTGCGCAGCGATTCCTTGAACTGAACGGCCGTTCCCTTGAAGCCAAGCTCGGCGCGGATTCCCGCCATCTCTCCCGCAATGCGCTCGACATTCTTGAGACCGATCGCATGGACTTCTTCCGGCGTCACCTCCATGGTGGTGTGGAATTTCACGAACTCGCGGTAGATCGCGGGCCCACCGGGATATTGGCCGAGGCCCACCGCCTCTGGCGCTTTGGCCCGATAGTCCCCCTGCACCGACGCCGCCAGCCGGGCGATCGCGGGCGCGACCTTGGCGGTGATGGCCTGGTCGACGGCTTTGAGGAACTCATCACGAGGCGCATCGGCAAGTCCGGCAAGACGGCCGACGGCGGGGCGGAAGGGACTGACGAGACCGGTGGCCTGAAACGCCTTGAGCAGACCGTCGACCTGATCGAGCTGAGGCTTCGGAACACGGATTCCCTTCGATGCCTGCGCTTCGACATTCGTCTGGATCGCCGCGGCCATGGCCGGCACCTCGGAGAGGCGCGCGAGGTAGCGGTCACGATCGGCGTCAGTGGCGAGTGGCAGCGAAGCGAAGATCCGACCCGCCACTCCGAGCGGCGACATGTAGGGCGTCACCTGGAAGCGGTAGTGGAAACTCCTGGGACTCTCGACCCTCAGGGCGAGCTGGCGCTTGAGGACATCGAGTGAAAGTCCCTCCTCGTGGGTCAGTTCCGACGCCTTCACCGGCGCGAGCCTTGCGAGCAGGACGCTCGCTTCTCTCGCTCCGGCTTCCTCGCCGGCCAGCGTCACATCGGGCAGGGAGTCAATGGGCAGACCGAGCTTCAGTCGCCGCATGGGGCTCTCGCGGGTGACGATCTGCAGGTAGGACTCTCCCACCTCGCGCACGATCCGCGAGGAGGCATTCTCGGCGGCGAAAGCGGTGAAAGCGGGGAGGGTGAACAAAAGCGCAAAGACTGGTCTCATTCAGGATTTCCTTTGTGCGCGGAATTGTATTGCCGGAGCCGGCGTCTCAGCGGCCCACAACGATCGAAGGCGCAAGGGGTAACGTTGGCGGCAAGCCCGAATCGACTCATGACCTGCCCCCGCTGCTCCGCCGACTCCGCCGAGGGCGCCCTCGACTGCCCGTCCTGTGGCGTTGTGTTCGCGAAGTGGCGTCCGCCGCGAAACCGGCCCCCAGGCGAACCTGACGAAGCGCGGCCGGCGATTCAAGGCCTCAACGCGGAATGGGTGATGCTGAAGGCCGACCCACCACCGCCACCACCGCCCGAAACCCTCGGGATCACCCACGCGGGCTGGAAAGCCGCCGCGATCGGTCTCGCCATGGCCGGCGTCCTCACCTTCTTCCCCTTCCTCACCTTCATCCTGCGCCCGTTGAGCACGCTGGTCCACGAGATCGGCCATACCGTGGCCTTCTGGGCCTTCGGCTACAGCGCCGTCCCCGCTTTCGACTTCGGAGAGGGAGGAGGCATGACCATGACCGACTACGACCGCTCGGCCCTCATCGTGTGGGCCTGGGCGGCGGGCGTCGCCTTGCTCGGGTGGTGGCAGCGGGAACGGAAGGAGATCCTTGTCGCCCTCGCCGCGGTGGTGGTCGTCTACTTCTTTATGTACAACACGCGAGGAGAGCGCCTGTCCATCGCCCTGGGCGGACACGCGGCCGAAATCATCTTCGGCGCCCTGTTTCTCTATCGCGCCCTCACCGGCTGGGGGTGCAAGATCGAAGCGGAGCGGCCCCTTTACGGGTTCCTCGCTTTCATGCTGCTCTTCGCGAGCCTGGGCCTCGGCTTCACGTTGCTCGGCAACAGCATCGACAAGGCCTGGTACCTGCAGGGCAAACGCGGCATCGACAACGACCTCGTCATGGGCGCCTTGTACCTCGGCCTCAAGATCGAAGGGATGGCGCGCCTTCTGATCGTAGCCACGCTTCTGGCCATCCCCGCCGCATTCGCCGCCGCGGCGCACCGCAAGAAGATCGGCGCGGTGTCCGAGGCGGAGGAAGACGTTTAACTCGACGGGGCCACGCACTCAAAGCGGAAAGACCGGGCATGCGCGCGGTGCTCGGCCAGAATCAGTTCCCTGAGTTTCGGGAAGTGCGCGGGCTTCACCCAGGGCTCCTTCAACTCGAGCCTGCGCTCCACGGTCACCGTTCTTCCGGAAGTGTCGACCTTCTGGCGGAACAGACCTACTTCGTTCTCCACCGAAACCGGCGACACCCGCGGAGGACACCAGCCGTCGGGCAGGTCGATCCTCCAGATCGTGGTCGCGACTGGAAGGTCGAGCACGATATCGGCCTCGCGCGCATCGAGCACGGACAGGGGCGGAGTCAGGGGCCGGGCCGGAAGAACCACGGCGCGAACGGTGGGCGCAAGCGACAGGGTCACATCGGCGGTGAGCGTCATGTCGGGCACATCACCTTCCACCCGAGACGAGCCGGTGAACTTCACCTCGCTGCCGGGCAGACGGGCGCGGACCATCGACTCGGCATCGCCCTCGAAGTCTTCCTTCCTTGCCGTTTGGGCTTGGCGAATGAAGTAGGAACCAAGATCGCCGCGGAAGTTCAGGGTGGCCTTGCCCGTGAAACCACCTTCCGGGCGCGGTGCGATGTGGATGTCGGTGCGCCGGACATCGCTGCCGGGGATCCGGGGCGTGCGAACGATGCCGCTGGCCCCGCGCCGCACCACGAGGGCATCCTGATCCTGGGTTGAGGCCGCGAACCAGGAGAGGCCGCCCTTCTCCTGGGTGGGATCGACGAAGAAGAATCCGCCGGCCACCGGCAGACCTTCGGTGGCTCCGACCCGCGCCTCCGGGATGGCCACGATCATGTGATTGAACTGATCGGGCGAGGGGAAGGCGACATCCACGCGTTCGTCGGTCGAGGAAAGAATCAGCACCGGGTACGCCTCGATACCCGAGGCGGCCAGCATGTCGATCAGGAGCAGCGCCTTGTCCTTGCAATCACCCCACGCTTTCGTGAGGACCTCCTGGGGAGCATGAGGCCGATACCCCCCGATGCCCACTTCCACCGCCACGTATCGGACCCGGCTGCGCACGTTATCGACGAGCTTCGTGATCGTGGCCCTGTCGTCCCCGGCTTTGTGGCCCAATGCGTCTTGACGGACGGTTGGGTGATCGCGCGGGACGTCGGCAAGCAGACCCAGATACCACTCACCCACGTCCTGCCAGCGCGACGGGCCACCCCATCCATAACGAAGCACGGGACCTGCGCTGTCGGCGCTCGAGGCGTAGTCGAGCTTCGGACGTTTCGGCAGGTCGGAGCCCACGACACTCAGCCCGGTGGCGGTCTGGGTGAGAGTGGCCGTCGTGGCGGGTCCATCCATGCGGTAGCGAAATGAGGGCCCGCCGCCCGTGATGCGGATGGTCAGATTCCGGGTGGGGGCGGCGGAAAGGAGGTTCAGGGTGTCGGCGGGAAAGTAGGGCCTGATCTCCACCCGATAGGAAAGAACCAGCACGGAGCCCACTGGAGATTCGGGGAACGCCACCGTCTTGAACTTGTGCGAGGCGTGGAGAACGCCCTGGCCGGCGAGGCCCAGGGTGTCGAGAGACTTCTTGTCGACCTTCGTCATCGACCCGTCAGGCTTCTCGACCGCGGCGAGCTGGATGTCGACCTTTCGATTTTCATCGGACAGGATCGCGTAGGGCGACCACTCGTCACGATCCTTCTCGGCCTCGATACGAATGCGCAGGGAATGAGTCTCGATCACTTTCCCGCCGGGCTCGATCACGATATCGACAGTACGAGAAAGGACGGTGGCGGGCTCCGCTGCGGAGACGACGACGAGGCTAACGGCGAGCGAGAACCAGAGTCTGCGCATCGAGCTTCTCCGCTTCGGTGAAAAGGTTGCGCAGGGCCGCGAACTCGGGCCGATCGGCCGGCTCGCGTTTGCGAATCTCCATCCTTCTCTTGTACGTCAGAGAGTTAGCCGCGGCGTCCGTCTTGGCCTCGATGCGATAAGCGGCGATCCCCGCATCCTTGAAGACCGGCTGGGGAGGTGCAGCCAGCGCCCAGCCCTGCGGCCAGGTGAGCTTCAACTCGACCTCATCGATCCCGCCGTGATCCATGATCACCGGAGACCGCCGCTGGGTTTCGTTCACCAGAAACGGCTGCTTCACCGGGCCGATCGGCCGCGCCGGATTCAGCGTGACCTCATCGCCAAGCACGCTCTCTTCGGTGGCCGTCATCGCCCACTCGATTTTCAGGCTGCCGGCATCGGGGTGATCCTCGACCTTGAGGCCGGTGATCTTGAATCCGGGAAGCGCCGCGTCGGCCCACTTCTGCCACTCTTCCTGGGTTTCCTTGGCATCACGCTTCGGGAAACTCTCTTTCCAGGCGTGGTGGCCGTGGAGAACCATTTCTCCCTTGCCCGAAGTACGCCCCTCGGCATCGATCGCGAGTTGGAGTGACGCCTGTCTCCGGTGCGCGGCGAAGGACGTCACCGGGAGTTTGACGGTCTCGGGAGTTTTCGGGTCGTGGACCACCGCGACGGAACCCTCGTACCCCGGCGACAGACGACCGGCGGCGAGACTGGCGTCAACCGGGTCGAGAATCAGGCCGTTCAGGCGTTCGCGGCGAAGCCGCACCAGAACGCGATCAAAGGCTCCGGGATTCGGAAGTTCCGCGAGGATCTGGCCACGACGCCAGTCGGCGGCCCACAGAAGCTGCGATTCCACACCAACCGCGCTCAGCATGGCCTGCAGCAGCAGAGCTTTGTCGGCCGGAGTTCCTTCCCCCTTGGTCAGGATCTTGTCCACGGTTGTCTGCTCGTCGATCCAGGGGCCCGTGTCTTCGATGGTCTTGATTTCATCGCGAACGAAACGGTGCAACACCGCCGCGGCGTCATCGCCCGTTTTGCCCGCGACCAGGGCCACGGCCTTGGCCCCGACCTGAGCCGACTGCCGGCGGGCCTTCACATAGGATTCGTCCACTCCTGCGCAGACGGCGGCCCAACTCTCGAGGAGGGGCAGATTCATGTCCTCGTCCTTGTAGGCCATGGGCACGACCATCATGCGCGCCGCCTGGTCCCGGAAGGGGAAGCCATGGATCTCGTTGGGCGTGGAAGGAAGGTTCTTCGCGGTGAACGTCGCCTCGATGTAGCCCGTGCGCCGCTTCTGCTCCGTGGTCACCTGCACTCCAAAGGTCGGCACCGTCCACACCCGCGAATGCAGCTCGTTCGGCACCTCCCAGACCACCTCGGAATGGAGCACCGGAAGCTCGTCCATGAAGTACCAGGGCTCGACGTAGTAGAAATTGTTGAAATTCAGCTCGTATTCGTACTCAAGGATGGAGCCGACCTCGACGGCGGGAAAGGCGATCGAGGTGACGCTGCGTCGCGTGGCCTGCGACACCTTCCGCTGGAACTTCCCCTTGGAGTCGACCTTGATGGCCTTGCCGTCCGGCGCGATGGTGCGGCCCTCGAACTTCGACAGCCGGACGTAGCTGCTGTGGGGGATCGCGATTTCGCCGCGGCTCTTGCCTTCCTCTTTGAGGATCTTCACCCGCGCCTGGACGGTGATCGTGGTCGAGGCATCCTGGAGCCGGAAGTTCCGAAGGTGAATCCGGCCGCGCTGGATGAGAAACACCGCGGAAGCCGAGGGCTCGTTCGGAACCTCCTTCATCTCCCGCTCCGCCTTTGAGATCGGCGGCAGCTTCTCGACGGCCAGGGCCAGGCCCGCCTGAGAGGCCAACATGAGCCCAAGAGCCGCCGCCCTGATTCTGATCATTCGCCCACCCTCCACAAGAACCAGCCCGAATTCTATCGGCTGTACACAGCGCTTTTCAGGACCGGCAAGTAATATGAGGACCTTGCCCTGGGTCTACATGCTGCGTTGCGGCGATGGGTCGCTCTACACGGGGGTCGCGAAGGACGTCGTTGCGCGACTGAAGCAACACCAGGATGGAAAGGGCTCGCGCTACACGCGCGCCCATCTTCCGGTGACGCTGGCGTGGTCGAGAGAATGCGCTACCTGGGGTGAAGGACTCAAGGAAGAGTTCCGTATCAAGAGCCTCAATCGGGAGGCCAAAGAGAAGCTGGTGAACGGGGAATAAGTGGCTGAGCTGTTGTTGAGTTGTCAGGATCTGGGAAAGTCGTTCGGCTCCAACCCGTTGTTCGAAGGCCTCTCGTTCGGCGTTTTCGAAGGCGATCACATCGGCCTCGTCGGCCCGAACGGCTCGGGCAAGACCACGCTGCTCAAGATCCTGGCCGGGCTCGAAGAGCCGAGCACGGGCACCCGCGCCGCTCGCAAGCGTCTGCGCTTTGGCTTCGTGGCCCAGGACCCGAAGTTCGATCCTGATCACACCGTCGAGCAGGTCCTCCGCGCCGCGCTCAAGGACTCTCACCTCGATCCCCATGAAGTCGACGTGAAGGTCGCCATCATGATGGGCACGTCGGGTTTCGACGATCCCGACGCGAAGACCGCGGTGCTTTCCGGCGGATGGAAGAAGCGCCTCGCCATCTCGGTGGAGCTGATCCGCGAACCCGAACTGCTTCTGCTCGACGAGCCCACGAACCATCTCGACCTCGAAGGCATCCTGTGGCTCGAAGACCTGCTGCCGCGTGAGCCCGAGGCCTTCGTGGCCATCAGCCACGACCGCTACTTCCTCGAATCGATCACCAGCCGCATGATCGAGTTGAACAAGGCCTTCGCTCTCGGCATGTGCGACGTGGACGGGAACTACAGCCGCT
>JAGNNV010000277.1 GCA_017990495.1 Vicinamibacteria bacterium
CCGTGCCTTACCGGGTGGTCCTCGACCGCATGGGCCACGAAGTGCCCTACTACTCGGTCTACCTCAAGATGGCCGCGCTCCAGGGCACGTACGCGATCAACAACACGTTCTGGCGCAACGCCGACGACAAGTTCTTCGGCTACGCCATCGCGGAAAAGCTCGGCATCGCCGAGCCCAAGACCGTGGTCCTTCCAAACTTCCAGTACGTCGACGACGTGAACGAAGCGAGCCTGCGCAATCTTTGGCCCATCGACTTCCAGATGTACGCCGACTACGTGGGCTTCCCCTGCTTCATGAAGCCCGCCTTCGGCGGGGGCTGGAAGGACGTCAACAAGTGCAACAGCCTCGAAGACATCATGCGCCACTACCAGGCGAGCGGCCAGAAGACCATGATGCTGCAGCAGGCCGTGACCTGGGACATCTACATCCGCATCCCCACCATCGGTCGCAAACACGTGCGGGCCATCCGCTACGACCCGGCCCCCGGCGGCCTGGGCGGCTACAACCAGGATTACGACGCCATCCCCTCGCGTATCCGTGATGAGGCCGAAGAGTTGTCCCTGCGCTTCAACAAGGCGCTCGGCTACGACATGAACGCCATCGAGCTTGCCTACAAGGACGGCCGGTACTACGGCATCGACCTCACCAACTACACGCCCGACCTCGACTACCGCTCCCTCAAGGACGCGCATTTTCCATGGGCGGTCGAAAAAATGGCGGAATTTGCGGTGGAGAAAGCACTCTCGGGCGAAGGCACCCCCGTGCCGCCCACCGCGGCCAGCCTGATGGTCGGCTAACCTTCCTGAAGCGGCGCCGAGGCGCGACGGGCCTCCACCTCAGGGCTCGGATTAGAGTACCGAGTGGGAGAGTGAGCCATGACTTTCGATATCGACCTTCCTGACCTGAGGGTGCGCCCCGGGAGCAAGGTCCGTCTCAAGTCCATCGATACGGATTCCACGGGGTCGTACGAATCGAAGGAAACCGCCCAGAAGCACCTCAAGAAGGGCATCGAGGAACTGCGGCGCATGCAGGAGATGCTCTACGCTCAGGATCAGCAGGCTCTGCTCCTCGTCTTCCAGGCCATGGATGGCGCGGGCAAGGACTCGACCATCGAACACGTGATGTCGGGGGTGAATCCCCAGGGTTGCCAGGTCTTCTCCTTCAAGGCGCCCTCGGCCGAGGAACTGGATCACGATTTCTTGTGGCGCACCGCCAAGTGCCTTCCCGAGCGGGGTCGCATCGGCATCTTCAATCGCTCCTACTACGAGGAAACCCTGGTGGTGCGGGTGCACCCCGAGTTCCTCGACAAGCAGCGCCTCCCTCGCGAACTCGCCACCGACCGGATCTGGGACCATCGTTTCGAGGACATCCGCAACTGGGAGAAGTACCTCACCAGGAACGGCACGGTGATCCGCAAGTTCTACCTCCACGTCTCCAGAGACGAGCAGAAGCGCCGCTTCCTGGCCCGGCTGGAGGAGCCCGAGAAGAACTGGAAGTTCCAGGCGGGCGACGTGAAGGAACGGGCGCTCTGGGACGACTACCAGCGCGCCTACGAGGACATGCTCGGGTCCACCAGCACCACCTACGCACCGTGGCACATCATTCCCGCCGATCACAAGTGGTTCGCGCGCCTGGCCGTGGCCGACATCATCATCGACACACTGCGTTCGATGAAGCTGCACTACCCCAAGATCTCGAAAGAGACCCGGGCCGGCCTCGATGCCGCCCGGCAGTCGTTGGAGAATGAGTAAGTCCATGGAACCAGGGCTCGAGGCACGGCAGGATGAACGCATCATCCGCGCCGCGGAAAGCGTCATCGACGAAGCGGTCGAGTTCACACGCGAACTCATTCGCATTCCCACCGTGAACCCGCCCGGCGAGTTCTACGAGGATGGGGCGCGCTGCATCGGCAAGTGGTTGCATCGCGCGGGCTTCAGTGCGGAATACATCGCCGCCGAGGGCATGGTCGAGCACACGCCGAAGCATCCGCGGGTGAACGTGATCGGCCGCCGTGAAGGCGCGCGCCCGGGCAAGACGCTCCATATGAACGGCCATTTCGATGTGGTGCCCGCCGGCCGTGGCTGGACCAAGGATCCTTTTGGCGCGGAGATTGCGGACGGGAAGATCTACGGCCGGGGAACCTGCGACATGAAGGCCGGGATCGCGGCCGGGCTCTTCGCCGCCGAGGCTCTTCGCCGGGCCGGGGTGGAGATGGGCGGAGCCATCGAGATCAGCGGCACTGTGGACGAGGAGAGCGGCGGCTACGCGGGGGTCGCCTATCTGTGCAAGACCGGCCGCGTCACCGCGCAGAACACCCACTTCGCCATCATTCCCGAACCGCTCAATGTCGATCGCATCTGCGTCGGCCACCGCGGCGTCTACTGGTTCGACGTGGTGACCCACGGTCGGATCGCTCACGGCTCCATGCCCTACCTTGGCCACAGCGCCATCGACGACATGGGAGCCATACTCGAGGCCATCCGCACCGAGCTTCAGCCCGAGCTCGCCAAACGCCTCACGAAGGTGCCGGTGGTACCGGAGCTGTCGCGGCGCGCCACCCTCAACGTGAACACGGTGAGCGGGGGCCAGGTGGGCGAGGATGTGCAGAGCCCGTGCGTGGCCGACCGCGCCCATGCGATCTTTGACCGTCGCTTCCTCCTCGAGGAAGGTTTCGACGCCACCAAGGTAGAGATTCAGAGGCTGCTCGAGTCGGTGGCGGCGCGCGTCCCCGGCCTTCGCTACGACCTCATCGACCGGATGGTGGTGTATCCCACCGCCACGCCGGAGAACTCCCCGGTCACCCTCTCCCTTCAGGCCGCGATTTCCCGGGTGCTTCACAAGGAAGCGCAGATCATCGCGAGTCCGGGAACGTACGATCAGAAACATTTCGATCGCATCGGGAACATCCCGCACACCGTGGCCTATGGCCCGGGCGTTCTCGATCTGGCCCACCAGCCCGACGAATGGGTGGGCATCGAAGACCTCAAGAACAGCATCGCGGTGCTCGCCATCGCCACCGCCAAACTCTTGAATCACTGATCGCGCGAGACCGTGAGAGGCCCGCGTGGACTCGCGGTATTTTCAGACCTCAGCCAATAACATCGCCGGTCTATGACTCTTCGCTCGATCCTCGGGATCCTTTCCACTCTCGTCGCTTCCTCCGCCCTGGCCCAGGGTTCGGCGGCGCCCTCGCCCACTCCGGCGCTTCGCGCCAATACCTCGGTGGAGGTCGAAGCCACCACCGACGACGAGACCATCTCGCTCGGCGCCATCGGCCGCGACATCGACCTCAAGCGGGTTCCCTTCTCGCTGACCGTGGTCCCCTCGCGCACATTGAGGGACGCGGGCGCGCGCCAGCTCTCCGACGGTCTCACCGGCGCTTCCTCGGTCAACGTGATCTCCGGCTTCGGCATCTTCGATCTCTTCGCCATCCGCGGTTTTGATTCGCTCACCAACGGACTGGTGATGATCGACGGCGTGCGCGAGCCTGAGTCCACCTTCCTGCCCGCCTACAACATCGAGCGACTGGAGATCCTGAAGGGACCCTCGGGCTTCGCGGCGGGGCCCGATGCGGCGGCGTCCACCGTCAACGTTCTCCGAAAACAACCGCTCGGACGCGATTTCGCGGCCGCGGGCGGAAGATTCGGAACGTTCAATTCCTTTGACGTCGACGCCGACCTCGGCGTCTCCAACGAGGACGCCTCCCTCTCTGCCCGCCTGCCCGTTTTCGTCCGCGGGTCCGATGGCTACCGCGATCGTGAGAACTCGCAGTGGGGCCTGAACCCGGGCGTGCGCGTGGCGCGACCCGGCGGCTTCATCGCCATCGCGAACTACGAGCGCCTGCGCAGCGAGTTCATCCCCGACGTCGGTCTTCCGCTGGTGAATGGAGCGGTGCCGAACGTCTCCCGTGAGAGGAACTACCAGACGCCCTTCGACTTCTCCGAGCAGGATGTGGACCGGGCGCGTCTGCGTCTCGAGAAGAGGGTGGGCGACCGCACCGTCCTCAAGAATCTCACCTATTTCACGCGTCTTCGCTGGAAGAGCGACGGCACTCTGTTCGTGGGTGCATTCGAGGATCCACGTGTTCCGGGCGCCATCACCGCGCGCACCATGACCCTCCTCCAGGACGACCAGCAGCTCACCGGAAACCGCTTCTGGGCCGAGACCGAACGCGCGGCCGGATCGTCGACCCACCGCCTCACCGCCGGCGTCGAGGCGTATGAGCTGGCCGACGAGTACAGCCTCGATGTGGCTCTTCTTCCCGTGATCGGCATCGACCAGCCTTTCGAGACGGCGACGAGGCCCTTCTCCCTGATTCCCGGCTACTCCGTGAGGGCCGATGCGAAGAATCGCGTGCTCTCCGCGTTCGCCTTTGACGAGGCGTCGTTCGGTTCGAAGGTGCAGGCTCTCGCCGGCGTGCGCGTCGACTCCTTCGACTTCACCGAAGATGCCTTTGGCATCGACAAGTCGTGGAACCGGGTGTCGCCTTTCGTGGGCGCGAGTGTTGAACTCGTCCCTCAAGCCCGCGCCTTCGCTGCGTTCTCTCGCGGTTTCTCGCCCGCGTCCACCCTGGCCCTCGGCTCGAAGGAGCCCGAAGAGACACAGCAGGTGGAAGGCGGTGTGCGATTCGTGAGCGAGAACGGCCGTGTACGCGCCGCCCTCACCGGTTTCGAGCTCACGCGCAACGACATCACCATCCCCGATGGTTCAGGTCAGCCCCGTCCCACCGGCGACCAGCGCTCCCGTGGTTTCGAGGTGGAGACGAGTTTCGATCGCGAGCGCGGCGGCGTGTCTTTCAACTACGCCTACACCGACGGCATCCTCACCCGCTTCCGCGAATTCGGCATCGTGGGCATCGACCCGCGCACGTTCCAACCCATCCAGGGCGTGCTCGACCGCTCGGGCAATGGCTCGCCCTTCG
>JAGNNV010000056.1 GCA_017990495.1 Vicinamibacteria bacterium
CTCTTCTTCACCGAGATGTGGGAGCGCTTCAGCTACTACGGCATGCGGGCGCTGCTCATGCTCTACATGGTCGCCCCCGAAGACGCCGGCGGGCTCGCCTTTTCCAAGGAGTGGGCGGGCACCATCTACGCCTTCTATACCTTCTCGGTATACGCGCTGAGCATTCCCGGCGGCTGGGTGGCCGACCGGTTCGTGGGCTACCGCAAGGCAGTGCAGCTGGGCGGCATCCTGATCGTGCTTGGCCAGTTCGGTCTGGCGTCGGGGCCCCGACCCCTGTTCTACCTCGGTCTTGTCGCCATCGCTTTCGGCACCGGGCTCCTGAAGACGAACTGCACCTCGCTCGTCGGCATGTTGTACGGAGAGAACGACTCCCGGCGAGACGCGGGCTTCTCGATCTACTACATGGGGATCAACATCGGGGCTCTCATTGCTCCCCTGATCCTCGGCTTCATCGCACAGGATCCGGCGGTGGTGAACGCCATGGGCGCCCTGGGCCTGGGCACCGTCAACGGTTGGCGCGTCGCCTTCGGCCTCGCCGGTCTCGCGATGGTGGCCGGTCTCGTGCAGTACACGCTGCGCCAGGGGATTCTGGGCGACGTGGGCCTTCGGGCCGGTGCGCGCGTGACCCCGCAAGGAGACGCCGTCGCTCAGGTACCCCTCACCCACGAAGAGCGGCAGCGCATGTGGGTGGTGGCCATTCTGATGCTGTTCATCATGGCCTTCTTCTTCGTGTTCGAGCAGGCCGGCACCACCCTCAACCTGTTCGCCGCCGAGCACACCAGAAACTCGGTTGCGGGCTGGGACTTCCCATCAAGCTGGTTCCAGAGCGTGAACTCCACCTGGCTGCTGCTGCTCGCTCCCGTGTTCAGCGTGATGTGGGTCAGGCTGGGAGACAAGGAGCCGAGCAGCCCGGTGAAGTTCGCCCTGGGCCTGCTCTTCGTGGGCGTGGGCATGCTGCTTCTGGTGCCGCCGAGCCTCGCCTACACCGCCGAGCCCTCCCTCCGAGTGGCCCCCTGGTGGCTGGTGGGCACTTATCTCATGCACACCATCGGCGAACTCTGTCTCTCCCCAGTCGGTCTCAGCACCGTCTCCAAACTGGCTCCCGCGCGCTACGCCGGAGTGATGATGGGCGTCTTCTTCTTTGCCATCGGAGCGGGCAACATGCTGGCCGGTTTCGCCGGCGGGTTCAGCGACCGGCTGCCTCCGGCCACCCTGTTCGGGGGTCTCTTCGCCATAACCACCGTGATGGCGCTGGTGCTGCTGGCACTCACACCCACCATCAAGCGGATGATGGGCGGCGTGCGCTAGCTCCAGAGCCCGCCCAGAGGTTTCAGGGATGGTGGCCCTGCTCCCCAAGTCCGATCCGCCCCTCCGGGAAACCCGGGTCGCCGGGACCCGGCTGACCTTCACCGACGAGGGCCATTCGAAGCGGGTCTTCTTCGCCATCCACGGTGTGCCGGGCTCGGTGCGGGATTTCCGGTACCTCGCGCCGCCTCTCGTCGCCTTCGCCCGTTTGGTCCGCGTGGATCTGCCCGGCTCGGGTGGGTCGGAGCCGAGGCGGGCGGCGCTTCGAAGTTTCGAGGCCAGAGCGGAAACCGTCCTTGGCCTCGCTGACCAGCTGGAGATCAAGAGGTTCGGCCTTATCGGACATTCAATGGGCGCGGCCACCGCCCTCGTCACCGCGTCCATGGCTCCGGAGCGCGTGTCTCAGCTGGTTCTGATCGCTCCCATGGGTTTGCGGCCCCATCGCGGTCTGTCGCGATCGCGCGCTTCGTTCATGCGCATCGCCTTCCTGCTCAAGGTGCCGGGAGTGCGCAACCTTGTGCTTCCAAGGGTCCGGGATCACTACAAGAAGAGGCGCTTTCCGCGGGCCGAGGAGATGACGGCGGACGAGTACGCGACGCAGTTCGAGTCGTTCACCGCGGCCGACTATCCCCTGCTCAACCGCGCCGCCCGGAAGCCGCTACCGAAGAAGACGCTCGTGGCCTTTGCCGCGGACGACCATCTGGTCGAACCCCAGATCCCCATGGAACTGGCCGCCGCCATTCCGGGTGCGGTGAGCCTGCGCTTCGAGGAGGGCGGTCACAGCATCCAGAAGCACAAGGCCGCCGAGATCGCCCGCGCCATTCAGCTGCTCTAGGCTGAGTTGGGGGGCCGCAAAGTGCTCAGCCCCCCATGCCCCAAGGGCAGGCTACGCCCTCTGGCGAGGGCTGCGCGCAACCCCCGCGTCCCCCTTCGGGGAGGCTTCGCGCCTCCGGCCGAAGTGACAAACGAGCGACCGAAGGGAGCGACTTTGCTCTGGAGGGCGTTCGCGAAGCGAAGGCCCTCAGGAATTCGGCCTGCGCTACCTAGCCCGGCTTGTGGCTGATCGCCTCATCGGAAATGGTCGATGGTTCCCCAGCGCACAGACCGGACGAGAACGGGGCACTTACCCTGAGAAGGCTCACTCGCGAGCGCTTGGAGTCTTTATGAAGATACTCATGGTTCTCACATCGCACGATCGACTCGGCACGAACGGTGGTCCCACCGGCTACTGGCTCGAAGAATTCGCGGCCCCGTACTTCGTCTTTCGCGATGCGGGAGCCGAGGTGACGCTGGCCTCGCCGCTTGGTGGCGAGCCGCCTATCGACCCGAACAGTGATGGCCCCGAAGCGCAGTCGCAGGCGGTGCAACGGCTGAAGGCCGACCCGAAAGCGCTCGCGGCCCTTGGGGCAACTCTTCCTTTGCGCGGCCTCTCGGCCGCCGATTTCGATGCCGTGTTCTATCCGGGAGGCCACGGGCCGCTTTTTGACCTCGTGGACTCCAGCGCGTCAATCCAGCTGATCCAAACGATGCTCGCGGCCGGCAAGCCGGTGGCCGCGATTTGTCATGCGCCCGGCGTGCTGAAGAACGTGAAAACCCCGGAGGGGAAGCCCCTGGTTGAAGGCCTCACCGTCACCGGCTTCAGCAACACCGAGGAAGCTTCCACAGGCCTCAAGGATCTTGTCCCCTTCCTCGTCGAGGACATGCTCACCGAAGCCGGCGGGACCTACACCAAGGCCGCGGACGGGGAGTCGCATGTGGTCTCGGACGGCGCACTGATCACCGGCCAGAACCCCGCCTCATCTGAAGCGGCGGCGAAGTTGCTGCTCGAGAAACTCAGGTTCTTCTCGGCCAAAGGCTTCGTGAGCAGCATCCCCTGGCACGCGGTCTGAGGACCCTCACGGTCGCGCCACTACCTGCCCATTGGACCTCTCGTCACCCCCGGGCGGAGCCACGCCGTTTAGCGAGCGCAGACCCGGGGGCCTAGCGCGAGGAATCCGTTGGTAACCGCGACACCAACGCCTCGAACGACTTCCCGGGTGCGGCGCGGCCGATCCTGAGAACCGCGCCACCGATGCCGATTTCGTCCCCTTCGGCCAACAAGCCGCCCTCCGTCTCCGCGAGATTGACCGTAATCACCCCGATCTTGCTCACGCGAACTACCTGAGGCTGCGGTCCCTTCATGGAGATGGTGGCGTGCAATCGCGAAACGGACGGGTCGTTGATCACAATGTCGCAGGCCGTGGAATCCCGTCCGATCCGGAGAGCCACATAGGGGGGGATGACGACGTCGCCGGAACCGGGCACAGACAACACCCAACTCCCCTGTGGAGAAGGAGTGAGTACGGGTGGCGCGACCCCGGCGACCATCCGTGAGGTCGGCATCGGCCCGGAGCGGGGAGGAGACCGAACTATGGTGCGGGAGAACAGACCCTCGCCACTGCTGGGCTGCGCCCCCGTTGTGCTGGCGCCGGCGTGGGCGATCATGGTCAGGAACAGGACACCCCCGAGAACCACGACTCCGAGAGGGCCCGCGAAGCCCACCACGGTGTTGTAAGCCCCATGAAGCGAGGCGGACAGCAAGAGTCCAGCCAAGAAGGTGCCGAAACTCCCGCGCGATACGGCCGAGGCGGCAAATGATCCCAGGAGGCCCGAGAACGTGGCGTGGGCGAATGGGCCCACCATGGTGCGGACGAGATTGTTGTAGATCGGCATGAGGAGCGCGGTTTTGTCGCTGCGCCCCGCCGTCTCAAGGGCCTCGGAAAGCGTCAGGTAGACGTAGTAGACGTTCTCGGTCGCGGCAAAGCCCACACCCGCCATCATGCCAAGCACCACTCCGGAGCGCGGCTGCCGCAGAGAGGGAGACAACCACATGGCCATCAGCACGGGGATGGCTTTGAAGAACTCCTCGCGTATCCCGACGACCCCCACGTAGGCGAGGAGGCGCTTGGGAAGCGAGTCGGAAGTGAGCCATGTTTCGGATTCCTTGGGCCAGAGCGAGAGAGAGACCTCGAACACCGGCATCACCACGAAAGATGTGGCGAGAAGGACCCCGATCGCGGTTTTGATGCCCAGTGAGGGAGGCGCAAAAAGGCGAAACAGCAGAATGCCCCAGCAAAGACCCGTCCAGACGGAGAGAGCGTCGAGGATCAGGCGGGGGCTCTCGAAGGTGGCGAGGATGAGCGGAGACAGGCCGAGGAAGCAGAGGAAGAGGAAGATCCGACTCTCGAGGACGGATTGTCGCGACCCCGCGGCGGTGAGCAACTCCGAGACGCTCTCGAACGGCATGGCGTCCAGGGTCATGCCGCACTTGTGACAGATGGCGTCGTCGCCGCGGCACGACGCGTGACACGAAGGGCAGGAGGTCATGGCCGTCCTACCTCATGTCGGCGGCGAGGATCGCGGAGGTCACCTTGGAGGCTGCGGCCGGAGCATCGAGAACCACATACATTCGGCGACCGTCGCGGTTGGCAAATACGAAGCGACCGGTCGCGATCACCGGGCTCTCCGGCGTGCCCAGGCGAGGCAACACGTCTCGAGCGATGAAGCGGAACCCCGGGAATTCATAGGTCACCAGAGTGTCCCTTGGATCCTCATCGTTTCGCGAATAGCGTTGCTGCGGCACGAGCAACACGCGGCTGGCGCTGTCGGAGTGAGCGAGGGCGCTGATGCGTTGCTCCTCGAGGTTTGGGACGGTGCCCGCGAAGTCCATGTCTTTCTTGGGATCGTCTGAGAGTGAGAACGCGTTGCCGCAGCCAGTGAAGGCGAAGTCCCCTTTCTCCGAGAACCAGAGGTTCTCGCAGATCGGGTAGTCGCCGTGATAGCGCGAGTCCTTCACGGCCAAGGCCGGGCCGAGACCAGCGTCGATTCTATGGATGTCCCCAGGAGACAAACCGCGATCAACCATGTAAAGCCGACGCCCCGACGGATGGGCCTTCATTATCGCCCCTGCGTATACGCTGCCGGTTCCGGTCTTGATTTCGCCCGAGAGAAGGTTGACGCTGCGTACCTTCTCCCATTGGTCGCGTTCCGGAAGAATGTAGGCCCATGAACCCATGAGTCCGGTCGAACCTCTCACGTTCACGGCCACCGTCCTGTCGACGGTGCCGGAGGCGAGGTTCACCATGGAAACGGAGAAGTCAGAGGTCACAAGCGCCGCGAACCCCTCCGGTGATGTGGTCACCGAGTGAGGGGTCGCGGGCAGGTCGACCCTCGTCGAGTTTCCGGTTTCGGGGTCGACGATCATCACCGCCTGGATGCCTTCGGCGATGACCACCAGCCGGTTCAGGGCACGGCTGAAGGCGGCGTCGGTGAGCCGGAAGGGAAGATTATGGAGATTGCCCGCCAGAGTGGCGGGGGGAATGGCCACGGTCGCCACGGGTTCAGGAGTCGGCCTGGTTGTGGCCTGGCGCCGCGGGGCGGCCCGCCCAGTCTCCCGACCGGCGTCGGACATGGGTGAAGCGGGGGAACGCTGCCGCCAGGCCCCCGCTGCCACCAGGCCAACGATCACGGCCACGGCGATGCCAACCGGGGACCGGAGATGGTCGACCCACGATGTCGAGGAAGTCGATTGCCGGATCGGGCGCGGGGCGGGCGCACGTGGCCGCGCGGTCTGAGTCACAGCTCCACCCTTCAGAGCCTGCTTTAACCCATCGACCATCGCCGATGCGTCGGCAAAGCGCTGCTCCGGGGCTTTGTTCAGGGCTTTGGCGAAGAACGCGTCAACGGTCAAGGGCAGACTCGGCCGTAACGCGCGCGCAGATGGCACCGGAGCCGTCAGATGCTGGGCCATCAGCGCGGGAAGACTGGCGGCGCGGAAAGGAGGCCGACCCGTGAGCAATTCAAACACCATTGCCGCGAAGGCATACAGATCGGCCGCTTCCGTAACGTCAGCCCCGTGCCACTGCTCGGGCGCCATGTAAGAGGGGCTGCCCATCTGCGTCCCGGCCTGGGTCAGATTGGCTCTCGCGTCGCCGAGGCGCGCCAGGCCAAAGTCGGCGAGGAAGGCGTTCCCGCTCTGGTCCAGCAGGACGTTCTCGGGCTTGATGTCCCGATGCACCACCCCCTGGCTATGCGCGCTGTGGATGGCCGGTCCTATCTGCTCGGCCCATTTCAGGACCTGCGGAACCGGTAAGGGTGTGGCACCGATGCGACCTCGTAGCGTTCCCCCGCCCATGTACTCCATGGCGAGATAGGGACGACCGGCATCCTCGCCGAAGTCGAAGACCTTCAGGATGTGGGGATGCGAGAGCCTCGCCGTGGTTTCCGCTTCACGCCGAAACCGTTCGCCGAATTCTGGGTCGGCGTTGTGATTCCCGGTGATGACCTTGAGGGCCACGTCCCGGCCAATCGACGTCTGTCGGGCCTGATACACGGTGGCCATGCCGCCGGACCCCAGTGTTCCAGTGACAACATAGGGACCGAAGCGCTGGTCGGATAGTGAAGTGGCCCTGACCTCTGGCGCAGCCATGATCGAAGCGGACGGCACGGGCGGAGATGTGGCTGGTCCCACCGCAGGGCGATCAAACGCCGCCCCGTTAGCAAGGTCAGGCGCGGCGACCCTTGGCCGTGAAGCCGGAGCGATCGTTTGGGCAAACTGGGTTTGGGGGCGGATCACGGATTTCACCACCGCGAGCGGGACGTGGTCTCTCCGCAGCGGGCGGGTGGCGGACGTTCGCTCGAGATAGTGAGCGTGCAACGCCCGAAACATCGGAGTTAACAGGGCGATCTGAAACACGATGGTCATCGTGTTGGCGGTAGACAAACCTTGAAGGACGCCCAGAAAGAACAGCCCCGTTCCAAGGACAAGGCCCGGCAGTGAACCCCGGCGCGCGAAGAAGCCGCAGAGGGCGAAGAAGACGCCGACCAGAAAGAGGGCATTCTGCGCGGGCCCGAGCTGTAACGAGGTCGCGAAAAGGCCGAGAAGGAAATTCAGCCCACCGAGTCCCATGAGCCACCCCCCGGCGCGCGCGGAGAGCCTCTCCAGGCTGGCGTCGGAGCCTTGAACCACCACCCCGTCCCGCTCAATCCGCAGCGTGGGCATGAGGAATGGCATCTCCAACTGAATGAGCAGCTCCGACCCATCCGGCAAGGTGTAAGACTGCCCATCGCGCAGATCCGCCCGTGACAGCGGCGGCCCGAGTGACCTTCCGCCCACGCTGAGCCGGACGTCAGTCCACTTGGTTCGAGCGGTCAGATCCAGAAATGAGCGCGCGGCCTCATCGAGGACGAAGCGATGCTTTATCACTCACCGAGTCTAGCCCCGCCGAAGGGGGCGGTTCTTACCTAACCCAGCTTGCGGCAGATGGCTTCGAAACGCTTGCGCAGGGCTTCACCTTCGTCGCCCACCACCGGACCGAGCTTCTCGTAGATCGACCGGGCTTTCTCAACCTCGGCCTTGAAGCTGGAACCCCCAGGCTTGGCGCCCATGGTGCGTGAAGCCCAGGCTTCCTTGAGCTTGGTGGCGAGGTCCATCGAGTCGACCTTGACCTTGTCGCTTTCAAGCGCCTCGAGCTTGACCACCAGCTTCTCGAGCTTCTTGCGGTTCTCGTCGACGTCCATGTCCGTGCCCTTGAAGGCTTCGGCGTTCTTCGAGATGAGACTCGCGAAGAGTGTCTTGAAGGTGATGTCCTGCTCGCGGCTGGGGCGGCCCGACATCTTGCGCCAGCGGGCGCGGAAGTCGGACACCTTGTCTTTGTAGTCGTCGCCCGGAGTTTCCGCGGCGGCAAGGGTTTCCATCTCGGTCAGGAACCCTGCGCGTTCGGCCTGGAACTTCTCGTCCTCGATGGAGTCGCGGCGGCGGTAGCGGTCGAACACCGAGTCGACCGCCTTGTGGAAGCGGTTGTAGAGCTTCTCGCGCTCGCGCATGGGAATGGGACCGACCGCTTTCCATTCCGCCTGCAGCTTCTTCGCTTCCGTGGTGGTCTTGTCCCACTCCGTTGAGACGGCGAGGGCCTCGGCCCGCTTCACCAGATTCTCGAAAGCTTCGCGATTGGCGCCGAAGGACTTGTCGCGTTCGTCGAGGGCTGCTTTGCGCGCGGCGAAGAAACGATCGGCCGGAGCCTTGAAACGCGGAATCAGGTCTTTCTCGTGTTTGCCCGAGGAGGGGAAGGTGCGCCACTCGTTCTGCAGGGCCTTGAAGTCTTCGGCACCCTTCTTCCAGTCGGTGGATTCGTTCACGGCGGCCACCAGGGCCTCCGCCTTGGCGATCAGCTCTTCCTTCTTTTTCTTCGCGTCTTTCTGCTCGGACGTGCGCTTGGCGAAGAACTCGTTCAGCCGCTTGCGCAGGGGATCGCGGAACGAAGTGAACTTCTTCCACAGTTCCTCGCCCTGGTCTTTGGGAACCTTGCGGACCTCGGCCCAGCGAGCCTCGATGTCCCGGAGTTTGTTGGCCGCGGAGTCGGGATTCTCGATGGCGGAGGCCGCTTCGATCTCCGCGATCAGACGTTCCTGGGCGGCGAGATGGGCGAAGCCGGTCCACTCGGCCGCTTCCCGAACCTCCTGGGTCTTGGCGAAGAGTTTAGGGCGAACATCTTCAAGGGCCTTGCCGATCTTCTTCCGCTCTTCTCCCTGAAGCATGCCCACGAGGGGCTCCATGGTCCGCAGTTCGCGCTGCGCTTCTTCGAGCTGGGAAACCGCCACGTCCTTCTGCTGAATCAGGAACTCGAGGCGGGTGGGCAGGGTGCGGAGCAGTTCGAGTTCTTCGTCCCGCTTCTGCTGAGAGGCGGCGTCGATCTCGGCGAGCGCCTGTTCGACCTTGAGGGCCGCGGTTTCGAAGCGCAGGCGACGGGGGTCGTCGTCGGGAACGCCGGTGTCTTTGGTGGTCTGGTCCCATTCTGCGCGCAGTGCGCGGATCCGCTCGCGCTGATTGCGGATCACTTCTTCGGCCGCGAGTTTTTCCGCGCGCTCGGCCAGAGTATCGAGAGTAGGAGAAACCGCGGCGAACCGCTCGGCCCGGCCCGCAGCCGCGATCTTTCGCGAACAGAGCGTGCTGAAACGTTCGGCGAAGTCGTGGCCCTGGACGCCCGACAGCGGCGGCAGAGCCGACCACTCGAGACGTGCCTCGACCACCGCACTGCGCACTTCCGAGTTGGGGAGAGCCTCGACCCGGGCCAGGATGGCTTCGCGCGCCTGCACCGCGGCGTCGAAGTCGGCGAGCAGCCGTGCTTCCTCGACGGGATCGATGGGGGCGACCGGAGCCTCCTCCTCTTCAGCAGGGGGCTCGAGATCGGGGGAGGTCAGCGCCTCTTCCTCGTGGGCGGCCGAGCCCAGGCGGGAGAGGGCCTCGCGCGCCACCGGCTTGAGGCGTGCGCGTTCAGCCACACGGGTGAGGGCGGCTTCGGATTCGATCTTCGCCACCGCAGCCGTTCCCGAGTCCTTGAACTCTGAATGCAGGGCGATGTCGACCAGGATCTGCTCGTCCGCCTCGTTCACTCGCGCGAACGCGGCGATGCGGACGTCATGGGAGCGGGCGGTCTTGGCCAGGTCGGCGAGGGACTTGGGCCCCTTGACGAAACCCACGGCTTTGGCGCTCGCGTCGCCGTGGACTTCCTTGGCGATGCGCACCAGATCGTCGTCGGAGAGATGGGGGGCGATGTCGGCGAAGAGGGATGACGCCTCGGGCTCGCTGGAGAGGATGGCCTTGAAGAGGCGGTCCTGGGCTTCCTGGCGAACGTGGACGTCGAGATCCGCGCTCAGGACCTGAAGCACCAGAGTCGAACTCTTCAGGCGGCGCACCGCCACCTGCCGGACCCGTGGGTCGGCATCCTGGGTGGCCAGGCGTTCAAGGGCGGCCTGGTCTTCCACGGGCCACTCGCGCGCGGCTTTCGCGCGGACGAGGGGATCCGTGTTCTCCAGAGGAGTTTTTTTGGTGGGTGAGTCCGATGTGGGCATGGGATGGCGGCCTTTGAAAAATCCGGAGGACCGCAGAGTGAGGGACGAGAGCTTAGCTGAGCGGCCCCGCGATCCTACCCCGATGCCCCTGTTTCAAGGACGTCAACCCGGCCTTACTTCGGTCTTTTTCGCCTGATCGCCCCTCCCTGCCAGAGGGTTGCGCACCACCCCGCCGCCTGAACCGTCAAGCGCGCGCGACGTCACGGGACCTTCCCAGACACCCCTATCCGGCAGGGGGTGTGGCGGAAATCGATCGAAGCACGGGCCTTGCTGAGAGGCGGCGCGAGCTGGCACCGGCCTTGCCCTAAGAGCCCGCCATGACGTTTCACGGCGGGGGTTCTGGACAACTTGGGAGAGACCAGAGCCCCCGCCACCTCAATCACCAACAACCATAACCACAAACGAGATCTCGCGACCCGCAAGCCAAAGTCGAGTTTCGAGCCCTCAAACCAGGAGAACACCACCATGCGTTTCAACACTGTCAACCGTTTCGTCGCTGCCGCCCTTCTCGCGGCTTTCGTCCTCACCGGCGGCCCCGCCTTCGCGGCGGCCTCCACCCCGTCCGGCAAGATCAACCTCAACACCGCCACGGTCAGCCAGCTCGAAGACCTGCCCGGCGTCGGTCCCGCCCTCGCCGCCCGCATCGTCGAGCATCGCCAGAAGAACGGCGCCTTCAAGTCCGTCGAGGACCTCATGGCGATCAAGGGGATCGGCGAGAAGAACTTCGCCAAGATCCAGGGCTACCTGTCGGTGGGCGCCGCCCCCGCGGCTCAGCGGGAGACCGCGAAGCCGTAGTTCGGCGAACCGGTTCGTCGATGGGGGGTGCGGATCTTCGGTCCGCACCCCCTTTTTCAATGGACCCGCCAACGAATTCAGGAACAACCATGAAGGCACTTCACCCGTTCACCCGCCCCGCTGGATATTCACTGCTCGAACTCCTGGTCGCCCTCGTCATCCTCCTCACCCTCGGTTCGGTGGCGCTGCCGAACATCGTGGGCTACCGACAGGAGATGGCCCTGGTCGGCGCGGCTCAGGGCTTCCGCTCCGAGTTCATGAAAGCCCGGTCCATCGCCACCAAGAAGAACACCCAGACCGCCATTCGTTTTGAAAAGGACCCCGAGGGCCTGGTGATGTTCTCGACCTATATCGACGGGAACTTCAATGGCGTACGCAAGGCGGACATCGATGATGGTGTCGACCTGCGCATCGCCGGACCCTTCCGCCTCGACGCCGGCCACGCCGGGGTGGACGTGGGCGTCCTTCCCGACGTCGTCGCACCCGACGGCGGACCGCTCGGCTCAGAGCCCATCCGCTTCGGCAGCGCGCGCATGGTGTCGTTCTCGCCACTGGGCACCGGAACGCCCGGCACCTTCTATCTCCGCACTCGCAGCAGCATGGTCGGGGTGCGGGTGACCGGAGGATCGGCCCGGGTGCGCATCCTCATCTGGCGCGGAAAACGCTGGATCGATCGGCAGGGATGAAATGAGAACCAGGGATACAAGCCCCATCCTCCGAGTGATGCCGAAAGATCAGGAGACCGATGTTCCCCGCGACGCGACCGTCCTGGTCACCGCTCCCCGCCCGGTCGATCACCTCTCGGCCGCGGGCCTGCGCGTGCGGGCCGAGGATCGGGAGGTCGAGGGGGTTCTCGACATCTCGTCGGACGGCAGAGTGCTGTTCTGGCGGCCGGCCCACACCCTCGCCGCCCAGGCCCGCCACGAGGTGACGATTTGCGGAGTGCGGGACGAGCGAGGCACGCTCTTCGATGATCACGCCAGCAGCTTCGTCACCGGCATCTTTTCCTACATCGACCTGGAGCTCCTGACGGAGTGAGGCCGCAGGCGTACACTGGCCTCACTCTCGGAGGCATTCGACTTGGGCGAGAAGCGCAGACGGTTCTGGATCAGTTTCGTTGTCCTGATGGCGATTGCAGCCCATAACACCCGCGCCGCGCCGACCCTCACCGTCAGCAAGGAGGTCGTCGGCCTTGGGCACGCGAGGCCCGTCGTCATCTTCGACAGCGCTTCGGAGGCATCCCCTGCCCCCTACTGGGCGACTGTTTCCCGGTACGTCGGGGGTGATCGGCAGGCCGCGACCGAGGCCTTCGGCTCGGTAAGTGAACGCGACATCGCCGAAGCCGTAAAGACCGCCCAGGCTCTCGCGAACGAAGGCAGGCGGTGTGTAGCCTGCGAAGCGCGCAAGCGCCTCGATGCGCTGCCGATTCGCGCCGCGATACTCCTTCATGCCGAGGTAGAGCGAACCGAGCGAGCCCGGGCGACCGCAAGCGCCGTGGGCCCGCCCGACTGCGTGACAGGACGCCACGCGGCCGCGGTCGAGAAGCTCCTGAAATCGGTGGTCCATCAAACGGGCGGAACCGCGTTCCTGATCGAATTCCACACGATTCAGTCCCTCTACCAACGCTCGGTGCTGTGTTTCGCTGAGGCACGAGAGTGGGCTGACGCCGGGTTGAAGTTCGGGCCGAAGGAGCCTCTCCTGCACCTGACCGCAGGCATGGCGGAAGAGTCACTGGGCGCTTTCCGCGTGGGGGCCGACACGCCCGCGAGCGACCAAGGCATCCTGATCCAGAATCGCCGGAACGCCGGCCTCGACCGCGCCGATATGGTCAGCAGAGCGGTCGAACGCTATTCGAAGGCGCTGACGCTCAATCCGGTACTCGTCGAGGCTCACCTGCGACTGGGTCGCCTGCGGCATGGCCAGGGAAAAGCGGATGAGGCCCGGAGGAGTCTGCGAGAGGCGATTGCTCTGGGCAGCGGGCGGTTCCTCTACCTCGCTCATCTGTTTCTCGGCCAATCTTTCGAGACCGAGGGCGACCTGGAGGCGGCGGTTCAGGAATATCGCCGCGCCCTCGTCCCCGAGCCGGGGATGCAAACCGCCTCGGTGGCGCTGGCCAATGCGCTCGTTCGTCAGGGCAAGCGCGCCCAGGGTCGCGAGGTACTCGAGCGCGCGTTGGCGGACTCGGCGGATCGGCGCTTTGATGCGTACTGGTTTTACCTCGTGGGGAATCCAGTCGTAGGGGAGGCGCTGTTCGCGCGGCTCCTGCAGGGGTTGCCCCGTTGAAGGTTCTCGCCCTCGCGGCGCTGTGTCTCGCCGGCGCCGCCGCGCTCACGCAGGCGCAGGAGGCCGCGTCGCAGCCTCCTGTCTTCGCGGCCCAGGTGGAGTCGGTTTTCATCGACGTGTTCGTGGAGTCCGCGAACCCGGGAGCGCTCCGCCTGACCGCGCAGGACTTCATTCTCAGAGACAACGGCGTGCCCCGGGCGTTCGACTTGGTTCCCACGGATTCGCTTCCCATTCGGGCCGTGCTCGTTTTCGACACCAGCCACAGCATGCTCGGACCCAAGCTCCACAGTCTGCGCGCCGCCGCGTGGTCGTTCCTCGACCGGCTGCGCCCCGACGATGAGGTGGCGCTTCTCTCTTTCTCGGACGCCATCCACTGGCGGGCGCCCCTGAGCCGCGATCACGCTCAGACTCGCATGGCCCTCACGAGACTCCGGGCCACCGGAGGCACCTCGGTGCACGACGCGCTCTTCGCCGCCCTCCTCTTGCCGGCTTCGGCCTTGCGAACCGTAGTGATCGTGTTCACCGACGGCGAGGACAATTCGAGCTGGTTGGAAGGAAAGGGCCTGCGCGAGCTTGTCGAGCGTTCCAACGCCTTGATTCAGATCGTCGCCGCCGAATCCGCGGCGCCTTCAAGGGTGTCCCGATCGCCCGGATTCACCGAGGGTCTCCAGTCGACCGAGCGAAGGCGCTCGAACAGTGTCACCTTCAACCCGGGCGAGTCGGCTCACATCAGGACTATGCGCGCTTTGGCCGAGATCACGGGAGGGTCACTCGTGCAGGTGGCATCAGAAGCTCGCCTCGATGCGGCCTTCACGGACATAGTAGACGCCATGAGGCACCGGTACGTGCTCCGCTACGATCCCGAGAACCCGTCTCCCGGCTGGCACAAACTGGAGGTAGCTCTGCGATCGGGCAAGGGGAAAGTGCGAGGACGCACCGGCTATTGGGTGGAAGGGCAGTAGGGTTCAGCGTCGCGTCTTGAGCGCCCAGCAGTGAGAGCCTCGGCCATGGGCCGAACATCAAGTTGTCAGAGTGGGGGGCGCCATTTGACGGCCACGCGAGCCGCTTCGTGACCGGCATCTCTTCCTACATCGATCTCGAACTCCTGGCGGAGTGAGGCCGGCCGGACTTAGAGCAGGCCGGCCGGGAAGGCAGAGGAGTCCGCGAGCGCTGCTTGCTCGATCCACGAGGAGACCTCGAGGTCCAGCACGTCGAGGGGGAGGGCGCCGTTCTTCAGGATGGCTTCGTGGAAGGCCTTGAGGTCGAACCGGGGCCCGAGTTTTTCTTCCGCGCGCTTTCGCAGATCGAGGATCCTGATCATCCCGAAGGTATAGGCGAGACCCTGGCCGGCTTCGGTTATGTGGCGGTCGACTTCGGCGGTGGACGGACCGATCTTGAAACCGGTGTTGTCGGCCATGTACGCGATGGCCTGGGCGCGGGTCCAGCCAAGGGCATGCACGCCGCTGTCGACCACTAGCCGCACGGCGCGCCAGATCTCGTAGGTCAAACGACCGAAGTCACTGTAAGGATCCTGGAAGAATCCAACCTCGCGGCCGAGGCGTTCGGCGTACAGGCCCCACCCTTCGACGAACACGGTGATGCCCAGTCGTCGGCGAAAATCAGACAGGGCCGTGTTCTCCCGGGCCCGCATGATCTGAAGATGGTGTCCGGGCACGCCTTCATGGAAGGCCAGCGACTCGGCCACGTAGAGCGGGCGCGCCTTGATGTCCGACGTGTTGATGTTCACGAAACCCGCGCGCGTTCCGTCCACCGCACCCTGATCGTAGTATCCCGCCGATTGACGAAGGGCGATCCGCTCCGGCATCGGTCGGATGCCGTAGGGCGTGCGGGGAAGTTGAGAAAAGATCCGGGGCAGGGCCCCGTCCATGCGCTTGGCGGCGAGGGCCACGGCCTGGAGATACTTCTCCTCGCTGTCCACCGTGAACCGCGGGTCGTCCTGAAGAAATCGGATGAACTCCGCGAAGCTTCCCTTGAAGCCGGTCCGCTGGATCACCTGCTCCATCTCCGCCCGGATGCGCGCCACTTCGCGCCTGCCCGTCTCGTGGACCTCCTCGGGCGAGAGGGCCAGAGTGGTGTGCATGAGGATGCGATGTCGATAGAAGGCGGCGCCGTCGGGGAGCGCCGAAAGGCCCAGGGTCGTGCGGGCCCCCGGCAGATACTCGGCGCGGAGAAAGGTCAGGAAGTCCTGCAGGCCCGGCATCACCGAATCGCGCAGGGCCGCCGTTCCATCACGCAATATGCGCTCCGCGTCTGCGCTCGTGAACGAGGCGGGCGCCTTCGTGAGCGGCCGATACAGCAGGCTGTCCTTCACGTCCTTCACGATCAGGGCGGCCACCGGCTCGTCGTAACCGGCGAGCACATCCTTCGGGAGGGTGCGCCCGGATTTCAGACCCGCCCGCAGCAAGGCGATGGTCTGCCCCGCGTGCTCGCGGAACGACTGAAGTTTCGCGATGTATTCATCGAAGTCCGCGACCTTGTCGAAGTTGTACTTGTCGGGCAAGGCGGAGATCTCGAAGTGGAAACCCTCCCTTGAGCCCATCGGCATCTCGAAGGCGCGGAAGCGCAACTCGTTCCGCCGATCGCGCAGCTGTCGAGAGAGGATTTCGGCGTCCGTCTGAAGGGCCTGGCTCAAGGTCGAGCGGTCGATCGCTTTGAGTCGTCCTTCGAAGCCGGCCAGTGAGTTTGTCTCCTCGGCGTATCGGGCCTCGGACTCGTCGTCGAGACGTTTCGCGTAGCGCGGGTCCACCCCTTCCGGCAGGGCCAATACATGCCCCTTCTCCCGGTACTTCCCGATGTCTTGAATCAGCTGCGCGAGGGCCGCTTCCGGAACGCTCTGAGCGATGGCCGGCGAGGCGGCGACGCTGAATAGGAACAGGGCCAGGGCGGGTTTGAGACGGTTGACCATCCCCTGAGTTTACGGGTCGGATGCCAACTTGACGACCACGCCAGCAGCTTCGTCACCGGCATCCTTTCCCACGTCGACCTCGAACTCCTGGCGGAGTGAGGCCCCGCCGCCAGGGGCGCGGGGGCCTGTGGCAAGCTATGTGGGAATGCGGCTTGTCGCTCGTCTGATCCTGGGATTGTTAGGCGCTGCCATGACGTTGTTCCTGTTTCTCGTGGGCCTGACGATCGGGATGATGCTCCTCGGCGCGATCAGCGAGGGCATTCTCGGCATTTTCGATCGCACGGGGTCGACGCGCGGCGAGCGTCGCGGACAGGCACTGGTGGCGATGTTGGCCATGATCCCCGCGGTGGCCGCGTGCTACTTCTGGATCCGCTTCTGCAGTTGGTTCGATCGACGCTTTCTTTCCGAGGCCCCCATAGCGTCGCGTACCGTGGCGCGAACGATGGGTGTGGCTGGGGTTCGAACAGGATCCGGAGTCGGGCCTCGAGCCCGCGCACTCCCCGCGCCGCGGGGTGGCCCGTCGAGGGCCGCGATGGCGGCTCTCGTCGCGATCCTTGGCCTGCTTGCCTTCTCGATGTACCTCGGAGCCGGAGACCTCCAGACATTTCACCACGAGGCGACCGCGGAGAAGGACGGAACGATTCAGCACGTGATCGAGGCGCCAGGTCCGCAGGGCGCCACCTTTACACCCTTCGTTCTATTGAAGGGACTTGGCGGCCCCCGGCCGGGGGCCCATTTATCCGCCCTCAACACGACCCCGGACCGAAGCCTTTACAAGGTCGGCCAGTCCGTCAAGGTTGTCTACATCCCCAACTTCTCGCGATTTCATGACCATCACTTTGCGATCGACGATGACGTGCTGCGGAAACGCATCCAAGCCGAGGAAGCATCCCGTGCGAAAACGCGGTGGGGCATCGTCGCAGCCTGGGCTGTTCTGACGCTCCTGGTGTTTCTCCCGCGACGAGTCGGTTGATCGCGCCGTCGTCGAGAAGGTCGAGGGCTTCGTCTCGATCCCGGGACCGCGTCGTGTTTTCAGCGTTTACAGAAGGTCGGCCAGGAAGGCGCCGGTGGCCGTGGTCTTCGCGGCCGCGATCTGCTCCGGGGTGCCGGTGGCGAGGATCTTCCCCCCGGCGTGCCCTCCTTCGGGGCCCACTTCGATGATCCAGTCCGCGGTCTTGATCACGTCGAGGTTGTGCTCGATGACCACCATGGTGTTGCCGGCGTCGACCAGCCGATTCACCACGCCGAGGAGCTTCTTGATGTCGTCGAAGTGGAGCCCGGTGGTGGGTTCGTCGAGGATGTAGAGCGTGCGTCCGGTCGAGCGCTTGGACAGTTCGCGCGAAAGTTTCACCCGCTGGGCCTCACCACCCGACAACGTGGGCGAAGACTGGCCGAGAGCGATGTAGCCGAGGCCGACATCGGCCAGAGTGTCGAGGGCGCGTTTGATCTTCGGATGGTGTTTGAACAAATCGCGCGACTCGTCCACGGTGATGGCGAGGACGTCGGCGATGGATCGCCCGTTGTAAGCGACGGTAAGGGTCGCCTCGTTGAAGCGTTTCCCCTGGCACACCTCGCAGGGCACATAGACGTCGGGCAGGAAGTGCATCTCCACTTTCTTCACCCCGTCGCCTTCGCAGGCTTCACATCGTCCGCCCTTGACGTTGAAAGAGAAGCGTCCCGCGGAGTAGCCGTTCTGTTTGGCCTGGGGCAGCTCGGCGAAGAACTCGCGCACCAGGTCGAAGACTTTGGTGTAGGTCGCGGGGTTGCTCCGCGGGGTGCGGCCGATCGGGGTCTGGTCGATGTCGATGACCTTGTCGACATGCTCGAGTCCGGTGATTTTGTCGTGGGCGCCTACCGTCACCTCACTGGCGTGGAGCGCGCGCGCCGCCGCCGGGTACAGGATCTGATTGACCAGCGTGCTCTTGCCCGCACCCGACACGCCCGTCACACACACCAGTTTCCCCAGGGGGAATGAAGCGTTGATGTTCTTGAGGTTGTTTTCCCTGGCGCCCAGGATCTGAATGGCGAGACCGTTCCCCGGCCGGCGCGCCTTGGGTGTTTCGATACTGAGCGTGCCCTTGAGGTACTGGCCGGTGATGCTCTTGGGGTTGGCCTTGACCTGCTTGGGTGTGCCTTCGGCCACGATCTCGCCGCCATGCCGCCCCGCCCCCGGACCGAAGTCGACCAGCCAGT
>JAGNNV010000278.1 GCA_017990495.1 Vicinamibacteria bacterium
AGGCCCCGGGTTCCGCACGTCACACGGAGTGGCTGCCCCGGGGTGACGAGAGGTCCAATCGGCAGGGCGAGGTCGCGGTACTCCAACGGCGCCCCGATGGGCGCTCGCGCTCACGCGAAGATCTGTTCGTAGTCCCGCACGACCGCGCGGTAGCACTCGCACGACGCGGACTCAAGGCCGATGCGATCGAGGACGCTGATTTCGCCGCGGGTATAGGTGATATATCCACGGTTCTTCAGCTTGCGTGCGGCGATGGTGACCGCGCTGCGCTGGACGCCGAGCATGTCGGCGAGGAACTGATGGGTGAGATGGAAACGATCGGAGTGGGCCCGATCATGCGTCATCAGCAGCCAGCGTGACAGGCGCGCCTCGATCTCGTGGAAACGCGTGCAGCCCGTGGTCTGCGCGAGCTGGGCGGAGAGGACGTAGAGATATCGGCCGAGGGTCTTCGTCAGCGCTGGGCTGGCCTTCATCTCGCGGCGGAGGTCGGTGGCGCTCATCCGCAGCGCGGACCCCGAACCTTGCACCACTCCACGGAGGGGAGCGAGGGGCACGCCGAGAACCAGCGTCACGCCGAGCATCCCCTCGTCGCCGATCAGGCCCATCTCCAGCGGCGGATGGACGCCCACCGTGGCAACCAGGGAAATGAAGCCGCTGAGCGGGAAATAGACATGCGTCAGGATTTCCTCGGCTTCACAGAGGACGCTGCCGAACTGCAGCTCTACGAGCTCAAAACGCTCGAGCATCCGCGCCTTCGCCCCCTGAGGCAGGGTTTCGATGAGGCGATTCACCGCTCGGTCGGGCACGACGGACACCGAACCAGTGTGATCGGCGGGGTTGGCATTGTCTGTTCGGTGGAGCACACACCGGACCCGACCCCCGCGGGTCTCCCCCTTTCCCTTGTGTGTGCTGGCGAACAGATTCGCGCGACGGTTGCGATCATCCTGTCCATCCTGAACTTATGAGGCTCCAGAAGACGCGATACGCCCTGGCCTGCTCCATGACCTTTGATCCCAAACTCCCAGACCAGAACCGCGACAACGGCGCCACGCTCGTTCCCGATTCCCACACCTGGCGGCGCACCACGCTGGGCCAGAGGGCGATGGTGGCGGTCCGCGCCGCGGCCATCCTGCGCGCGCGCGCCGACGAGTTCGCCCAGCCCGTCCACAACGAGACGGGCAAGGTGATCGAGGAGGCCCGGGCCGAAGTGGCGCTCGGAGCGGAGATCATTGATGCCTATGCCCGGGTCGCGGTGGCCCCTGCGGCCGCAGGGGATGATCGCGCGCGGTCTGCGGAACCCTCGCTCGAGGGTCGGCCGCTGCTCTTCTGCGTCCTGCCCGCGAACTGTTCCTACGACCAGCTCGCCCGTCTATCCGCGCCCAATCTTCTCGCCGGCAACATCGTGATGGTGAAACACACCGGGGCGGTGCCCAAGGCCGCCATCGCCTTCGAACAGTTGTGGCTCGAAGCCGGGGCCCCGGTGGGCGCTTTTGCCAACCTGTTGATCGCCTACGACTAGTGGGCCCCTTCGACGCCGGACCGGCAATGTGCGGTACCGAACAGACGGCGGGGCTCCGCATGTCTAGCCTCACGAGGTCCGCGGGCGCGGAGTCGGCTGCCCGCGTGAGCGGGGCGACTCCGCCCCGTCCTGGAGCCTCCAGATGGTCCTCAATTCGAAGCCAGGCCTCGACGCTTCGAGCGGGGACGTCGCAATGAACCTGCTCTCCACCGCCGAAGAGGCGCTCTTCAAGGCGGGGGCCCTGCAACGGGCCATCCTCGAAAGTCCGAACTTCTCGAGCATCGCCACCGACGCGCGCGGCGTTATCCAGGTCTTCAATGTGGGCGCGGAGCGAATGCTCGGTTACCAGGCCTCGGAAGTGGTGGACCGGGTCACCCCCGCCGACCTCTCCGATCCCCTCGAGATCGTGGCTCGGGCGAAGGCCTTGAGTCTGGAGCTTGGCACCCCGATCGCCCCGGGCTTCGAGGCCCTGGTGTTCAAGGCGTCGCGCGGCATCGAGGACATCTACGAACTGACGGCCATACGTAAGGACGGAAGCCGCCTCGCCACCGTGGTCTCGGTCACCGCCTTGAGGGATGCCGAGGAAAGCCTCATCGGGTACCTGCTCATCGCCACCGACAACACCGCTCGCCGTCTGGTGGAGGCCGAGCGCGAGCAGTTGAACGTCGCCCTGCGCGAAAACAACCTCGAGCTCGAGGCCGCGCGGCTGGTGGCGGACAAGGCCAACCTCGCGAAGTCGGACTTCCTCTCCAGCATGAGCCACGAACTGCGCACGCCGCTTTCAGCCATTCTTGGATTCGCACAACTCATCGAGTCGGGCACGCCCGCGCCGACTCTGGCCCAGAAACGGAGCGTCGACCAGATCCTGAAGGCCGGGTGGTATCTGCTCGAGCTGATCAACGAAATCCTCGACCTTGCCCTCATCGAGTCCGGGAAGCTGTCGTTGTCGCTCGAGCCGATCTCGCTTTCCGAGCTGGTGCGCGAGTGCCAGGCCATGATTGAACCGCAGGCCAGAAGCCGGGGGATAAGCATCGCTTATCCAGATTTCGCCACTCCCTTCTTCGTGCAGGCCGACCGGACCCGACTGAAGCAGATCCTCATCAACCTCCTCTCGAACTCGATCAAGTACAACCGGGTCGAGGGCCGCGTAGTGGTGGACTGCGCTCAGTCCGCCCAGGGGCGCGTGCGAATCGGCGTGCGGGACAGCGGGGAGGGGCTCCCCCCCGAAAAACTCGCGCAGCTCTTCCAGCCCTTCAACCGGCTCGGCCAGGAGGCGAATCCCGAGCAGGGAACCGGCATTGGCCTCGTGGTCTGCAAGCGCCTGATCGAATTGATGGGCGGAGTCATCGGGGCGGAGAGCCAGGTGGGCCAGGGCAGCGTGTTCTGGATCGACCTGAACCTCACCGGCCGGCCGCAGGTCGTGGCCGGTCCGGCCGAACCTCTCGCAGTCGACCGTCCGATTCGCTCCGACGGCGCTCAGCTCTCCACCCTGCTCTACGTGGAGGACAACCCCGCGAACCTGATGCTCGTCGAGGACCTCGTAGCGCGCCGCCCCGACCTGCGCCTTCTGAGCGCCATGGATGCGCCGCGGGGACTCGAGATTGCTCGTGCGGAGCGGCCCGACGTGATTCTCATGGACATCAACCTGCCAGGAATGAGCGGCCTGCAGGCCCTCAGAATCCTGGCCGACGATCCCGCCACCTCCGCCATTCCCGTGGTGGCGCTGAGCGCCAACGCGGTGCCCCGCGACATCCAGCGTGGACTCGACGCCGGCTTCTTCCGCTACCTCACCAAACCCATAAAGGTCAATGAATTCATGGACACGCTCGATCTGGCCCTGCAGCTCGCGAAGGCACGCGCGGCAACGTCGGGGGCGCAAACGCCATGACCGCACAGGCCGTGCGCGCCGCGAGCATCCTGATCGTGGACGATCAGGAATCCAACGTGGCCTTGCTCGAGCAGCTCCTCGCCCAGGCCGGATACAACCACGTCACCTCAACCACCGATCCGCAAAGCGTCTGCGCCCTCCACCGCAAGAACCGCTACGACCTGATCCTGCTCGATCTGCAGATGCCCACCATGGATGGGTTTCAAGTGCTGGAAGCGCTCAAGACCAACGAAGCGGACGCCTACGCTCCGGTCATCGTTCTCACCGCGCAGCCCGGGCACAAGGTCCGGGCTTTGCAGGCAGGGGCCAAGGACTTCATCAGCAAACCCTTTGATCTAGTCGAAGTGGAGACCCGGATTCACAACATGCTGGAAGTGCGAATGCTCTATAAGAAGCTCGAGAACTTCAATCGGATCCTCGAAGAGAAGGTGGCTGAGCGCACCGCCGAACTGCGCGAAAGCGAGGCTCGCTATCGCAGCCTTACCGAACTCGCCTCTGACTGGTATTGGGAACAGGACGAGACGGGGAACTTCATCAAGGTCTCCGGGCCCGTGCTCGAGATGCTCGGCATTCAGGTGGCGGCCTTCGAGGGCCCGGAACCGGCTCCCGCGGCGGCGCCGGGCTGGAACGAAGCCGAGCGCGCCGCCCTGCACAGCATGATCGAGGCCCGCCAGCCCTTCCTCGACTTCGCCTTCTCCCATGTGGATGCCAACGGAGCGCAGCGTCGCTTTCGCGTGAGCGGCGAGCCCATGTTCAACCAGGCCTGCCGTTTCGTGGGCTACCGCGGGGTCGGCATCGAAGTGTCGGAGCGGAGGTAACCGGGGCGGCCATGACCGAAACACCAAGCCCTAACCAAAACCATCTTCTCGCCGCCCTTCCCCCCGCGGAGTTCGCGCGCCTTCTGCCCCACCTCGTTCTTGTTCCTCTCCGCCTCGGCGAGTCGGTCTACGAACCGGATGAGCGGCTGCACTACGCGTATTTCCCGACCACGGCCATCATCTCGCTGCACTATGTGACCGAATCGGGGGCCTCCGCCGAAACCGCGGGAGTGGGCAACGAGGGCATGGTCGGCGTCCCGCTGTTCATGGGCGGAAACACCACTTCGAGTTCCGCCGTGGTCCAGACCGCCGGCCTGGGTTACCGGCTGGATGGCCGCATTCTGAGGGAGGAGTTCGAGCGCGGAACCTTCACCCAGCGCCTGCTCCTTCGCTACACCCAGGCCCTGATGACCCAGATGAGCCAGACCGCGGCCTGCAACCGACATCACACCATCGAGCAGCAGTTGTGCCGGTGGTTGCTTCTCACCCTTGATCGCAGCAATTCCTCGCCGGTGCTGGTGATGACCCAGGAACTCGTGGCCAGCATGCTGGGGGTTCGGCGGGAGGGCATCACCATGGCGGCGGGCCGACTGCAACAGGCAGGCTACATCAGCTATCGGCGGGGCCACATCACGGTACTCGATCG
>JAGNNV010000057.1 GCA_017990495.1 Vicinamibacteria bacterium
AGTGGCGGTGATCGGGGCCGGAATCGCGGGGTTGACCAGCGCGTGGGAACTCCACAAGGCGGGGGTGGACGTTCAGGTTTTCGAGCGCGAAGAGATCGTGGGCGGGCGCATGAGCACGCGCACCAAAGACGGCCTGGACTTCGATCTCGGCGCCAACTTCCTCATCCGCGCCTACAAGGGTGTGAACGCCCTGGCGGAAGAAATGGGAATCGGGTTGAGGCAGGCGAGCCCGGTGGCCCACATCGTCTATCGAGGCGGCCACCCTCATCCGATGAACTTCAGTTCGGTGCGCAGCATCTTTCGCATGGGCGCTTTGGATCTGGCCAGCCGTTTCCGGTTCTTGACCTTTGTCCTCAAGGTTCGAAGAGCGCATGCCGATCTCGACTTCTTCGACCTCGGTCGCGTGCCTGACGACTTGAACCTGGAAGATGCCTACGCCTTCGCGCGCCGCGAAGTGAGCCCGGAGTTCGCCGACTACATCCTGGACTCCTTCAACTCCTGCATGATGTTCTCGCGCTCGACCGACACCAGTTCGGCCGCGTTCCTCTCGCTCTTCAGCATGATGGCCGACCCCGCGTACGACTTCAGCGTCTTCTTCGCCGACGGGGACATGCGGGCCATTCCCGAGGCCCTCGCCGCCCGACTCGTGGTTCACCGCGGTTGCCCCGTCGACGCTTTGAAGGTTCAAGAGGGCGGCTGGATGATCGAGTCGAAGGGTGAAACTTCCCGCTTCGACCGCGTGGTCATGGCCGCAACACCAAGAGCCGCCCTCGCGATGCTCGAGGGTGCGCCCGAAGGCCACCGTCGCCTGCTGGCCGAAACCCGCTACGCCTCCACCATCAACGTCTCGTTCCGCATCCCCAAGGAAGCCCTCGGTCGCACTCACTGCTTTTACGTGCCCTACGTCGAGAACCGCATCATCTCCGAGTTCACGAACGAAGCGCTCAAGGGGGAACATACGACGCACGAAGGCACGTCACTGGTCAACGTCGGCCTGCATGAAGAGGCGGCTCTGGCCCTCATGGACTCGCCCGATGCGACGATCTTCGAACGGGTCAGGACCGAATTGCTGGGACTGAACGCCAACCTGCGGGAGGTCGCCGAGCGGGTTCAGGCCTACGACCTCGAGCGCTGGCCCGAGGCCATCCCGAAGTACGACTGCGGTCAGATCACGCGCGTGAAGGCCTTCCTGCGCGACGAACAAGGCCGCCAGGGGCTCTATCTGTGCGGCGACTACATGAACGCGCCCTGGATCGAGGGGGCCAGCCGAAGCGGACGCAAGGCCGCCGCGCAGCTGCTTCGCGAGGTCGCTCAGCGCCCCAGCAACTGACGGTGCAGGGTGGCCGTGTCGGGCGTATCGCCCGGGCTCCAGAACCGGTCGCCGGTGAGCCGCATGTAAAGCTCCATGCCCGTGCCGATGGTGCCGTTGACGCCCGGATAACCGCTCGCCGCGTTGCACCAGAAGAAGTTCTTCCAGGGCGTTGCCGCCTTGAGGCGACCAAGGCCCATGTTCCCCGGAGTCAGATGCTGCCCATAGGAGTGCCCGCGCGGGGCCCAGCAAAAATCCTCATTGGTGGTGGGTGACCCCGCCACGTGCAAGGCAATGTGCTTGCGCAGGTTCGGCACGTGGTGTTGCTCCACGATGTCGATCAGCCGGTCTTCCACTTCCTTCTTCTTGCGGCGATAAGCGCGGATGTCGCGATCACGCAGTTCACGGAAGTAGTCGTAGTTGGCGGTGGTGGCGAGTTCGAGGATCTGACCGCCGGGCGGACAGGTCCCCGGCTCATCGGTGTGCAGTGAAGGAGTGGCCATGAAGACCCACGGACGGCTCCAGTCCTGACGCATCTCCTGCGCCCACGTCTCGTTCATGTCCCACTGCTCGAGGTGCCAGGTGTTGTGCCGGCCGAAGCCGTGCTCGCGCAGATCGATGCCGCGCAAACCCAGGTAGACGGTGAGGGCGGTCTGTGAATATTCGTACTTCAGAGGCTTGCGATACGAGTTCGCGAACTTCTCGAGGCCGATCGCCTGCGACATCTTCTGGGGGTCGGCGTTGCAGATGATGGTGGGCGCGGTGAAAACCTTGCCGTCGCGGGTCTGCACGGACTCAACCTGGTCGCCCGCGGTGGCCACCGTCATCACTTCCTGCTCGTAGTAGACGTGACACCCTTCGTGCGAGGTGATGAACTCGACGAGACGTCCGACCAGATGCTTGAAGTGTTTGCGAGGGTAGTAGGCGCCGCGGTTGTAGCCCGAGAAAAGTCCGTTGTAGGCAAGGATCGAGAGATCCTTGGGCGGGCACATGAAGTTGCCGGCGTTCGCGATGAGGACGGCCTGGGCTTCGCGAGACAGGCCGCACTCGTCGAACACCTGCTGAAGGGTCTTGCCCATGTACCGGATCAGGGTGAGAAAACGCCAGCCCATGGTGGGAACCTGCCACCAGCGAACCCGGTCGGGGAGTTGAGCAACCTCCGCGGTCAGACGATCGAGGATGCCGGTGAAAGCCTGCACCCGCGCGCCCTGACCGGGATAGGCGGCGTCGATGTTCCGGGCCAACCGGTCGTAGCCATAGGGAATGGCCACGCGTTTGTGATCGGGAAGGATCACATGGTCGTAGCCGTCAGGATCGAGCGCATCGAAGACGATGTCGTCGCTCAGCTTCAGCTTCTCGAGGAAGCGCCACACCCGATCGCCTTGTCCACAGCCCCAGATGTAGTGAATCTGCGCGCAGAAGGAGAAGTCGCCGTAGCTGAAGGTGTGGACGTAACCCCCGGGCAGGTCGTGGGCCTCCAGCATGCATACGCGCTGGCCGCTCTCGGCGAGGAGCGCCCCCACGGTGAGCGCCGCCATCCCCGTGCCGATGATGACCGTGTCATACCGGGGATTCGAATCATAGAGAAGGTCCTGCTTCCCCTTCGCCTGATCGCTCAGAGCGCCCGTGCTTGGGGATTTCTGGCGGGCGGGAAGTTCGGGCATGGCTATTTCGAGTCAGCGCCCTGTTTGGGTAGAGAGAACCGGAAGGTCGAGCCCTTACCCGCCTCGCTCTCCGCGCTCACCTCCCCGCCATGCCCTTCAGTGAAGGTCTTGACAATGGCGAGGCCCAGACCGGCGGCGCCCACGCCCTCGGAGTGGGTCTCTCCCTTGTCGAAGATGGTTTCGAGCAGGTCCGCGGGAATGCCGGTTCCGTTGTCCGCGACCCAGCACTCCACCGCGTCGCCCTTTGCACTCGCACGCGCGCCGATGACGACCTTTCCGCGGGGCGTGTGTCGAATCGCGTTGGCGATCAGGTTCTGAAGGATGCGCCTCAGCAGGGCGGCGTCGGCGTAGGCCACCAGATCCTCGGGCACCTCGTTGACCAGGTGTGTGCTGTCGGTGCCGGCCACGGGATGGATGTCGTGAATGAGCGCTTCAACCAGCGACCACAGATCGAGGTCGCGCCGCTCCAGATGGATCCCGGCTTCAGTTTGAAGGTTCGCGCTCTCCTCGAGGATCTTCTTGACCAGTCCCTCGAGCCGGTCGACGTTGCGGCGCAAGGCCCTCAGCATGCGGTGGGTCTCGGGCGTCGCTCCATCGCCGGGCAGGACCTCCTCGAGCACACGGCCGGCGAGGGAAATAGCGTGCAGCGGGGTGCGGAGGTCGTGGGCGACAAACGCGAGGTACTCCTCACGACGCTCCTGGGCTTCGATGGCGCGTTCGGCCGCGTAACTTTGCACCGCCAGCCCGATCGCCTGATCGAGCACACGGTTCACGATGCGGAAAGGCCGGCCCTGAAGCCGGAGGCCATGCCCGTCAGCGAGGTCGTGGACACAGCCGCGCAGGATGTTGTACTCGGCCACGACTTCTTCGATGTCAAACCCATCCTGAACCCGCTGCTGACCGTGAGCGGGAGGCGTGCCTTGCCTCATGGCCTCGGGAATCGATTGTTCCTCCTTCGACTCGAGGGCGGTCGCCAGTTCCTCGATCAGTTGGGGAATGTGATCGTTGAGCGTCGGGGTATCGAGTTTCCGGGCGGAGGGCATCTGCCGGACCTGTTCCCGCCACGTCGTGAGCAGAGGTTCGCGGTCCTTGCGGATCAGCGTCGCGAGCTTGCTCATGTCGTCGACTTGCATTGCATTTGCACCCTACTCCAGGGCGACCGTCGGACCGCTGAAGCCAAATTGGGTTTGGCATGGCCGCAAGGCCGCGTTCCCCGCATTCTTGGGGCGGGCCCGACTGTCGGAGACCGGACAGGCGTCCGAGGTTCGGGCAACCGAGTTCCGCTGGCCGCCCAGCCCCGGGGCCTCGTCTCCTGTTTCAAATCATTGATAGGTCATTGCTTACAGCACAGGGTGCGGGTTGCGTCGGCCGTGGCACTGAAACTGCTACCGGGAAGGGGGCGGCCCATTGACCGCCGCGCACTCCGTCACTCCTAACAACATCTACAGGACCCTGCTTGCCCCCCATCTTCTCCAGTTTCGCTTTGGCCTTGTTTGTACTCGGCGATTCTTCCCCCTCGCCCGCCTCTCCGGGTCCCTTGGCCACCGCAACCCCGTCCAATGCTGAGGCCGGCTTGCCGAAAGCGGAGACCGCCCCGCCAGGGGATGAAGGGAACGTCGAGGCCCTGACCCCTGATCGGGCCGATTACCTCCCCTCGAGGTCGTGGGCCGGCGGGAGCCTTCACTATGGGGGCACGGATCTCAAGGTGCGCCTCCACGGGTTTGTGGCCCTCGAATACCTGGATTCTCAGGCGAATGGAGCCCGCGCGGGCGTTTCCACCTTCGATCTCCACTACGCGAACATCTTCCTCAGCACGCCCATCAGGAAGAACCTCATGACGCACATTGAGGTGGAGTTTGAGCACGCGAGCGAACTGGTGGAGATCGACCAGGCCTTCATAGCGCTCAAGGCAAAGCCGTGGGCGGAGTTCACGGCGGGGCGGTTCTACGCGCCGTTCGGGATCGAGAGATTCGTCTGGTACGCGCCCATCAACCAGCTCGTATCGCGGCCTCTGGCCCTGCGAGACGTGGTCCCCGGCAACTTCTACACCACCGGCCTCAAGGTGGGGGGATTGGTCGGTCGCGGCGAGCATCCTGCTTTCACCTATGAGGCCGCCCTCTCGAATGGCCTCGGCGACGCGGCGGCGGCCAACCGACGCGGGAGCCGCCAGACCCAGGACAACAACTCCGCGAAGGCGTTTTCGGGGCGCGCCTCCTACGTACGGTGGCCCTATTTCGAAGCCGGCGCTTCGCTTCATCGCGAGCGATACGCCACGTCGACGCCGTCCTCCCTTCGTTTCTCTGGCGCCGACCTCGCCGCGCGCTTTCAGGGAGTTGAGATCCGCGCCGAGTATGTCCGCGCCAGCCTGGATCGAGTGACCTCCGCAGGCGCCGCTCTGGCCGCCCTGAGGCAGAACGGGTACTACGTCCAGGCAAGCTACACGGTCATTGCTCCGCGCGACCTGCTGCCCGCGGTCACGGTTGTCCTCCGCCGCGACGACGTGGACATGGACCGGGCGCTCCTCGGTGCTGACGATCGGTCGGGCTGGACTGCCGGCGCGAACCTGAAGGTGTACGAACACCTCCGTCTCAAGGCTGAGTACCAATGGCTCGCGGACAGGGGCCCAACGAAGCGGCACGACAACAGCTTCTTCGCCCAGATCTCCGCCGATTTCTAGCCACAACCTCCACGCCAAAGGCACCTCCCATGCAACTTCACCGACGCCTCACCCTCATCCCCATCGCCGCCATCGCCCTCGGCCTATTCCCTTGCCCGGCGCGGGCCCAGGAAGGATTCAAGGTCATCGTCAACGCCCGCAATCCCGAGTCGGAACTGAGCCGCGAAGCCATCGCCCGCATGTTCCTCAAGAAGACATCGACATGGTCGAGTGGGAAGTCCGTGATCCCGGTGGACCTTCCGGAGCGGGCTCTGGCCCGGACGGCATTCTCCAAGGTTGTTCTGCGAAAGGAGATCGGCGCAGTAAAGGGATTCTGGCAGGCCGCCATTTTCAGCGGTCGCGGCGTCCCCCCCGCGGAGCGGCCGTCGGACCGCGAGGTCATCGCCTACGTTCGAGAGAACCCCGACGCCATTGGGTACGTTCACGCGGATGCCCCCATCGACGCGGGCGCGAAAGTCGTGCGCATTCGCGAATAGCGCGGCCCTCCTCCAGCGAAAGACATTGGGACCCGCGCGGAGCGCCGGTCATCAACCAGCAAGTGCCGATATCCCACTCTATGCATCCCGCACCCGCCCCCCTGCGCGAATCCGTTCGCATCCGTCGAGCGGGTGAGGCGGCGTTGCGTCGGCAGAATGCCGCGTTGCTGGCGCTCTCCCGGTCGGTGGTCCAGAGGGATACAAGCCTCGCCGCGGCCCTGGCCGACGTGACCCGGATCTGCGCCGAGACTCTCCGGTGCGAGCGGGTCAGCGTCCTTCGCCGACAGGCCAAAGGTGAAGGCTTGACCCGCGTGCATCTGTACGAATGGAAGGAGAACCGGCACACTCCCGGCGAACCGGCGCTGCCGTCGGAGACATCCCTGGACGCCGGCCCCGACCCTGCTTCTCCCGCATCCCCCGCGGCCGCTTTGTCCTCCCTCGCGATCGAGGCGCCGATCCTCATGGGCGGAAAATCCCTTGGGGTGCTCCGCTGCGAGGACAATGACGCCCGACGGACCTGGACCTCGGAGGACTGTAAGTTCGCCGAAGTGGTCGCAAGCTTCGCTTCGCTGGCCATGGAGAGGGCGGAACGCCTCGTGGCGCAAGCGGCGGCGGAACGCAGCCGCCGCTTCCTCGATTCCCTCGTCGACAGCCTTCCCCTGATGGTGTTCGTCAAGGACGCGGAGACGCTTCGCTTCGTGCGGTTCAACAAGGCGGCGGAGAGACTCACGGGCTTGCGGCGCGCCGACGTCATCGGCCGCGGGGATCACGACTTCTTCCCCAAAGAGGAGGCGGATTCGTTCGTCTTGAAGGACCGCCAGGTCCTGTCCATGCATGCGCCCACTGACATTCCCGAGGAGCGCATGCGGTCGTTGGAGCAAGGAACCAGAATTCTCCACACCCGCAAGATCGCGCTTCGCGACGCCCAGGGGCGAGCCGAGTATCTGGTGGGTATCTCGGAGGACATCACGGACCGGAAGCGGGCGGAGGAGGAACTGAAGAAGGCGATGGAGGCGGCCGAGGCGGCCACCCGGGCGAAGACACGGTTCCTCGCCACGATGAGTCATGAAATACGAACACCCATGAACGCGGTTCTGGGGCTCAGCGAACTGCTCCAGGACGCCGATCTGGAAGGTCCTTCGCTCAGCTACGCGCAAGGAATCCACGGAGCGGCCCGTGGCTTGCTCAGAGTGATCAACGACGTTCTCGACCTGTCGCGGATCGAGGCGGGCCGAATGGAGGTTGTCGAAGGCGCGTTTGATCCCCGCGCGGTCGTCGCGGACGCGTGGGAGACGCTTCGGCCGCTGGCTCGAGCCAAAGGAATCGAGTTCCAGTGGACGGGCGCGCCCGACATTCCCTCAGGAGTGCGGGGCGACGAAGGCCGGGTTCGCCAGATTCTCATCAATCTCGCGGGCAACGCGATCAAGTTCACGGAGCGTGGCCGCGTCTCCCTGGAACTCACGGCGCGATTCTCCCCACCGGGAGGCTGTCAACTCCTGTTCCAGGTCACCGATACGGGCGTGGGGATGGACGCGAGGCAGCTCGAGGTTCTGTTCCAGCCCTTCAGTCAGGCGGGCACGGACTCCTCAAGGGCGCAAGACGGCGCGGGCCTTGGCCTTCACATCGCCAAACAACTGGCGACCCTCATGAAGGGCGAGATTCGGGTCCGAAGTTCTCGGGGAGTGGGGTCGACGTTCGAACTCGAATTGCCGTGTCGGGTTGCCGATATCGCCCGACCGGTTCCGCTGCTCGCCCCGGCCGCGGCCGCGGCGGCGCCGTTGCGGATCCTGGTCGCGGAGGACAACACGCTCAACCAGTCCGTCGCGCGCTCCATGCTCGAAGGCGCTGGCCACACCGTCCGCGTTGCCTCTGACGGGATGGCGGCCCTCTCGGCATTCCAGGAGAGCGCGTTCGATGTCGTCCTCATGGACTGGCAGATGCCCCTGATGGACGGCCTCGAAGCGGCTCGCCGGATCCGTTCTTATGAAGCGGCTCAAGGCCTGACCCGCACGCGCATGATCGGCTTGACCGCGAACGCCATGGCGGGAGATCGCGAGCGAATCCTCGCGGCCGGCATGGATGGCTTTGTGGCCAAACCCTTCAGCAAAGGGGACCTGCTCAGCATGCTGCTGCCCCTGAGTGAAGTCCCGAACCCATCGAACCCGACCGGGGAACGAGTCATCTCCGATTCTGTCCACCTGGATCCTCCGCGAATACGCGAATTGCTGCACCTTGAGGGAACGTCTCCCGGATTCATGGCCGCCCTCCTGAATCAGTTCGAGAAGGAGGCGGCGGAGTCGATTGAAGTGCTGAAGAACTCACACGGTCCGTCGCAGGACGTCGAGCGCGCGGCCCACAGCCTGAAGTCCATGGCGCAGTTGCTCGGGGGGCAGGCGCTCGCCAACCTCGCCGCCGAGGCGGAATCAAACGCACGTGCGGGCAACCTGGGCGCGGTCCGCCGTTTGCACCCGCACCTCACCCGCGAGGCTTCGGCCCTGGCCGCGGAAGCGAAAAGAGTGCTCGAACCGCAGGACGCCTCATGAGCCCTAGCCTCCCTGTCGATTTCGGCTCTACACTTCGCTCCCAACCCGTGGAGCCCGATCACCCTTCACCGACGCCTCGAGTCCTGATCGTCGAGGACAACGAGATGAACCAGATCCTCGTGATGAGGCAGGTCGGGATCCTGGGCTACTCCTTCAAACTCGCGAGTGATGGTCGCGAGGCTTTTCAGTACTTCCAGGAAGAAGCCTTCGGTTTGGTGCTGACCGACATTCAGATGCCGGAGATGAGCGGCCACGCCCTCGCGCTGGCCATCCGCGAATTTGAACGCGAGCGCCGCCGACCCCGCACCCCGATCATCGCGATCACCGCCCACGCGTTTCCCGAGGACCTGCGAAAGTGCCGTGAGGCCGGCATCGATGAGAGTCTGACCAAACCCGCCACCCTCGACAAGATCCGTCAGGTCCTTGATCGTTGGCTTCCCCTCGGGGCACGTGCCTAGTGACAGAGCGGCTTGATCCCGGCCGGAAAGCCTCCGACGAGCGTCGATGATCGTCTCGTCCCGGCACCGAGCGGCGGCCGCGTTCCTCGTCGCCTGGTTCTCCCTGGAAGCGGCCTTCGCCGCCACCGGTGAGGGCGAAGGACCTCTCTCCCTCTCCGGCCAGTGGCGCTTCCACCCAGGAGACCTCTCCTCGGCTGAGCTCGTCGAACTCCAGCGCGGCGCCCTGAGCGCGGAGGGCGATTCGTGGATCAACATCCATGCGCCCTCTGCATGGCCGGCCCAGGGCGTGAAACGCACCCGGGTCGGTTGGTACCTGCGCCGGTTGACGCTTCCACCGCACCTGATGGGCTCCACCGCCGAACTCGGCCTGCGCATCGGCGAAGCGTGGACCGACGTGCGCGTTTTCGCGAACGGACGGGCGCTGGAGAGCGTCACTCCAAGACGGAGCTTCGAGTATGACCGTCACTTCCTCCTGGCTCTGCCCCGGTCCGCGATTCAGCCGGATGGGACCACCACTCTCTGTATCCGGGTGGCCCGCGACCCCGACGCGCTCGACAACGAGGGAGGCCTGACCGCGGAGCCACTGGAGTTGGGTCTGCTGGCGGACCTCGCCGCGCGCAGCGCAACCGGCGACATCCCGAGGCTGCTTCTCTCCGTGCTGTTCCTGTACGTTGGCGTCGCGCACCTGCTGCTCTACCGAACGCGGCGCGGCAGCGTCGAGTACTTCTGGTTCTCCCTCGCCGCGTTATTGATGGCCGGGCATACGTTTCTGAGGACACAGTTTCGTTTCGTGTTTGGTGAGCATTTCATCCTGTACAAAGAACTCGAGTACGCCTGCATCTACGTGCTGACGCCGGTCCTCGTTGAGTTCTTCGCGGTCTTCCTCGCTCTGCCTCGACCCTGGTGGCTGCGCGCCTACCAGGCGAGTCACCTGCTTTTGTTACTGACCGTCGCGCTGACGCCGGGGCTCGCGATCAACTGGGTCGTCCTGCCGTTCTGGAACGCATGGGTGCTGCCCGTCCTGATCGGGATCCCGTTTCGGGTGATTCAAGCGTTTCGCCGAGGGCGTCGAGAGGCGGGGCTGATTCTGGTGGGAGTGGTCGTGCTGGCGGTCGCATTCGGCACCGATGTCGCCATTACCCAGCGCCTGATTCAGGGGCCCGGGTTCGTGGGCGGATACGGGTTCGGGCTTTTCGCGATCTTCCTCGGAGCGGCCATGGCCGACCGCTTCGGACACCTTCAGTCGCAAGTTGATTCGCTCAACCAGAACCTCGAGGCGCAGGTTCGAGTGCGCACCCTGCAACTCGAAGACGCCCGGTTCGCCGCGGAGGCCGCGAACCGGGCAAAGACCGCGTTCCTCGGCAACATGAGCCACGAGATGCGCACGCCGCTCAACGGGGTGATAGGCATGAATGAGATCCTGCTTCTTACCCCGCTCAAACCGGACCAGCGTGAGTACGCGGAGGCCGTCCGCGACTCGGGCCGGGCGTTGTTGGGGCTGGTCGAGGACGTGCTCGATCTGTCACGTGTCGAGTCGGGCGCATTGAAGATTCAACTCGAACCGACGGACGTGCGGGCCGCCTGCGAGACGTCGATCGACTTCTTCCGGGCCGGGGCGTCGGCCCGATCGACCCGGGTCTCCCTTCAAGTCGATCCCGCCTTCCCGCCCCTGCTGTTGACCGATCCTGCGCGCCTGCGTCAGATCCTCCTGAATCTGATCGGGAACGCAATCAAGTTCACCACGCAGGGGGAAGTGATCCTGGGCGCGGCCTGGACCGAGCCGGACGCTCTTACTTTGTTCGTGCGCGACACCGGAATGGGCATCCCCCCCGAGCTGCTTCCCAGACTGTTCCTGCCTTTTACCCAAGGAGACGATTCGCTGACTCGGAGGCATGGCGGGGCAGGACTGGGACTTTCGATCACCCGGCACATCGTCATCTTGATGGGCGGCTCAATCGACGTCGAAAGCCAGCCTGGCGAGGGCGCCACCTTCACGGTGCGCCTGCCCGCGCCCCGCGCCTAGTTTGGGCTCAGGTCAGGAGCCCCGGGGGGCGGCCCGACCAGCGATGGAGCGCGGGCGTCAGGCCCCCTTCAGCTCCAAAGTCACCGCCGCCCCGCCGCCGTCGCGGTTCACCGCCCAGGCCCGACCCTCGTGTTGTTCCGCGATGCGCTGCACGATCGCAAGGCCCAGCCCAATGCCCCCCGCGCGACGCGAATAGAAGGGCTCGAAGACCCGCGCGAGTTCATCGGGCTTGAAGCCTTTCCCTCGATCCGAGACCCGGCACACAAGCCACTGCGTGTTGCCCTCTTGCCGGCCTTCGACCTGCACCTCCACCACTGCGCCAGGGGGCGAGTGGTAGACGGCGTTCCCGATCAGATTGTCGATCGCCTGCAGGACGCGGGGGCGGTCGAGAGATCCTCTGACGTCGGTCTGACCATGCAACTCAAGGGTGACATCGCGCGCCGAGGCATCCCGACGCCGCGCATCGACGGCCATGCGGGCCAACTGGTGAAGATTGGCCGCGGATCGAAAGTGCCCATCCGGTCGCCCGTACTCCAGGAGCGCCTGCATGAGCGCGTTGATCCGACCCAGGCTGCGATGGATCGGGGCCAGGGCGGCCTCGACCTGCGGCCCCCCCCCGATCTCGGCCTGGAACGCGTCGAGATTCATGCCCAGGCTGGCCAGCGGACCGCGCACGTCGTGAGCGACCGCACCCACGAGCGTTCCCAGCCTGATGAAGGCCGCGTCGTTTGCGGCCCTGCGCTCCATCCGGACGACCTGCGTGGTGTCGAGGATCAGGATCACCACGCGCGCTCCCTCGACGTCGCTCGCCTCCGCAACCGGACTGACTTTGATGACGGCTGACGTATTGTCAGAGGCGTCGAGGAAGGGACGTTCCACACTCGCCCCCAGACGGCGCGACTCCAGGACCGCCTCCAGCGCGACAGGGCACCAGCCGGGGGCCCCGAAATCCTTGAAGGGTCGACCGAAGGATGTGTCGCTTTCAACACCCAGAGCGCTGACCGCGGCCGGATTGAGGGCGAAAATCCTGTCGCAACCGTCGAGGACAATCAGAGGCGACTCGATCGAATCCACGGTCGAGCGCCACAAGGCAGCCGTCGTGGAGGCAAAGGCGCTCAGGCGCTCGACCTGGCGCTCGGCCTTCATCCGCCCGCTGACATCGTCCACTTCGAGAACATTCACAACATCCTCGCCGACGCCGACGATGCGGATTCTGACTTCAACGTCGAACTCTTCGCCGTCCTTCCGGCGGTGGATGGCGGGCTGAATGGAGGTGGTGGGCGGGGCCCAGCCTGTGGTCTTGGAATTCGCGTCAGGCGCCCACAGCAAGTCCACCGACATCTCGAGCAGCTCGTCCAGAGAATGCTGGTAGTCCCTTACCGCCGTGCGATTCGCGGACAGGATCCGCAGGGTCACCGGGTGAAAGATGATCTGGGCGTGAGGATGTTCATCGAACAACTCCAGGTATCGGTTCTGCGCGGCCGCGAGTTCCTCTTCCGTCCGGGTCTCGTCACGAATCGCAAGCACCCTCTCTCCATCGGCCGTCGGCGTGGCGATCTCCGAGACCCGAAGACCGATGAGGCGGCTCTGTGAGCCGCGAGTCACACGGATCCGCGCGGTTCGCCGCCCGGACGCGACCAGAGCGGACTCGGCGTCGGGGAGCAGAGTCTCGATCTCCTTGCCTCGGATCGAATCGGTCGGGACTTGCAGCAGCTCGGCCGCCCGATTGCTGAAATCCGTCACGCGCCCCCGACCGTCGAGAACCAGGAGGGCCTCGGGTGCGTTCGCGAAGGCCGCACCGCGATCCGATGGAAGGGAGGCGAGAAGGTCGAGATGGCCTATGTCGAGATACCACAACACAATCGAAACGAAGACGGCGGAGGCTGTGGGATCGACGATGGCGAGACGCCCGGGCGACGCGAGGTCGAAGACGCTCACCAGCGGCGGCAAACCAGTGGCGAAGATAGCGAGAGCCAGACGCCAGGAAAACCGTCCATGCCGGCGCACCGCCGCCCAGCCGAGAAAAGCCAGCGCGAAGAGAAAGGCTGCGAAGGAGTAGGCCACGTGAACCCAGTACGCGCGACCAGGGAGCAGGCCGCCCGATTCCGGGTGCATGAAGAAAAGGGTATGCCAGTCGTTGGTGAGCACCACCACCAGGGTCAGTGCGGGGCCGAAGGCCACGACCAGGCCACCAAGCCATCCGGAGAATCCCGAGAAACCGGCGACGCGAGCGGCCAGAACCGCATATCCCGTAGGCAGGACGACGATGCCCGCAAAGGACAACTGCACCAGGCGATAGTGAACCGACGGATCGGTGGTGAGGGTCTCCAGGGCCTGGCAGGCCAACCACAAGGCGGCTCCCGAAGAGACCGCCGAGAAGGAAGGGGCCAGCCGGCGCGGCCAGCGAAAATGGGAGAGCAGCGCCAGGCCCGCGAGGAGGGCCGCTCCCACACCCAGAATCACAGTCGACACGGACAGATGGGAGAGTTCCACCAAAGCGCGCGAGGATACCTCAAGGGGAGTGGGCCCTCGACTCAATCGGCCTTCCAGTCCTCGTCGTAGAGGTCGACATCGACGCCGTGGGCAATCAGGGGCTGACGATTTCGGCCGCGGGTTACTCGCGGGCTCGCGAGAATGAAGCCTCGTATCACTTCTTCCCTGGTCACGGTCCTTGATGCGCTGGCAAGGTCCTCGGCGCAGCGCACGACTTTCCATCTGGCCAGGGAGCGAAAAAGTGCGGGCACGCTCTTGAGCAGCGACTTGAGAAGCAGATCGGCCGAGGGCTCCCAGGTCATCTGCGTGGGAAGCGTGGGAACAAAGTCGTACTCGTCCTCGCTCAACGGCCTCCAGAGATAGAGAGTGTGCGCGTCCCGGTCGAGAACGGTGGCTTGCAGGCACTGGTCGGGGGTGCGCAAGGGCTCATGCACGAGCCGGCAGCCGGCGGCGAGGAGAACCTTCTGGAGCGTCTCGACGGTCTGGGTATGGATCCTCAGGGACGCTCGATGCTGGGGGTTGGGGGACGAAACGAGTCGAATGGTGATGGTCCCCCCAGCATCAAGATCGACGCATCCCTCCGCTCGCGCCTTCTCTGTGAATCCCAGCAGGTCTCTATAGATCGACAGTGAAGCCGTAAGGTCGGCGACGGGAAGGTCGACGTGGCTGACCCCAAAGACGTTTACCGGACTGTTCATGCAGGCCAGGGTGAGCAAGTCCCGCACCAACCTCGCGCCCCACGGGATCGACTCGCTATGCGAGAAAGGCCGCCACCGGGCCAAGGCGCTCGTCCGGATTCCAGACAGGGAGCGCTCCGGCTACCGGACAGCCCTCGCCTTGCGGTTCCTGGTATCTGGTGGCCTTTTGCCGCGATTGTCATCGCCCCGAACCGGGCATGCGACTTGCTCGGGGGAAGGCAAATGTCGGCTCTTCAGCTCACCCTCTGCGCCTCGGTTCGCATGCCGCAAAATTATCGTGGGCCCACTTGGCGGGGTCGCCGGAATCCGTGACCGCCGCGGGAAACGAAGCGAAGAGAGGCCTCGTCGAGACCTTGGACGCGGATCGCAAGGACCAGTCCACGCGATCGGAGACGGGGAGGTTCACCCGTGGGCGCAATGAAACCCAGGATCTCCTCCAGCGCCTGGATGGCAGTCGCCGGTTTACCGAAGCGCTCCTTGGGCAGATACACAGCGGAGTGATCGCCGCCGACATGACCCGGAGGATCACGTTCGCCAATCGCTCCGCCGCAGAAACGCTGGGGGTCGACATCCTCGCGTGTGTGGGCCTCGACCTTCTGAAGGCGTTCGGCCAATGCCATGCGCTCATGACGGCGCTCGACACTCTTGCCGAGGGCGACGAGGCTCGCGTCGATGTCGCGCTGGTTACCGGAGCCGGCGAACATCTCGATCTGGGCGTGACCCTGATGCGAACGAGCGGCCTGGCCCCAACCGACATGGCTTATGTCCTGCTCTTCAGGGACATCGGTGACCAGCGGCGGTTCGATTCGGAACGCCGCCGGGTCGAGAGGGTGAACGCGATCGGAAATCTCGTGGCCGCCCTGGCCCACGAGATCCGAAACCCCCTCGCCGGATTGCAGGCTCTGGCTGAGTCGCTCTTGATCGAACTGCCGGATGGCGATCGGCGTCATGAGTACCCGATGCGCATGCTCACCCAGGTCGCGCGGATGGAACAGTTCCTGCGCGCGGCCGTTCAGTTCGGAGAACCCAGGCCCGCCCAACGTGTTTCGGTGGCCGCCGAGTCCGTGGTGCATCGCGCGTGCGGGGCCATGTCGCTTCGGTGGGGCGCGGGAACACAAGCCATAGAGCCTTCGGTCGAGCCGGCGCTTCCCTCCGTTCTCTGCGATCCGGCCCAGATTGTCGAGGCTCTCATGTGCCTCATCGAAAACGCGGTTGAGGCTGCGGGCGAAAGCACCCGCGCCGAGATCACGGTGCGCTCGACCCCCGCGCAGGACCGCTCGCGCGACGGGGAACGGGTCGTCCAGATCGACGTCATCGACGATGGTCCGGGCGTCCCGGAGCCTCTGGCCCGCAGGATCTTCGACCCCTTCTTCACCACGAAGGCGCGGGGGATCGGGCTCGGTCTCTCCCAAGCGGAGAAGCTGGTTCGGGAGAACGGCGGGCGCATTCGGTTGGAGTCCTCGCCGGGCCGACGCACGGTGTTCTCGGTCTTCCTGCCGGAGGCGCCGCGATGAGACGCGTCGTGTTCGTCGATGACGAGGAAACCCTGGTCTGGAGCCTGCTGAAGCAGGGGCAGATGACGCGACCGGACTTTGTCTTTGATGGCTTCAGCGATCCCGTCCTGGCCAGAGAGGCCATTCAGTCGAATCCCCCGGACGTTCTGGTGACGGACCTGCGGATGCCCGGGCTCACCGGACTCGATCTCCTCGTGGCGGGACGCCAGGCCTCCGCTCAACTCCCCGTCATCATCGTGAGCGCCTACGGAACTCCAGAGGTGAGGGAAGAGATAAAGCGTCAGGCCGGGGTGCAGTTCATCGAAAAGCCGGCGACCTTTCAACGGCTCATGGAGGCGGTGGAGCGAGCGATCACGCCGCGGACCGGTTTCTCCGGCGCCATCGACCTCCCGCTGTTGCCCGATCTCATCCAGATCTACGCTATCGGCCAGACCACGGGCATGCTGCGCATTCATCGTGGCGGGGAGCGCGGCGAGATCTACTTCGACTCGGGCTGCATCACCCACGCCACCTGTGGCGACGCCGAGGGTGAGGCCGCGTTCTACCGCATCATGACCTGGGATGGCGGAGCGTTCAGCATGGAGAACGGAACGCGCGCCACCACGCGCACCATCCAGTCCTCGTGGCAGGAGCTGCTGCTCGAGGGATGCCGCCTTTCCGACGAAGCGCAGGCGAGGGAGACAACCGGGGCTTTGCCGCCAACCCTCGAAGGTTCGGCGCGGGCGTTATGGGACGGCCTGCAGGCTGAGGTGAAGCGTCTCGCCCCCGAGGCCTCTGTGTTCCTGTCGCCGCTCGGCAGCCCGCAGGCCCAGGTGCTGCAAGGAGGTCTGCAGGCGCACGGGTGGTCTGACGCCCTGACCGGAATCGAATCGCTGGCCGCTCGCCTTGCCGGCGCGGCGTCCCACGGGTCCGTGGAGTGGGTGGGTCCGGAGGCCGCCGCGTTCGCTGCGTGGGACGCTGACACGGGACTGCTCCTTTTAATTGTCGAAAGCCTCAGCGGCCAGAGCGCCGCCGGGCGCTTTCGATCGAACGTCAGTCGGTGGCGGGGCGCCAGCCGGCCATGGCTCAGGTAAACGCGCCCAACTAACACAAGAACACTAGAGGAAGAACAATGGGAAAAATTGATGATGCCTGCCGTGAAGTTGTCGGCAAGGTGGATGGCGCCGTGGCCTGCGGAATCGTCGACCTTGACACCGGAATGCTGCTCGGAATCCACAACGCCTCGCAGTACACGCAGACCCTGAACGAAATCGTGGCCGCGGCGACCATGGACCTTTTCCGCGGCCAGCACGTGGGACGCGTCGAACAGCTCGTCCGCGCGCACCGGGGTGTTCCGGAGAACGGCGAGCACTACTTCCAGGAGATTCACGTGACCTCCGAGCACAACTTCCACTTCGCGAAGACGATCAAGGGCGGCAAGGCCGTCATCATGCTCGTGACCAAGAAGACAACCAACATCGGCATGGGATGGGCGCAACTGAAGGCCTCCATCCCGGTCGTCGAACCGCTCGTCCCCTAAGACGCGGCCCTCTCTAACCACCAACCACAACCTCAAGAAACCAAAGGAACCCCGAATGGGACTCGACCAAGAACTCGCAAATCTCCAGAAGGCCGTGCCGGACTGCGTGGCCGCCGGATTCGTTGACATCAAGACGGGCATGCTGCTGGGCGTGAAGACCGTCGACAGCCATCCCCAGGAAGTGCTCGATCTGGTTGCCGCGGCAACCGGCGACATCTTTCAGGGCCAGAACGTCGCGGCCATCGAAAGCCTCTTCCGGCGCACCCGCGGCGTCAAGGAAGACGGCCATCACTACTTCCAGGAGATCATCGTCCTTTCCGACAATCTGATCCACATCTTCCAGCGCGGCAAGCGCAACGAAGACCTGGTTCTGGTGACGGTCTGCCGTGCCTCGGCCAACCTGGGCATGGTGCTCACCAAGGCGCGCGGCGGCCTGGCCGGCATCGAGGCGGCGGCCTAACTGGGGAATCCCCGGCCGGCGACCAGCGTCGCCGGCCTGGGCTTTCAGCCAAACGGCAAGGAACCATGGCGGTCTTCGATCAAAAAGAGCAACGGCTCGTCGTCCGCGTCGTTTACGACGGACCCGCGCATGCCGGCAAGACCACCAACCTTCAGCAGCTCTGTCAGTACTTCACGCGGACACGCCGTTCCGACCTCGTTTCCTACGGCGACGTCGCCGGCCGCACCCTTTTTTTCGAGTGGCTGCAGCTTGATGGCGGCCTCGTGGGCGGATACCCGCTTCGCTGTCAGCTCGTGAGCGTTCCCGGGCAGGCGGTGATGGACCATCGGCGACGCCCCATTGTCGAGGCCGCGGATGCCGTGGTGCTCGTGACCGACAGCCAGCCCACGAGCATGGACATCGCCCGCCGGATGCTGGCCGACCTCTCCCTGACCCTGCCCCTGGT
>JAGNNV010000279.1 GCA_017990495.1 Vicinamibacteria bacterium
CTTTCGCGGTGAGGGCCGACCCGCTGCGGATGTCGTTCTTGCGCAACGAACCGCCGGCGCCCGACACCCAGTAGGCGATTCCGCCCTTCTGGGGCTTGATGCGCTCGTAGAAGTGATCGTGTCCGGAAAACGCCGCGCTCATCCCGTACTTCACGAACAGCGGCTCGAGCAGCGCGCGGGTCTCCAGGGCCGACCCGTGGGTCTTGCCCGAGGAATAGAGGGGGTGATGAAAGAAGGCGATCTTCCACGGTGAAACCGACGACGAGAGTTCCTTCTCCAGCCAGTCCATCTGGACCTTCTCCAGGTAATTGGTGTCGAGGGCGTAAAAGCGCACCGCGACCTGCTCCTTCCCGTCCGAGTTCTTGGGAGGATGGAAGGTGTAGTAACGCTCACCTCCCATATTGAACAGCTTGTAGAAGCGCTGATTGGGATTGTCATGGTTCCCGATGGCGGCGCGGAACTCGACGCCCTGATCGAGGAGCGCCTTGTACGGCCCCGAGAACTTGCGCACCATGTCCGCAGGCGTGTCTGCGCCATAGATGTTGTCGCCGAGCATGATCACGAGGTTGAAGGGGAACTCGCGGTGGACCGCCTCCATCTGTTTGCCTATCTCGATCTGCCCCCGATTCCCTCGACCCGTGTCGCCGATGACGGCGAAGCGGATGGAGCCGTCTTTCAAGGGCAATTTGAGCGTGGTGGGAGCGAGAACCTTGTCCTGGGGCGAGCCCGCGCCGGAGAAGGATGCGGTGAGTACGACAATCGCGAGCGAAAGGGAGATGCGTCTGGAGATTCGGTTCATTCGAGTCACTTCCCCCCGAGCGGCGGTGCGGCGTTCGTCAGGACGTCCACGATGTTCTGGGCCACCGAATCCACAAGAAGGAGATCGCGGCCCACGAACCGGTAGTGCAGGCACTCCGGCAGCGTGGGCAGAGTCAGCAGAATGCTGGGCGGCATGGTTGAGCGGGTGGCTCCCTCCGGGTAGGCCAGGTTCACCTTGGCCAACACGGGAACCGGCGCGGTGTCTGGCTCGGGGCCGGCGCCGGGGTTGCCCTCGACCAGAGCCTTCCTCGCCGCCGCGCCGTCCGCACCGGCGAGTTGCTCGGCTATGAGTCGTTTGAGCAGCGGCCGGATCTCGGAGATGAAGACGTCACCTTGCTCCGCCTTGGCGCGATCCTTGACGATGGCCTCGAAAAGGCCCTGGGCGGTGACCGCGGTTTGGCCGCCAAGCCGGGCCAGGTAGTTATTGTGAAGGCGCTCATAGCGATCCAGGCGTTTCGTGAAGTCGCGGACCGCTTCGAGTTCGTGCTTCGCCTCCTTGGCCGCGCGACTCTTGGCTCGCTCGACCTTCTTCGCCACCTTGGCGGCTTCCGCCTTGCTCTGCGGCGTGAGGGGATGGGCCTGAACGATCTGGCCACGGCCGGGAGGGGCCAGGATGGTGATGGTTAGGGCGAGGAGCAAGGCTCCACCGCGGCCGAGGGTTGGGTATCTCATTCTTCTCTCCGGTTCACGCCTTGACGGCGTCCGACTTCGATTCGGCTTTGGCTTCGGCCTTGGCTTCGGCTTTGGCCTCTTTCTTCTCGGCCTTCTTTTCGGCTTTGGCTTCCTTCTTCTCGGCCTTGACCTCGGCCTTCGCCTCGGCCTTCGCCTCAACCCTGGCCTCGCCCTCGGCCTTCACGTCGGCTTTCGCTCCGGCGATGACCGCGGCCTCCATCTTCGCCGCGGTCTTGCCGTCCTTCCGGGCCTCGATGACGTCCTGCCTGGCCCGATCGGTGAGCGCCCAGTCAGCCTCGAACACCGCGGACATCCGAGTCACCACCTTGGGATCCCTGACGATCACGCCCACTTCACGCCGACCGTCGAGCTCCAGCTTCCGGAGTCCCTGACTGCCCATGAAGGCGTCGTGCCCGTCCCGCACGATGGCGCGCACGTGCAGCCTTCGTCCGGGGAATTTCTCGGCGGAGAGACCGGCGCCGCGTTTGCCTAGTGACCCCAGAATGCGCACGCTCACTCCCGCGGCCCGACGCTCGTGCAGGATGCGGATCATCATGGGGTCGGTGAGCTTGGGATCGTAGAGAAGCAGTGTCTTCCGCGCGCCGCGCAGGAAGATGGCCAGACGCTCGCGGGCGTTGACCGGACTGACGATGAACGCCTTGGGACCGGCGGCGTAGGGCAGGCGCAGCGAGTCGGCCTCGAAGAGCTTGATAGCCTCGCGCACCAGCTCCCGCTTCTTGGTGACGAGGCCGAAGCTTCGGCTCTTGTCCACGTCGAGCGCCGTGTAGTTGAAGCCCAGCACGAAGAGCTTCACCCGGTCCACGATCATGATCTTGTTGTGATACCGGCGCAGGTCGTCGTCGGTGCGCCGCACGCTGGCCCCCGTCTTGAGGAGGTTCAACTCGAGCTTGCGCAGGCGCTTTTCACCCCCCCGGTTGGTGTGGGCGATCAGGGTGCGCACGGCCACGCCGCGATCAACCGCGGCGCGCAGCGCCTTGGCGATATCGGCGCGATCGAGACGGAAGATCCCGATGTCGATGGTGGTCTTGGCCTTGTTGATGGCGGAGAGGATCGGCGTGACGCCGTCTTCCGGCAGGACGATCAGGCTCACTTGGGCGCTTTCTTCTCGTCCCACACCACGGCCACCGACTCCGCGCCGTTGAGCGCGCCGATGGCGGCCGAGATCTGGTCGGTCTTCTTGCCCTGGGGCACATGGGCCAGATAGGCGATGTGCTCATCGGTGGACTCGCGAAGTTCGTACTTGATCTTGTGACGCCCGAGGAGCGCTTCCACCTGCTTCTGGATCGAGGCGGGCGCCTTGGCGGTGACGGTCAGCTCGAACGCTTTGGCCGGCCATGGCTCACGCCACTCGAGGGCCCACAACACGACCACGATGAACACGGCTCCCGCGGTGGCGAGGTAGAGGAGGCCCACTCCGGAGGCGAGGCCGATGGCGAGGCAGGCGAGCATCACGCTCGCGTCCTTGGGATCGTCGATCTTGGCCCGGTAGCGAACGAGCCCGGCGGTGCCGGCGATGGCGAAGGCTCGGGCGAGACTGGCGCCCACAATCAACATCACCAATGACCCGACGATGGCCATCATGATCTGTGACTGGGTGACGTGGGCCACCCGAGGCGGACCGCCGGCCCGACGAGGACGGAAGGCCAGCAGTGTGCCAAGCAACGCGGCCACGAACATGCACAGGATGGCATGGGCCAGGTCGTTGAAGGTGAAGACGGGAAGATCCTTCGCCACCTCGCTGAAGGTCGTCCCCGCGCTCTCCTGCGCGAACGCCGAGGTTCCGAGGCTCAGCGCCAGAAGGGCCATGAGTCCGGTGGTTTCTTGCCGGCGCCGAGCGCGGTCGTCAACAGGTCGGTTCACACTCCTCCCCAGTGCAAGAATCGTGCGAGAAGCGCGCATCCGTCTGCCACGCCCCACGGCCCTGAGCACCGCGCAGGGCGTGCCACGTCGACGCAACTTCTACAAAGGCGGGTCGGAGGCGCCGAAGGGGCGCAGAGTTGTGGCCCGGCTCTTGCTGACCTCCATCGACGTACGCGGCGATGTTCTTCCGATTGCCGGAGAACGGGGTCCGCGACGCAATCGATTCATCTCGAAGGAGACACACAGTCATGGCCAGCGGAAAATCCGACGAAGTCAAAGGACGCGTTAAAGAAGCCGCGGGCGTCCTCACCGGCGACGCCAAGCTGAAGCGCGAAGGCCGTCTCGACCAGGCGGTCGGCAAGACCAAACAGGCCGCCGACAAAGCGATCGAAAGCGTCAAGAAGGTAGTGAAGTAGGCCTTTCTACAACTGTCGGGTCTATCAGCGCAGCCGTATGGGCGCCCCTTGCCTGCCCCGGGCCCGACGGAAGAGGGTCCGTCGAAGGGTGGGGCGCCCTTCGGTTGCGTCGTTGATCGCGCCGCTGGCTATCTCCATGGCACGGCGGTTGCTCTGATCAAGACCGAGCGCCGCACCTCACAAAGGCTGGGTCCGAATGGCGGATGCAGAGGCGCTCCAGGAATGATCTATGAACACAATCAAGAAACTCGGCGTAGCCCTCACCGGCGTTCTCCTCCTCTCCACCATGGCCGTGGGCGCGGCCCCCGCCTCCTCGGACACCTGGATTGGGACAAAGGGGAAGATCGCGCTCCTCACCACCGACGGCGCGGGCAGAACCTCCGTGAAGATGGACACCGACAAGGGCCGGGTCACTCTGCACGGGAAGGTGGACAGTCAGGCCATCAAAGACAAGGCTGAAGCGACCGTCCGCAAGATCGATGGCGTGACGAGTGTGAAGAATCTCATCCAGGTGGTGCCGGAATCCATGGAGAAGCGTGTCGACGCCTCGGACAAGGACATAAAGGAGCGCGTGGAACAAACCCTCAAGGCCAACAAGGCTTTCGATGACGTCCATGTCGATTCCGTCGACAACGGCGTCGTCCTCCTGAGCGGCGAGACCGCGACCTGGCTGCTTCAGCTGGAAGCGATCGAAGCCGCCGACCGCGTGGCCGGAGCGCGCCGCGTGGCTTCGCTGATCAAGACCGAAGAGAAGTAAGCGCGCCGTCCCTGGCCTGCCCTGAGTCCGACGAAACGGACCCGTCGAAGGGCGGGCGTTCCTCGCATCACCGACGTCGTAAAGGGCGCCCTAGCGGGCGCCCTTCGTATTTTTTGGGGCCGATCGACCGCGGGTACCGCGGTTACCAACGGACTGCTCGCGCTAGGTGTGGTTTCTCACCACGTTGTTCACCTGGGGCCAAACCTGAGATGTTTGTGGTGTCAAAGCCCAAACAACCAGGAGGCCCCAAGTGAAGACACACACTAGAGCACGCACCAATCTG
>JAGNNV010000280.1 GCA_017990495.1 Vicinamibacteria bacterium
GGCCATAGGACTTGCCGAATTTGTTCTTGTGGGGCACGCGCTTGTAGGAGGCGGCGTCGAGGGAGAGATTGACCGCGACGTCGCCGCTCGCGGAAACCTTCACGTTGACCAGGGCGCCTTCGCCCGCGCGCTCGTGAAAGGCCCGGACCTTGTAGTCGCCCGCGGGAACTCCGGAGATGCGGAAGGAGCCGTCTTTCTCCGCCTTGGCGAAGAAAGGATTGTCCCGCACCACCACGAGAGCGCTCATTTGAGGATGAATGTTGCAGTAGACGGTGTACACGCCCGGCTGAGTGAAGGTGCGCGCCCCCGTCTTCGGCCGCTTGTAGAGGCCGAGATCAAACCCCTCGCCGGAGAGCGAGAACACGTTGTGGAGAATGGGATCCTCGTTGGGGAACTCCACCGTGGTGCCCTGGGCCACCGCGATCACGTGGGGCAGGAAGGTCTTGCTCTTCATGCGGACCACTTCCTTGCCGGGCGCGGCTTTTCCCCGGGCGCTTTCGAGATAGACGACCACATCCGAGAGATCGTCGGCCTTCTTGCCGCCCTTCTCCGTGAGTTCAACGCGGCCCACGATGTCGCCGGCCGAAGCGCCGGGGACAAAAGCGAAAAAGGGCAACGCCGAGACGAGGACAAAGAGGTTGAGTAATCGGTGACGCAGAAGCATGGGACCCACCTGGATTTACGGGAGGGAGTGACCTCGGGAAACGACCCAAAGTCGGAGGAAATCAGCTTAGCACCGACATTTATTCGCTCCTCCTATAATGCGCTCCCTTGATCTCTCTGGCTCTTCTCGCCGCGGTCGTTCTCGATGCCGCCTCGATCGCGCAAACCAGCGCCACCCTCAACGCCCTCGGCCCTCATCCCTTCGGCTCGCCCCGAAACCGCGTGGCCGCCGAGTTCGTCGAGGCCAAGCTCAAGGAAGCGGGTCTGGCGCAGACGGCACTCGAGGAGTTCGTCTTTCAAGGAGAGGCGGGAGCGAACGTGGTGGCGCGGCTGCAGGGCCGCACCGATCGGCTGCTCATCATCGCCACCCATCACGATTCCGGCCGAGAGGCTCAGGACGTCTCTGATCGGTCGCGCTCGCTCTCGCTGTTGATCGAGATGGGCCGGCAGGCCGCGAGCCTGCGTCCGGCCCGCACCTGGATCCTCGCCTCTTTCGATGGCGGCGAATCGAACGGACAGGGTCTGTCCGCCTACCTCGAAGCCCTGGGCAAGAGCAAGAGCCTCGTGGATGGCGTGCTGCTGATCGACGCCGCCTCGCAAGCGGCCTCGGAGCACGCCCCCTCGCTGATCGCTCCGGCCTGCCGAAGCGGCGATGACAGTGGCGGCCGCGCCATCGCCGGCCGCGACCTGGTGGCGGCGGCCCTTGGCGGCGTGCCCGCGTCTTTGGACGTCTCCTTCGACGACCCCGGCATCAGTCTGCTCACTCAGCCCTTCATCCGCGCGTTTGTGACCCGGTGCTCGCCCAACGCGGCCAAGGCCATGGCCGCGGGTCTGGGCGTCATCATGGCCACCGAGACTTCGTACTCGCGAGGCTTCATCAACAGGCCCGGGGCGATCACTCCGACTGAACCTGGGCCGCGCGACACCGAGGCCGCGCGCCTGGGCGAGGTCGCTTTCGCGGCCCTCCTGGGAATCGACGGCTCAACCCCATCGTCCCCGCAATCCGATTCATGGCTGGTGGCCGGACGAGCGGTGTGGCCGGGATGGCTGATCTTCCTGATCGGACTTCTCACCCTCATCCCCGGCCTCATGGCCCTGCGCTCGGACAAGGCGCGGCTGCCGTTCCGCATCGCGTACTCCGTGCTCTTCGCCATCGTCTTGTACTTCGAGCCGGAGATCGCCCTTTTCGCCGGCCTGCTTCCAAACCTCCTGCCGCCTTCGGTCCCCGGGCGGTTCCTCGGCCTCACCTTCATTCCCCTGGCTCTGCTCGTTGCCGCGGGGGCACTGGGCTTCGCGCGCGGACAGGTCACGGGCTCGTGGTTGTCGATCTGGATGTGGCTGGGCCTCGCCACCGCTCTCGGCCTGCTCTACGCATCGGCGGGGCGCGGCAAAAAGGCCCCGGCCCGGGCGAAACGCGGGAAGCGCTAACGCTTCTTCTTTGAGTTGGGGGGCCGCAATGTGCTCAGCCCCCCATCCCCCTTCGGGGAGGCTTCGCGCTGGCCCAAGGCCAGGCTCCGCGCAGCCCCCGCGTCCCCCTTCGGGGAGGCTTCGCGCCTCCGGCCGAAGTGACAAACGAGCGCACGCGACTTTGCTCTGGAGTGGGTCCGCGAAGCGGAGCCACTCAGGAATTCGGCCTGCGCTAACGCTTGTTGTCTTTGGGCAGCAGGTCGTCGTAGATCTGCTGCATCTGACGCATGCACTCGCTGATGTCGTAACGCTTCGAGGCGATCGTCGCCGCTTTCTCGAGGCGCGCGCGCAGCGGGACATCCTCGATCACGGCGGCGAGCGCGTCGCCGAGTTTCTTCGGGTCCTTCGGCGGAACGAGCATCCCGGTCTTCCGGTCCTGAAGGACTTCGCGGCAGCCGTCCACCGCGGTGGAGACCACGGCTTTGCCCGCGGCCATGGCCTCGAACAGCACCAGAGGCGTGCCCTCGTAGTTCGACGAGATGCACAACACATCGGTGGCGGCGAGGATCTCCGGAATGTCCTTGCGATGACCGGCGAAAACAATCGACTCAGTGATGCCGAGGCCCGCGGCCTGGGCTTTGAGGACATCGAGCAGGTCACCATCGCCCGCGACCAGGAATTTCGCGTCTGGAACCCGGGCCACCACCTGAGCGGCCGCGGCGATCAGGGTGTCATGCCCCTTCTGGGCATTCAATCGGCCGATGGTGGTGACAACCGGCGCCGCCATGGGCAGACCCAACTCGGCGCGAATGGCGTAACCCTCGTCGCGTGAGCGCGGAGCGAACTGATCGAGAGGCGCGCCGTTGAAGACAACATTCACGCGATCCTCCGGCACGAAGCGGTCACGGATCAGGAAGTCGGCGGTGGACTTGCTGACCGCGATGGCGTGATCGATGAGGTTCCGGAGAAAGAGGTCCGGGACCTTCTGATACGGCGGCATCTTCGGATCAGCAAAATGCTCATGCAGAACGAGAGGAATGCCGGCCCGCCGCGCTGCGATGCGACCGAAGTTCGAGGCCGCGTAGCCATGAACGTGGAGGATGCGGGCGCGGGTGCGCTCGATCTCCGCGCCGATGTCCTGGATGAGGCGCGGGTCGAACGCGCTGCGCCCGAACATCCGCGCGGTCACTCCCTCGGCGCGCAAGGCCCGGGTCGCCTCATCCTCGTGTTTGAGCCCGGCGAGGTGGGGCACGTACCGTTCCTTGTCGTAGCGGGGGAACCACCATGCGAACAGCCGCGAGACCCCGTGGATGCTGGACCCGGAGACGCCAAATTTGTCGCAGACGTGGAGGACGGATCGGGGCACGTCCAAATCTACCCCGCCTTGGCCCGCCACACCCCGTCCGTCCCCTTCCTGCGGCGCGCACGGTTCGCTTACCATTCGAGAACGCACAGGGAAAGGCACCCATGAGAAGACTTCTCGCTCTCGTACTCGCGTCGCTCGCCGCCTCCACGGCGGCCCAGGACTGCTCGATCACCAGCCAGAACACCACCGTGTATCGGACGCTCCAGGACTGGTACTACTGGTACCGCTTCCTTCCCGAGGCGAGCCCGACCACGTTCGCCGACCCCGAGGCCCTGCTCGACACCGTCCGCTACCGGCCGCTCGATAACACCTTCAGCTACATCTCCACCGCCGCCGCGAGCCAGGCCTTCTACGGAGAATCCCAGTACCTCGGGTTCGGTTTCTCGATGAAGTTCACCGTGGGGTACGAACTGCGCGTGACCGACGTCTTCCCCGCCTCCCCCGCCTCCGAGGTGGGCTTCGACCGCGGCAGCGAAATCCTCACCATCAACGGCAAGTCGGTGCAGAAGACCTACGAGGATGGCGAGTGGAACACCATCTGGGGCGGCGAAGAGGCCGGTTACTCGGTGGAAGTGGGCTTCAAGAACGCCGCGGGCCAGACGAAGTCCGGACGGATCGTCAAGCGCGTGGTGACGATTCCCACCGTCCCCCTGGCGACCGTGCTTGAAGCGGGAGGGAAAAAGACCGGCTACATCGTCTTCAAGAACTTCGTCGAGCCTTCCTACGCGGCCCTTGATGCCGCTTTCGCGCAACTGCGGGACGCGGGGGCCACGGAACTCGTGCTCGACCTGCGCTACAACGGCGGAGGCCTGATCGCGGTGGCCCAGTATCTGGGCGGACTCATCGGCGGCGACCGAACCTCGGGCGAGGTCTTTGCGCAGTACGTTCACAACGACAAACGCAGCGACCGGAACAATGCCATTCGCTTCCCTCGTCCCGCCGGGGCCTTCCCCCTGAACCGCCTCATCGTGATCACCACGCGGTCTTCGGCTTCGGCCAGCGAACTGATCATCAACGCCTTGAAGCCGTTCATTCCCGTGATCGTGGTGGGCGACAACTCGTACGGAAAACCGGTGGGCCAGTACGGCTTCCGCGTCTGCGAGAAGATGTTGTGGCCGGTGAGCTTCAACGTCCAGAACGCGCGCAACCAGGGCGACTACTTCGACGGATTCGCGCCCGATTGCCGGGCCGCCGATGACATCGGCCACGCCCTGGGTGACCCGCGTGAGGCGTCGCTCGCCACCGCGCTCAACTTCGTGGCCACGGGCGCCTGTCCCGTCGCAGCCACGGGCCGGACGGCGCAGGAACTCGACCGCCCCGGCCCCGCGGTGGGAGCGCATCGCGAAGACGGCTGGCAGGCGCTGCGCGTCGCTTATTGA
>JAGNNV010000281.1 GCA_017990495.1 Vicinamibacteria bacterium
CCGGCTTTACCGTGGGCGTTGCCTCGACCCACGCCGAGGCCATGACCCAACTCGACCAGCCCTGGGATCTCGTGCTCACCGACCTGCAGTTGCCCGACGGCGACGGCCTCTCGATTCTGCGCCATGTGAAAGATCTCGCGCCGGAAACGGCGGTCGTGCTTCTCACCGCCCACGGTTCCGCCGATACCGCGGTCGCGGCCATGAAACTCGGGGCACACGACTATCTGACCAAACCCTTCGATCTCGACGAGCTGCGCATCCGCGTTCGTCAGGCCATCGAGGGCGAGAAACTCCGGCGCGAGAACCGGGAACTGCGGGCTCAGGTGGGGGCCCGCGCCGGCATCCAGGGCCTCATCGGCAAGTCGGCGGCCATGCGTTCGGTCATCGATCGCATCCGCGCCGTGGCCGGCTCATCATCCACTGTATTGATCGTGGGTGAGAGCGGCACGGGCAAGGAACTCGTGGCCCGGGCCATTCACGACCTCTCCCCCCGCAAGAACCGTCCTTTCGTCGCCATCAACTGCGGAGCCATCGCGGAGTCGCTGCTGGAAAGCGAAATGTTCGGTCATGTCAAGGGCGCCTTTACCGACGCGCGGCAGTCGCGCGCGGGAGTGATCGAGCAAGCGAACCACGGGACCCTCTTGCTCGACGAGATCGGCGAGATGCCGCTCAGCATGCAGGTGAAACTGCTGCGGGTGATTCAGGAGAGGCGGGTGCGGCGGGTGGGAGGGGTGGAGGAAACGCCGGTGGACGTGCGGATCATCGCCGCCACGCATCGTGATCTGATGCAGATGGTCCGCGAAGGGACGTTCCGCGAGGATCTGTATTACCGCGTCGACGTCATTCAGGTTCCCCTGCCCCCGCTGCGGGAGCGCCCCGACGACATTCCCCTTCTGGTGGCCGAGTTCTCGGGCCGCCTCTTTCGCCAGGGCGTGCCTCGCCGCGCCTTTTCGCCTGCGGCCATGTCGGCTTTCATGAGACACCCCTGGCCCGGGAACGTGCGTGAACTGGAGAACGTGGTCGAAAGGTCTTTGACCCTGGCCACGGGTGACACCGTTGGCCCCGACGACCTCTCGCTGGCCAGTCCCTTCCGCGACGAGTCGCTGCCCGATCCCCATCAGGGTTTCTCCCTTCCCGACTTCATCAGAGAGAGCACCAAGCGGACCGAAACCCATCTGGTCCGCCGAGCCATGGAACTGAGCGGTGGGCGTCGCGCCGAGGCGGCAAAGCTCCTGGGCCTCACCGAGCGGTCACTGAAGTACCTGCTTTCGAAAACATCCGACTAGGACGGACAATTTTTTGTCCGTCGCGGACAAATGTTTGTCCGACTCTTCCGGTCCATTGATCATTAGAATCAACAACTTAAGCGTCAATTTCCCTGGCACGCTTCCTGCTCCTTCTGCCCCCGTCCAAGGCTGGATCCTCTGGCCCTCAACAAACCCTCAAACCTTGAAAGAACTCCCAATGAAGAAGAATCAAAAAGGCTTTACCCTCATCGAGCTCCTGATCGTCGTTGCGATCATCGGCATCATCGCCGCGATCGCGATCCCCTCGCTCCTCCGCGCTCGCGTCTCCGCTAACGAAGCCGGCACCATCGGCGACGTCCGCGCCGTCATCTCCGCCCAGGCCGCCTTCCAGTCGGCTGCCAACGGCTGGTATGCGCCCATCTCCTGCCTCTCCACTCCTGGCGCTTGCATCACCGGTTACCCGACCACGGCGCCGACCTTCGCCGACGCCACCATCTCCGCCACCACTCCCAAGAGCGGCTACAACCGCAGCTTCACCGAGGGCAATCCTCCCTCGCCGATGCCCGCGACCCTCTCTGGCGTGCTTGACGGCTTCTGCTACGGCGCCAACCCCAGCACGATCGGCCAGACCGGCGTCCGCGCCTTCGGTGGCGACGCCTCCGGCCGCGTTTGCCAGGACATCGACGGCAGCGTCGTCGTCTGCGCCACCGCCCTCATGGCGGCGACCTGCGCCGTCATTCAGTAACTACTCCGTACCGCGCGGCACCGTCGCCGCGTCTGCAAAACCCCGGGTGCCTTTGGCCCGGGGTTTTGTCGCGTTTGGGGACACGCGTGGCTGTAAAATCTAAACAGCGCTCCCATGTCAGACAACCTGCTCGTTCTCTCTGAGGTCAAAAAGACCCTCCGCACCCCCTTCAGTCGCAAGCCCGGGTTCCCGGTCGGCCCGCTCAATCTGACCATCGGCCCGGCCGAAATCGTCGGTCTCATTGGCGCGAATGGCGCCGGCAAAACCACAACCATCAAACTCATCCTCGGCCTGCTCGTGCCCGAGGCCGGGCGGGTGGAACTTGCGGGAACGCCCAGCGCCTCGAACGCCTGGCGATCTCAGGTGGGCTACCTGCCCGAGCAACCCGCCTTCTACGAGTACCTCTCGGGCCTCGAGTTCATGCGATTCGCCGGAGAACTGTTCGATCTGCGTGGTGAGGCCTTGAGCCTCAAGGTGAACCACCTGCTCGATCGCGTGGGCCTCTCCGACAGCCGTCACCGCGCGATCCGCACCTACTCCAAAGGCATGCTCCAGCGTCTCGGCATCGCGCAGGCCTTGCTCAACAATCCGCGGCTCCTCATCATGGATGAGCCGATGTCCGGCCTCGACCCGCTGGGCCGCCGCTTCGTCCGCGACCTGCTCCTGGAGCTTCGCGCCGAGGGGCGGTCGATCCTCTTCTCCACGCACATCATCCCCGACGCCGAGTACGTCTGCGACCGGGTGGCTCTGATGCGTGGCGGGCAACTGGTGGCCGTGGGCACGTTCGACGAACTCCTCGGACTTCCCACCGAGTTCGAAGTGGCGAGCGTCAGCGCCGCCGAGGCCGGCCCGGCCCAACGCGCCAGCGTCACGGTCAAGCCCGCCGAGCTGACCACAACCATCGGTGACATCGTCTCCCGTGGCGGCCAACTGGTGAGCGTGTCGCCCGTGCGCACGGCGGTCGAAGACCTGCTCGCGCCCGGGACCCGGGAAGGGAACTGAACGATGGCTTCCCATTTCCGACGTCTCTTCGCGGTGGCCTACAACACGTATCTCGAGTCGGTCCGACAGCGGCTCTTCATCGGCCTTCTCTTCTTCGCCTTCCTGCTGCTCACCACCAGCCTCATCTTGAAGGACGTGTCGGTCCGGCAGGACTTCAAGATCCTGCAGGACATCGGCCTCGCGGCCACAGAGTTCTTCGGCACCTTGATCGCGATCTTCCTCGGCGCCGATCTCATCGGCCGGGACATCGAACGCCGCACGCTGCACCTGCTCGTGGTCAAACCTCTCACTCGCGCCGAATTCCTGGTCGGGCGCTATCTGGGCTTGTGCTTGACCCTCCTCACCAGCGTAGTGCTGATGGCGAGCGGCCTCGCCCTCGCCTTGCTCACGGCGCAAGGATCGTTTACGTGGGCTCTTGCCCTCGCCACGTTCGCGATCTACCTCCAATTGTGTCTGACCGGTGCCATCGCCACCTTCCTCTCTGCCACCGCGTCGCGCCCCCTCTCCCTTCTTGGGGCCACGGTGCTGTGCGTGCTCGGCCGGCTCACCGATGTCCTGAAGAACGCCTCCTTGATTCTCGAGGGATTCCCGGACTGGCTGGGCAGGGGGCTGTATCTCACCCTTCCCAATCTCCTGAACTTCGACCTCAAGACCCGCGCGATCTACGGAGATCCCATTCCGCCCAGTCTCATCTTCGAACTGGTGGCCTACGCGGCCGCTTACATCGTTGCGCTGCTCTCGGTCGCCACCCTCGCCTTCCAGCGTCGCGACCTCAAATGAAAGCCGCGATCGCCGCCGCGGTCCTGGCCGCGCTTCTGGTGCCCTCGGCCCAGGGCCGCATCGATCTGAAGTTCGAGAAGATGGGCCCGGAACCGGATGTGTCGAGCGTGTGGACGGGACCGGTCGTCCGTGCCTTCAGCCTTGGCTTCCGCGAGGTTCTGGCCGATCTCTACTGGCTGCGGGCCGTCCAGTACTACGGTCGCCAGAAGCTCGTGGACGCGCCCACCGGTTACGCCGATCTTCGACCGCTGCTCGAAACCGCGGCCGAACTCGATCCGCGTTTCGAGATCGTTTATCGCTATGGCGCGGTCTTTCTTTCCGAGGCCATGCCGATAGGCGCGGGCCAGCCGGAAGCGGGAGTTGCCCTGCTCAAGAAAGGGGCGGACCGGAACCCCATGAACTGGCGCCTGCGGCAGGACGAGGGTCTCTTCAACTCGATCTACCTGAACGACCCGCACCGCGCGTCTCAGGTCCTCCTGCAGGCCGCACAGATTCCAGGATCGGCGCCGTGGCTCAAGCCTCTGGCCGCGCAGGTCCTCGCCAAAGGGGGAGAGCTCGAGGCGTCTCTGCAGATGTGGACGATCATCCGGGACCAGTCCGAACCGGGGGCGCTCCGCGAAAACGCCGAGGCCCAGCTGGGTGTGGTCCGGAACCGGATGGTAGCCCGCGCGCTGCGGGAACGGATCACTGAATATCGGAATCGAACCGGTGATACGACATCCACGCTCGAAGAGCTTCAGGCTCGCGGGGTGATTGGGTCGACTCTTGATCTGGCCGGCGTTCCCTTCGAATTCAATCCCGCGGACGGGACGTTGTCCATCTCGAAGAAGTCGCCTTGGTGGCGTCGCGACAGCGCGTCCAACTGAGAGGGACGTCGGACCTCTCCGAAACTCTCAGCGAGAGGGGGACTGGAAGGCAGCGTACCAATAGGCTGCGTATCGCCCCTCGATGCGAAGGCGCGTGACCGGCCCTTCCACAAGAGCCGCGGGAATCCGGTAGGCCACCTC
>JAGNNV010000282.1 GCA_017990495.1 Vicinamibacteria bacterium
GCTCTGTTCGAGCGTGCCGTGCTTGGTGGCTTCCATCTTCGTGACCGCGGCCTCGTGGCAGGTCTTGCAGTCCGCGGCGTCAAACGCGCCCTGGTCCATGATCGAGGCGGGAGGGGAACCTTTATCCCTTGCGAGGGCGGAATCGCTCGCGCCAAAGACGAAGGCGCCCGCGAGCACGGTTATGAGCAGTGAATGACGCATGGGATTTCCCTTTCGGAGGAGGACCTGATGTTTTCCCGGGGAGAAGGCCGGGACCGGTGTGACGGCGACATTACGTAGCAGCAAGGGCTGCGCCAGCCCCGCACGGAAGTCCGCCCCGCGCTAAAGGCCGCAAACAGGGCTTTTCGTGCGCGAGGCTGGCGAATTCTTTTCGCAAACGAACACCCCTAGCGCAAAGTTTGCACCATTCGGGCAGGGGTGGAAATGGTCCGCGCGCGCCGGGATACAATCGCGGTAAATCGCGTGTTTACAATACCCACACGGCCCGCTCGGATAGGGCTGACGGTGTGTGGGGATCGCCCCGAGGGGAGGGAGTCAGCGGGCCGGAACGGCCTCTGCCTGGATCTGCTTCGCCACCGATTCGACCTTCTCCATCAGGCGCAGGAGATTCTCGCCCAGGATCCCCTTGATCTGCGGCTCGGTGTAGCCGCGCCGCAGCAGTTCCTCGGTGATCTTCGGGAGCCGGGTGACGTCTTCCATCCCCTCGGGCATCGAGGCGCCGTCGAAGTCGGAGCCGAGACCGACGTGGTCGACACCCGCGATCTTCACCGCGTGGTCGATGTGATCGACGATTCTCTCCCACTGCGCCACCGGGAGAGGCGGCTGAAGCGCGCCCACCGCGGCGATGGTTTCCATCATCCGCTTCTCCGCGTTCTCGGGCCCGGGATACTTCTCGGCCATGGCTTTCCGAATCTCATCGACCTGGGGCCGGCGCGCCTCTTCGGCGAGGCGCAGGGGCTCGTCGATGTAGCTGTTGAGGTAGTTGATCTGAATGACGCCGCCCTTTTCGGCCAGGGCCTTGATCATGGCGTCGGTCATGTTGCGGACATGGCCGGTGAGCGCCCGGCAAGAGGAGTGGGAGGCGAGCAGCGGAGCGCGGCTGGTCAGAAGCGCGTCCTCGAAGGTCTTGTCGGCGATGTGGGAGACGTCGACCATCACCCCGAGGCGGTTCAGTTCGCGGACCACGTCCCGGCCGAAGGCAGTGAGGCCGTTGTGAACCGGCTTGTCGCCCGAGGAGTCGGCCCAGGTGGTGTTGAGCGAATGGGTGAGAGTCAGATAGCGGACGCCGAGGCGAGCGTAGTCGCGCAGAACAGGGAGGCTCTCATCGATCATGTGCCCGCCCTCCATGCCCATCAGGGCGGCGATCTTTCCCGCCTGGTGCGCGGCCCGGATCTCGGCGGCGGTGGTGGCGAGAACCATGGCGTCGGGACGCGTTTCCGCGAGGCGTCGCACCGCGTCGATCTGCTCGAGAGACCGCTTGACCGCGATCGGCCCGGTGACCGAGCCCGCCATGTAGATGGAGAAGAAGAGGCCGTCGAGGCCGCCCTCGCGCATGCGGGGATAGTCCACATGATTGCCGCGCGCGCCCGGCCCCCGCTGGCCGCGGGCGTTCGGTTCATGACGCTCGAAGAAGTTCCAGCCCGGTTGCATCAGGCGCTGGGTGGTATCGATATGGGTGTCGAGAACGATGGCCTCGGCGTGGATCCTCCGGGCGCGCGCGGCCAGATCGGAGGCGGGGGTGGTCTGGGCCCCCACCGTCCCCATCGAGGTCAGGGCGCCAAGCAGCGCGAAGGTGGAAGCAACTCGGGAAGGTCGGTTCATGAACAACTCCTGTGGTCTCAAGGCGACGCGGGAGTTTGACACGCCGCCGACCCAAGGGGAGGCGCGGTGCGCTACTCGTCGCGCAGCGCCACCGCGGGATTCACACGGGCGGCGCGCAAGGCGGGAATCAGGCAGGCCCCCACCGCCACCACGCCGAGGAGCACGATCACGCCCGCGAAGGTGAAGGGATCCCGGGCCCCGACCCCGAAGAGCAGCGAGTGGAAGAGCCGGGCGGAGAAGAGAGCGCCCACAAGGCCGATGGCGAGGCCGGCTCCGATCAGTCGCGAACTCTGGGCAAGAACCATGGAAGCGATGTCGCGGCGGCTGGCGCCGATCGATACGCGAACTCCGAACTCGCGAGTGCGGCGGGCCACGCCATAAGAGATGACGCCATACAGGCCGACCACGGCAAGCAGAAGGGCGACAAGAGCGAAGGCTCCCACGAGGAGCAGCGAGAAGTATCTCTGTCCGAGCGAGTCCTCGACGATCCGGGCCATCGTCTTCTCGGTGTGCACGGGCTGCTGTGGGTCAACCGACAGAACCTGCTGGCGCATGGCCGAGGCCAGATCCTCGGGGTTGCTCCTGGCACGCGCCACCACCGTGATGTTGTTGAAGGAGAACTGGTGGTAAGGCTCGTAAGCCTGAACCGGCGTCTCCGCTTCGAGGCTGTCGATCTTGACGTCCGCCACCACACCCACGACCTCCGACCAGTTCGGCGGATCGTCGATGCCGATCTCCACCCGTTTGCCCGTCGGATTCTCGACCCCGGGGAAGTACTGCCGGGCGAAGGCCCGGTTGATGATCACCACCCTCGGCGCGCCCACCGTGTCTCGCTCCGTGAAGGGGCGGCCGGAGATCAACGGAATCCCCATGACCTCGAAATAGTCCGGAGTGATGGTGCGATAGCGGGTGACCGGTGCGTTGCTGGGGGTCACGTCCATGCGGCTCTCCACCCGCATGATGAAGGTGGGGCCCGAGGTCAGGGGGGCTGAGGTCACCACCGCGGCGGCCGCGACGCCGGGCAGGGCCTGCAGGCGACTCACGAGGGCATTCACGAACTGGACGCGCTTCTCGTCGCTCTGCCCGATCGTCCCGTACTTCGCGGACGGAAGGTCGACCTTCATGGTCATGACGTTCTCGGCCACAAAACCCGCGTCAACCTGCTGCAGCCGATGAAAACTCCGGAGAAGCAGACCCGAGGAGATCAGCAGAACAACGGTAGCCGCCACCTGACCCACCACCAGAGCGTCGCGCAGGCGATTGCGACCGGCGATCGCCCCGTGCCCTCCCTCACGCAGAGCGCTGGTGATGTCGGTGCGCGAGGTGGTCCACGCGGGAATCAGACCGAAGAGCAAGCCGGTGAGCAGGGTGAGAAGCGTGGTGAAGAGCAGAACACTCCCGTCCATCCCCACCTGATCGAGCCTCGGAATGGTGGCGGGCGCGATGGCGAGAAGGCTGGCGAGAAGAAGACGGCCGAGGATCAGGCCGCCCAACCCGCCCAGGGCGAAATGCACGAGGGTTTCGACCAGGAGCTGTCGGGTGAGTTGCCCGCGGCTCGCCCCCAGTGCCGCACGCAGCGACATCTCCCGCCTTCGGGTGGCGGCGCGGGCCAGCAGGAGGTTGGTGACGTTGGCGCAGGCGATGAGCAGCAGCGCGAGAACCGAGGCCAGGAGCACCACGAGGGCAGGACGAACCGGGGCCACAGCATCCTCGAGCATCGGGAAGCCGACGCAACTCCAGTCGGCGTCGGTCTGGGGATGGTCGCGGGCATAGCGGGTGGTGAGGGTCGCAAGTTCCGCCTGGGCCTGCTCGACCGTGGCCGAGGGCTTCAGCCGCGCGAAGGCCTGAAGGTTGTGGAGATCGCGCTGGGTCCGGGCCGCTTCGTCGGGCGCGTAGGGCGCCCACATGCGTGCCTTCCCGGGAAAAGTGAAGGTTTCGGGCATCACCCCCACCACCAGGCGCTTCCGACCGCTGATGAACAGGGTGCGCCCCAGAATCTCCGGATCGCCACCAAAACGTTGCTGCCACAAGCCGTGGCTGACCAGAACGACCGCGTCCTGCCCCGGAGTGAACTCGTCCGGGTTGAACGAGCGGCCACGTGCGGGCGCCAGGCGAAGAACGCGGAGGAAATCGGCGGTGATGACGGCGCCCTCGATGCGTTCGGGATCCTGGCCCTCCGTGGTGAGGTTGAAGTTCGCGACCTGCCATCCACCCACCGACTCGAACGTGGTCTGGTCGGCTTGCATCGAGAAGAACTGGCCGGCGGCCCACGAGGCCTTGGGGAAGGCGTCCCGCCGCTGATACAGACGCATCAGCTGCTCGGGCTCTTCATAGGGCAGAGGGCGCAGCATCACGGCGTTGATCACGGAGAAGATCGCGGTGTTGGCGCCGATGCCGAGGGCGATGGTCAGCAGAGTGACCAGCGAGAAGCCGGGTGCGTTCTGGAGCTGGCGAATCGCGGACCTGAAGTTGTTCATGCGGAAGACCCCTGGAGGGCGTTTCCGGACATCAGTGCCGCCAATAACCCCCGGCAGGCAGGGTCGAGAATCTGGTACATGGCCTCGAAGCCATCCTCGCCACCGTAATAGGGGTCGGGCACGTCCTGACCTTGCGCGTCGGGATCAAACTCGCGCATCAGCCGAATGGACACGGAGCGTCCTGAGCCCGCGCGGGCCAACAGTTCCTGACGATGACCTCGATCCATGGCGAGGATCAGATCAAAGCGATCAAAGTCGGCATCGACCACCGGGCGGGCGATGGAGTCGACGATGAGTCCGTGTTTCCGGCCCACGCGTCGGGTGCGCGGGTCGGCCTGGTCGCCTTCGTGATAGCCGTGGGTGCCCGCCGAGTTGATTTCGAAATGCGACAGCACGCCCGCCTCCTCGGCCAGAGACCGGAACAGGGCTTCGGCCAGGGGCGAGCGACAGATGTTGCCCGAGCAGACGAACAGCAGGCGCT
>JAGNNV010000283.1 GCA_017990495.1 Vicinamibacteria bacterium
GCGATTGTCGCCGCAGGCGATCACCGCCCTCCAACGACGATCATGGCGAGGCAACATACGCGAGCTCCGGAATACGATCGAACGCGCGGGTCTCTTTGCCGAGTCCGACGTGGTGAGCGAGGCCCAGATGGGTTCGGATGAGACGCATCAGGCGAGCGCGGCCGCCGCGGTTGCGGCCGAGGATCTCACTCTCGAGGAAGCGGAGCGGCGTCACGTGACGCGGGTGATGCGGGAGGAGAACAATCGCATTCAGCCGGCGGCGAAGCGGCTGGGCATTGCCCGCAGCAGTCTGTACGAGAAGGTCCGCCGGCTGGGTATCGTGTTGCCGGGCTCGGACCTCGCCCCGGACGAGCGCAGCTAGACCCCGCCTCCGCCAACCCCCCGCCGGACCAGAGACGTGGCGAACCCGAGGATCTGGCCGGCTCCGAATTCCGTGCAGGTCCGCACGAGGGCCATGCGGTGGTCGGAGAGAGCGCATACCCAGACTTCATCCCGGGCCAGAAACGTGAGCAACCGCGCCTGCTCCTGAGAAAGAGGCAGGGCGAGAGGAGCCGCAAATCCCATCGCCGTCCGGCCCAGCTTGACCGCGGTGGCGAGCGAGGTCTCCTCGAGACCGCGCGCCGCCAACGGGAAAGCCACGGTCCCCCCTCCGGTTGGCCTCGCGAACAGAAGGGCCGCATCCGCCGATGCCTCGTACTCTTGAAAGACCCGGCCCGCTATGTCCGCGGGCGCGGCCTGCATGGAGACGGCCGCCGTTTCGAGGAATATGTCGAGCGGCGAGAAGGTCAGCTTGGGCTCGTAGTCATCCTCGACCTCCCGATACAAGGGCGCCGGCGCCCGCCCCGCGCAGGCCGCGGCCACCACATGGAGATTGAGGGCGATCTCCCGCCGCAGCATCGATCGCGCCGGGAGCAGGCCGGGCCTCGCCAACAGCGCGGCCCCCAGTCGCTCCCCGTTGGTCTGCGCCTCGCGAGCCGAATCGAACAGGTCGACGAGATCGAAGGGGTGCTCAGGGTCGGGTTGGTTGACGACCAGCGGCTCGCAGGGCACAGAGGCGCCGGGAGGAATGGCGAAGCACAACCGTCCGCGCGACAACAAAAGTCGGCCTACGAAACCGCCATCCTCCGTGCGGAGGTCGGCGATCCCGGTGCGGCCGTCCGCCTCCACTCTCATGAGGATGCCGAAGAGCAGGCGCAAAGACAGCGACGCTTCGGACGACGCGTGCGGTGATTCCGCTTCGGAGAGATCTGACATCGCTGAGAGGGCCAAAGAGGCGGGCTACCTGAGCGGAGCCGCGCGAAGAGCCGGGACCGCAAGCCCCCGGGGCTCCGCCTCGAGGTGTGCAGCCAAGTGAGCCATCTCGACGCGGTACGAACGAGAGAGCCACGTCCTGACCACCAGTGTCCAGATCAGCACGGCCGCGGCCGCGAGCACAAAGACGGCGCGGTAGCGCGACAGGGGATCGGGGCTTCCCGAAAACGCCGCCGAGGTGACGCCCGCGGCAACCGGCCCCAACAGCATCCCCAGGCAGCCGGCGGAGTTGACCCAGGACATGGCCCTCGTTCGCCCCGCCGGGCCCGCGATGCTTGCGGCATAGCTCAGAGTGGGCGAGAACATCAGGGCCGAGGCGCATCCCCCCGCGAACATGGGAAGCCACAGCCACTGGGCGGACGCGTAGCCCAACCCCAGAAGGGACAGCGAGTACGCGACGCCGCCCAGTCCCAGAATCGATGAGCGGGGAACCGAGTCGCTCAAGCGGCCGACCGGGTACATCAGCAGAGCGAAGGGGATGGTGAAGGCGGCAAAATGAAGACCGACCGCGGCATCGGACAGCCCAAAGCCGCGATGGGCGAACAGCGCGAAGGTGACCACGAGACACCCGACGGTGAATCGCTCGACGAATGCCGCGCTGATGGGAACGGCCAGTTGGCGCATGCCGATCCCTGCCTCACTCGCCGCCTCGGGTTCAAGCTCGGGCGCCGACGGACGAAGGGCGAGCAGCGCCGCCACCGCGAAGGAGAGCAGGGCGCTGGCCGCGAAGGGAGCACGCGGGCCAAGGGTCAGCAGTCCGCCGCCAAGAGCGCTTCCAAAAGCGATCGCCAGCATGATGCCGCCGCCCGCCAGGCCCATCGCGCGCCCGTTGCCGATGGAGCGGCCAAATCGGGCAGCTTCGGACATGAGGACGGTGGAGGCGGAGACGTGAGCGGCGCCATCGAGGAGCCGGAGCCCCAGCACGGTCGAGGTGGCGATGGGGAGGCTCATCGCCGCGAGCAGCAGACCGTCGATCAGGCACAAGACTCCCGCGAAGCGCGTCGGGTGACGCATCAGCGGACGGACTCTTGCAAGCAGGGGGGTGGCCAGAATTCCGCCAAGCATGCTGAGCGCCATGAATGCCTGCATGGCTCCCTCGGCCCCCTTGTGGGTCTCGGCGAAGAGCGGCCGAATCGCCGGAGAGATCATCGTCGCGGGCAACATCTGAAGGCAGATGAGGAGAGCCAGGCCGGGCGCGCCACTCCACCGCTGAGTTGTGACTCCAGATCGGATCGCCAAAGCTACCGCCTCACTTTCTTCCCGGGCTCACGGCTTCCGCGAAACGTACGACAAAGGCCGCTTGCGTCCGGGTTTGAATGTAGCCGGGCACAATTGCGCGGATCCGTTCTATGGCGGCTGCAGGCGCCTCACCCATCCACACGAGGAGCGCCGCAAGCACGGTCCCGGTTCGCCCAAGGCCCGCATGGCAGTGAACCGCGACGGGGACGCCGGAGGCCATCGAGCGCTCGATCTGTCGGCACAGGCTCGCGGTGGGTCCTATCGCGGGGATGCCCATGTCGGCGATCGGGAAATGTCGTGTGGCGACCCCCGGGGGGGCGACGCCTGGAGGCAGGGGCTCTTCTGTAAGAGTAACGAAAAGACCGACGCCGACGCCGACGACGGCGGCAACCTCGGCTTCCACCGGCCCGAGGAGGCCCGGCCGACCCATTCCGGCGAGACGTCCCGGCACAATCCAGTGAAAATGGGAGGGCAGCGGAGGCGGGTCGGCGGGTCGCGGCCAGCAGTTGCCATCCCGAACGAAGCGCGCGGCCAGCTCATTCTGGGGCCGCAGGAAGAAGTCCTCCACCCGCGCTTGCGCCACCAGTGAACCCGCGCAGAGCAGCGCCACATCATCGGCGACGGCCCGAGCGAAGGTGAGGTCGTGAGTCACGACGACCGCGCTTCCCCGAAGCGTATGAGCGCGAAGCCATCCCTTGAGCACCGTGCGATTCGCATCCGAGAGGCCCGCATCGACCTCGTCGAGCAGCAGAGTCTCGGCCCCCTCTTCGAAGGCCTGGGTCACCGTGTCGGCAATGTCGCGGTGGGGCGCCGTTCGTCGCGCCCCCGCGACTTGCGGCGCCCATGCGATGCCTTCGGCGATCCTTCCGCTCGAGAGGATCGCGCCCTTGTGTCGCCACGAGCCCCGGATCCGGCACCCCTCCGGCAATGCGCCCCCGGAAAGAGCCCGGAGCAGCAGGCTCTTTCCGGTGCCCACCGGACCGACCAGAGCGGTCACGGCGTGGCCTCGTACCACCCAGTCGAGGTTGGAGATCAGCTCGTTTCCGGAGACCTCCAGACAAGCGCGCTCGAGGAGGAAGGCGGGTTCGCTCATCGCCCTTCCCTGAGCCGGGTCACGAGGTCTAGAGGGAGGCGGGCCGCGGCGATGGCTCGGCATGCTCGCTCAATGTCGTACGCGGTTCTTTCAATGGTGACGGTGCTTCGCTCGATATCGACCAGGGCGAAGGACGCCCGCGCGTCGCCGTCCCGGGGTTGACCCACCGAACCCGGGTTGACCAGCACGGCCTCCGCCTCGGCAGGCCACGTATTGGGGTGGTCCGCGGCGCGCTCGTCCACCTCACCGCCAAGCAGCCAGGCCACCATCGGTACGTGGGTGTGTCCGCAGAAGGCGAGCTTCGGCCAGGTCGGGTGATCGCGAATCGCGACCAGGTTCTTCTCGAGCATCGTTCCCGTCACATAGCCCGTGTAGAAGAGGGTATTCAGATAGCAGCCGTGGGCGGCCACGAACCCGGCCGGATCCGAAACCACCCGCGGCAGATCGGACAGGAAGCGGATCGCCTCGTCGTCCAGTTGGGCCCTCGTCCAAGCCTGAACATCGCGCGCGATGAGGCTGGTTCCGGGTGACAACTTCCGGCAGGCCACGTCGATGTCGTGGTTGCCGGCAACGAAGGTATCCACCCTTGATCGCAGGAGGCGAAGGCAGGACGCCGGTTCGGCGTTGTAGCCCACCATGTCGCCCAGGCAGATCACCCGGGCCACATCGGCCCTGTCGATGGCGGATAGAACCGCCTCCAGTGCGGGCAGATTGGCGTGGACGTCTGCGATGACCGCGAGCCGCATCTAGTCCCCTCCCGAAGCGGGGGGCGACCAGGGAATGGCCCGGCCGGCGAGAGCGCGCAGCAACTGGTCCTTGGCCCGGCGACCGGGCTCCGTGTGCATGACGACCGCCTCGAGTCCGTCGGCGAGTCCCAGGGCGCGGAGGTCGTCGCCGGAGAGCTTCACCAGGAGAGCCGTTTCCACCGCCTGGGCGTACGCCCGGACCGCGCCCGGGAAGGCCGCGTACTCGTCGACCCGGCGCAGCAGCGCATGACCGGCGGCGGGCGCATTGGATCCCGCCCAGATGTCGTCGTCGACATAGACGACCCGCCCGCCATGAAGAGCGAAGTTGCTGGGGTGCACGTCGAGCGAGGTTCC
>JAGNNV010000284.1 GCA_017990495.1 Vicinamibacteria bacterium
TCCTGCGCGCCGACCCCGACATCATCATGGTCGGTGAAATGCGCGACCATGAAACCGCGGCCACCGGCATCGAAGCCTCGCTCACCGGCCACATGGTGCTCTCCACCCTGCACACCAACTCCGCGCCCGAAACCATTACCCGTCTGATGGACATGGACATCGATCCTTTCAACTTCGCCGACGCGTTGCTCGGGATCATGGCCCAGCGCCTGGTCCGAACCCTGTGCGGCGATTGCAAGGAACCCTACGTGGCCGAGAAGCTCGAATACGACGGCATCGTCGAGGCCTATGGCGAGGAGTTCTGGCCCGAACTGAAGGCGCCGCTTGGCCACACGTTCCATCGGCCCAAGGGTTGCCCCAAGTGCGGCGGCGGCGGTTACAAGGGCCGCGTGGGTATCCACGAGCTGCTGGTGGCCACCGACGAGATGAAGCGGCTCATCCAGAAGAAGTCGACAGTCGAAGCGATGCGCAACCAGGCCCTGAAGGACGGCATGCGGACGCTGCTCCAGGACGGTCTGATGAAGGCGGTCAGCGGCCGCACCGACGCGAAGCAGGTCCGAGCCGTCTGCATCAAGTAGAGAGCCGCGCGGTCTGCTGCGGCGTGCGGGTGGTCCTGCGCGCTTCGGAGGCCGCGGGTCTTTTGCTTCTTCAAGCCGCGCTGCCGAGAGCGGCGCGGCCGGAACGCGCGCGCGCGAAGCGGGTTGATGCCGTGTACTCCCTCGTCGTCGCCGATCCGGGCTCCTCGGGGCAGGGGCCGCGGTCGCACCAACTCTTTCGGGACGAGGCCCGCATCGCACGGTCACGGACCCTCGACGGCATCGGCCGGGCCTTCGATCGTGATCTGAGCGCCCTGATTGCTGACCGCGCGAGGCGGCGCGTGTTCGTGCACGCGGGGGTGGTTGGTTTCGGAGACGGGGCGGTGATGGTGCCGGGGAAAAGCCTTTCCGGGAAGACCACGCTGACCCGCGCTCTGGTCGAAGCGGGCGGCACGTACTACTCGGACGAATTCGCGGTCCTCGACCCTCGCGGTCGGGTATTCCCGTGGCCCGAGCCTCTCTCGATTCGCAGCGCCGGGGCCACGAAGGCGGGAGAGCTGCGTACGGCCGAGTCCTTGGGGTTCACGCGTGGCCGGAGATCTCTTCCCACCCGCCTCGTCGTGCTCACGTCGTACGAGCCGGGCCGTCGTTTCCGTCCCGCGACTCTGGCCCCAGGGCCGGCCACGCTGGGCGTGTTGGAACACACCCTGTCCGCGCGTAGCCGGCCCCGGGCCTCGCTCCGGGCGCTTGGCGCCGCTCTCGCCGGCGCCATCGTCATCAAGGGGCCGCGCGGCGAGGCGCGTGAGACTGCGAAGTTCATCGTGAAGCTGCTCGAGCGGAGCAAGAAGGGCTGATGGCTACCGGTCGCGTACGGAGGGCGGCTTCGTCTCGCGCGGTGATGAGGGCCAGCGCCGACGACGCCGAGGCGGAGATGCGGCAGGCCGCGCTCCGAAGCCCCACGCAACGCGAACCGTGGATCCGGCTCGCCGTTCATTGCTTCGACCGCGGGGAGATGCAGTCGGCGATTTCGTTCGCTGAAGCCGCCCTGGCCATTCCGGCCGACCCCGCGACCATTCCTTCGTCGCTCGAGGCTTCCGCCGAACTCCACGGCATCCTCTACCGGGCCTTGTTGTCCCTGGGGCGGAGAGACGAGGCGCGGCCTCATTTCGACAAGTGCCGCGCGCTCGACCCCGCGCATCCGATTCACGCCCGTTACCTCGACGATTTCGCCGCCCCTTCGCGCGCGGTGGAGGGTGCGGCGCCCCCTGGGCCTTCTCGACGCCGGGCCAGCGCGCGCCCGCGCGTTCCCTCCTTCTCAGTGGTAACCGTGGTCCGCAACGAGAGCGAGGGCCTGCCGCGTCTTCTTGAATCACTCGCGGAGTTCCGCGCGCGCGGCGGGGAAGTGCTGGTCCTCGACACCGGCAGCGATGACGACACAGTGAAGCTCGCGAAAGAGGCGGGCTGCGAGGTCGTGAGCGAACCCCATCGCTTCGACGCGTCCCTGACCGCGTCGCAAGTGAGGCGCTTCCACGAGAAGTTCGCGCGCGAGGGCGAAGGCCCGTTCGTCTCCGCGGGCGCGCGGATCTTCGATTTCGCGGCCGCTCGCAACCGCGCCGCGAGTCTCGCCCGAAACCCGTTTCAACTCGCGGTGGACGGGCGGGATGTGGTGGACGCGATGGACATCGCCGCCCTCGACCGGCGGGTGCGCGCGGGAGACGCGCAGGTTCTCTACTTCGAGACCCGCCGCCTTCAGCGCCGGGCCTGGGTGCTCGAGGCTCGCGACTATTTTCACGACCGCCGCTGTGTTCAATGGCTCGGGCGCGCCCACAACTTCACCGGTCCGCGGGATCCTGCACGGCCGCCTCGGAAAGCCATGCTGTCTCGCGACGAGCTGCGCGTCACTCACCATTCGGACGCGTCGAAGGTCCGCGCCTATCAACTCGCGGGCGCGGCCCTCGACGTCATGTCATCCCCGCGATCTTTGCATCGGCGATTGATCCTGGGCCATGAACTGGCGGCCCGCGGCCACCTTCGATCAGCGCTGGCCCTCTTTCTCGATCTCGATCGTCCCGAAGCGCCGTTGCCCCTGCGCTCGGCCGGGCTTGCTGCCGCGGCTGCCTGCCGGGCCCATCTCGAAGGCCGGCTCGACCTCGATCTGTTGTTCAGAGCGGCGCGACGCGATCCGGGAAGGCGGCAACCCCTGCTGCAACTCGGACGCCATTTCCTCGCCGCTTCCAACTTCCAGGCGGCGGCCGCGTTCGCGACGGCCGCTTTAGCCATTCAGGCCCGGGTGGGCCCTACCGAGATGGAGGACGATCTGGGCGCCGGACCCCACGCGATTTTGTATTGGGCTCTCTTCTGGCTGGGGCGGCATGGCGAGGCACGCTTTCATCACGAGATGGCCTCGAGGCTCGATCCCACGAACCCGGTCTATCTGGAGCACGCCCGCTTCTTTGCCGACCTCAAGCCTCGCGGGCGAACAGCCGAGCGCCACAAAGCCGACTAAACGTCGGGCGTTCTACACTCGAAACCGTACCCGTATCCCAGATACTGGCAGTCGAGGCCGGCGCAGCAGTCGGTCGGCAAGACGCAGGTCGCGAAGGCATTCAGGCAACTCTGTGCCGCCGCCGCGGCAGGAACAGACACGCTGATCACCAGCGGGGTGAGGCCGGCGGCCAGTCCGCGGAGCATGACGCGGCGAGGGAGCGCGTCAAGCGGCGTTTCCAGAAGGCCGGACGCGGCCAGTTCATTGATCGCGGCGGTTACCAGCGCCTTCTGAGGGGGCTTCTCGAAAGCTCGGCCCACATGGCGTGCTATCGCTTCGATGGTGTGTTTGCCGTCGAGGCGCTCGAAGACGAGAGCCGCCGCCCGGTTCAAGGCGTGGGCCCGATGCGACACGGGGTCGTAGACGATCACCTCGTCGCCCAGGTCCTGGACCACGAGGCCGTTCTTCTTTACCGGCGCCGGACGTTTTCCCTCAGCCATGACTGCGACCGAGTATCGGCGGCGCGGCTGAACTCTGTCAACCTTGGGTGGTCTCGGCTTTTCGCCGAACCCCAAGCCAGAATGGGCCGGTGCGGGCGAAAGTCAGCCCGCTAGCCGGAGGGCGTCCTGCACTCGAACCCGTACCCGTACCCCAGATACTCGCAGTCGAGGCCGGCGCAGCAGTCGCTCGGCGAGACGCAGGTTGCGAAGGCATTCAGGCAACTCTGTGCGCCCGCGGCCGCCGGGACGGACACACTGATCACCAGCGGGGTGAGGCCCGCGGCCATGCCGCGGAGCATGGCGCGGCGAGGCATCGCGTCAACCGGCGTGTCCAGAAGGTTGGCCGCCGACAGTTCGTTGACGGCGGCGGTTACGAGGGCCCGCTGAGGGGGCATTTCCAGACTCCGGCCCACATGGCGCGCGACCGCGTTGATGTCGTGCTTCCCGTCGAGCCGTGCGAAGACGAGAGCCGCGGTCCGGTTCAAAGCGTGGGCCCGATGCGATACGGGGTCGTAGACGATCACCTCATCGCCCAGATCCTGGACCACGAGGCCACCCTTCTTGACCGGCGCCAGACGTTTGCTCTCAGCCATGACCCGCCGCCGAGAGTATTCGGCGTGGCTCCACACTGTCAACCCTGGCTGGTGTCGGCGATCACGATGGTCTGAGAGGTCGCATGGGACACACCTGGGAGCAGGACGATCCGCGCGTCCGCGCATGTCCCCGCTTCGACGCAGACGAACTCGTCCCATTCGCCGCGAACGTCTTTTATGGCCGCGCCCCCGCCCGCTCCGGGGTTCCACACCACGGTCGCGAGGCTTCCCGACTTCGACACCTCGATGGTCCGCTTCAGGACCGGATCGATCACACGGACGGCCCCTCGGCTCGGCAGGTAGATGTTGTTGACCTCGCCGCCATCGAAAGTGACCGGTCCTTCTTGCACGCCCCGGTAGTGGCGAGTGGAGTGGGAGAAGGCCTGGCCGTCGAGACCCTCCACCCTAACCTCGCGCACGTCACCCACGCGCAGATAGGTGTGCAGAGCGTCGGCATAGGCGAACGGACCATCGCCATTGTTGGTGGTGATCAATTCGAGGTGCAGGGCGGAGCCCACGGTAACGCTGAGGGTGAGGTCGAAGCCGTGCGGCCACGCAGCGCGGGTGTGCTCGTCATCGACCAGCCGGAGACGCAGACGCGTCCGAC
>JAGNNV010000058.1 GCA_017990495.1 Vicinamibacteria bacterium
CCTTCTCGATCAGGTGGCGCGAGAGCCTCGAGGCCGCAGCCTCGGCCTCCATCATCTTCTGCTCGTGCGCCATGTGATCGATCTCGGCGAGCGCCGTCTGATAGCGCTTCTGCAGCTCGCCCGCCTGGTCGGCGAGGCGCTTGTGGTTGTTGAGCAGGTCGAGCGTGAAAGCGCTGGCTTGCTCGAGCATCCATGAATGGGTCCGGGCCGCGCGGTCGAAGGTGTCCCACAACAACGCGTGGGACAGGTCTATGCCCGAGAACTGCTGACCCTCCGGGCTGTCCGAGAGGACCTGCACCGGGGGCCTGGTCCGCTCGGCCGCGTTCGCGGTGCGTGCCATCATCGCCTTCACGTCGATGGCCGCGCCGTCGACGAGGATGCGAAGGGTCGCACCATGCTTCGTCAGCATCTCCGTGATGCGCACGGGCACCTCGGCGGTCGGCACCGCCGGCATGTCCTCGACCACGCGCTTGTCTGTGTCGATGGCGAGCACGGAATGCGTGCTCGCTTCGGTAGGCCTAGTCACCATCACCGCCAACCTATCGCATTGCGGGTCGGCCGTAAAGCGGGGGGCGCCCGACGGTCAATGATTATATGCGCACATCACCGCTGTCGCTGTCCGTTCCGATCTGTGGCGCTGTTGCACGTGCATCCCTGATTTGGTCCGCGGACACTGCCTGGCGGTGTTGGGCGGGTTTTCTCCGATGTTGTCCGTGGATGGGCCGGGCCCTTGACATCGTTGATAACCGCGGACATTTGCTGCTTGAACGCCGATACTCTCGAATGTCGGTGCTGGTACTCGCTGTGTCGCATTGGCGCCACGGCGCAGCCGGCGGGTCGTGGTGGCCCATCTGTTGCTGAAGGACAGGCGGTGGGCTGAGCCCGGGCTTTTCAGCAGGCGGGGTCAGCGAGCTCCCCTGGCGTCGATACTCTGTTTTGGCGGCCCACTTTCGGCAACGCGGTAGCCCCGAACGCCGTCTCACCGGCCGTGCGGGACGTTGGGCCGCCGAAGCTCCGTTCTATCGGCCGCCCTCCGCGTGGACGGCCCCGTGGGGGCAGGTACAGCGCGTTCGGCGGGCGATGTTCCGATCGCTGTCCCGAAAAGTCCGCCCGGAGCGGCTCAGGCGGGGATGTGGTGGACCCGGAGGACCCGAAGCGCCCCAGCGTATGGCCTGCGTGAGCGAGACTCCGATATGCGCGCCTGTTGCCCACGACATCGGAACGGCAGAACATCGGAATATCGGCAGCCAGCCCGCGCGCGCGAGCGCCCCCCAAGGGGACGGCCTGCGCGGCGCCGAACAGCGCCCATTCGCGCGCACCCACAACAGCGCGCGCCATTCAGCACCCCGCGCCGAGATCGCCTCGCTGTACGGGAGCACGGGAGACCGACCACCCTGTCGTGGCGGCATCGACAGGCCGTCAGGTCGCCGCATGGCGCCACGCACCGCGGTCAGGTCGTTGCACCGGCGGGCGGGCGGCGGCGGGCCGGTGTTGGCCGGCGGGCGGTGGCGGGCGGTGGCGTCGGGCCGGTGTTGTCCGGGCTGGGCCACATCAGTATGTGTCCACCATGAGGTGGCGGGCGGGCGGGTGGCGGGCAGGCCGAGGTGTTGGTCGCGCTTGTGCGTGGCCACAGTGCACCGCCCCGCATCCGTTCGGGGGCAGCCGCGCCTTGATCAACGTCGGATTCGCGTGAAGGCGGAGCGCCTCTGCGCGCGCATCGGACTGCGCGCATTCGTTGGCAACGAAGCCGCGCAGAGCGGTTATGGTCATTCATACTTTATTTCTCTTGGCGAGACCTGCCGTTGTAGGCTCAGGTCCTCATCTATGTTGGGCATGGGGCACACGCCGTCGCGGGCCGAGTTCGACTGGTTTTCCAGTCGGTTGCTCCGCAGCTACGCGGCCCGTTGCGCCGCGCGGGCCGAGCTCCGCGATCGCAAGTGCGACGAGGACCGGGCGCGTTACGACGCGCGTGTGCTCTGGGTCGTCCCGGACGGTGTCCTGGCCATGGCCCGAAAAGGCTCGATCTGGTCCCTCTGGCTGGAGTGGAACGATGACTACGGACGGCGGCTGTTGGTCCAGGGCTCGCGCGAGGACGTGGAGCGCTACGCGATCGAGGTCGCCGTCCACGGCCCGCCCGGGGGCCCGGATGTACGTGACCAGGAGCCCGTGTGGCGCGACATCGGCGGCGACGGCACGCTGCGTTCGCTCGCGCTCGGCGGAGAGTTTCGCCTGATGCCGCTGTTCGACAGCGGGCACATCCTGTCGTTCGCGCGCAACGACTCGCCCCTGCGCGTCCTCGGCATCGGCGATGCCGCGGAGTTGCAGCGCACCGCCCTCAAGCGCCAGGCGTGCTTCCGCGGCGACGTCCTGCACGCTTTCGTCGGTCATGAGCGCGTCGAGCTGCGCGGTGTCTGCTCGGCCGGCGTGCTCGGGTACCTCGATTCGGTCGACGGGTCCAGGCTCCTGCTCGGCCATCTGGCCGGCGATCGCTTCGGCCTGTTCTCCGTCCGCGGAGGTGCCGGCGACTGCGTCGGCGTGTACGACTTCGAGGCGCTGAGCCGCGGTGACCTCCAGCAGATCCTCGGCTGGGCAAGCCCAGACCTCGGCGACGAGGGCGGCGCGGACGACGAGGACGAGGGCGAGGACGTCGAGGACAGCGGCGAGGCCGAGCTCGCCCAGGACGACGCCGGACGGCAGGTCGCGCCACCTCCGCGAGCCCGGGCGGCCCGGCGGCGGCGTCCCACGATCGCCGCCCGCCCGAGGCCCGCAGTGAGGCGGCCGCCCCGTGTCCGGGCAGCCTCAAAGCCCCGCCCGCAGTCCAAACCCTCGACCGGCACCCCCTCGGCGGCGACCCTACACCTCCTCGAAGGCCACCTGAAGGTTCCCACGCGAATCCGCGGTCAAGGCAAGAGCATGGTGCCGAAGGTGTTCGAGGCCCTGCTCGGCCTGACCCGGCTGGGGCTCCCAGACCTGCTCCTGCGTGGATGCGACCTGAAGCTCCTGATCGAGGGTGAGCTCAAGATCAAGTTCCACTGCTGCTCCAAGACGTTCGGCCAGGCGCTCGCCGCCGTCGCTGCACGCACGCCGCTGCTGAACGCGGTCGGCAAGCGCTGGGCGCTGCCCCTGGGCAAGGTACTACGTGCCGACCCCGAGCTGTTGCGCGAGATCGCCAGACGGATCCGGGAGGCGGAGCAGGAGGACGAGGCGACGGCCCCGACGTCAACGACGAGCGCGCCCGTAGGTACGCCCCCCGGCACAGAGCCGCCTGCCATGGGCACGCAGCCCGCGGCGGCCTCAACGACGTCCACGCGTCCGACCAGCACACCCCCCAGCGCGGAGCCGCCCACCACAAATCCTCAGCCCTCGGTGAACGTGTCGCATACGCCCACGAGCGAGCCTGGACAGACGTCGCCGCACGCGGGCGAACCGGCGCCCGAACCCGAGCCCGCCGATCACCCTCTGCAGGACATGTACTTTGCGGTCCAGGATCCCCGGGAGACGTTGCCTGATCTGCCGTGGCTGATCCCCAGGCGCGGCCCGGCTCCACTCATTCGCCGCGACGGCTCCCTACGCGTCACGCTGGCCAGCGTGCCCGTCGGCGAGTCGGTGAGCAGGACGGGGAAGAAACCGCGCGGCCCCCCATGGTAGCGGTGAAGAACGTTTACTCGCCCTCGGGCGAACCGCGACCGGGCCCAGCGCGGGGCATCGGCGGCGGGGCAGCGGCCGTCCCGCGGGCTGGCCGGGTGGCCCGTCTGCGGGCCGGGGTGGCGTTGCGGCGCGCGGTCGTTGCGAAGCACTCTCGCTGACTTGGTGAGCGGTCGCGGCCGGCCTCGCGGATGACCGCCGCATAGACGTGACGCCCGAGGAAGCGCACCGACGCCGGTGTGTGCCGCGTACGGCACCCCTCACGCTCGCAGCAAAAGCTCAGCCGCAGGTCCGGGCCCGGCTCACCGGCCAGGCACTCGGCGTCGACGCCCGGTCCAAATCCTCGTGTCTTCCGTTGATAATTGCCGCGGTGCAGCGTCCCTCCACACACCACACACCCGCCACGCCGCACCGCCTCGGCAAGTCCAGGTCGACCCTCGCCAACATCGCGTAAAATTTGACACTGCTCAGCAGCTCCGGCAGCACAGGGGTCTCAGGTCTCCTCTCCCTACCCCGAGACCTCGCCCCCTTCGAGCGGGTGCTCCCTCAAGAAGCTCGGCGCTGCTCAACAAGGCCAGCGGGAAGGTCGTTCGGCCGCAGCATTATGCGATCGTGAAGCGCCCCGGTGGGTAGCTGCTACACGGGGGAGGGCTGTGGTCGGCCGCGCGGCTCAGCAGGACCATCCTTGCGTTCCGGGCGGTAGCCCCATAGGCTCGGCGCATGCGCCTCATCAAATCTCTCCTCGCATCGTACATCGAGGGCAACCCTCAAGACATCCTCTTCGCGGCCATCCCCGAGAGCAGCGCCAACAGCAACGACAGGGCCGCCGCAGCAGAGTACAGAGACGCCATCGACGAGATGGTTGTTGCACTGCAGCGGCAGTGGGAAGGCCGGAAAGACTCCGAACGCCCCACTGCCGATGATGTCTTCCATGGATACAAGCAGTTCAAGGACGCATACCAGCATACCCACAATAATAAGAAGCGCCGCATTCTCTTCAACGCCTTCTGGAATTCGTTTAGGCCCGAGTTTTACGACGAGGGGATTAGTAAGATCCTATGGGAGAAGATCGAAGCGCTCGAATACCCGGACTTCATCTTCCTCAAGACCGTTCTCGAAAAGACAGACCCGGCGAAGAAGACTAGCATTTTTGGGGAGAGTGCTTTTGAAGGGGGGCGGGGACAATGGGGCGGAGACCAAATTCCAGTCCGCAGTTCCGACGCGGAAGCAGAGTACGCAGAACGTCTTAGCCACCAGAACCTAGTAGAAATCGAGCACTCCAAGACTCGCGGGGTACTCCTGGTCTCATGGAAGGGCTTGGCGCCTAAGCTCAAGAAGTTCGCCCTAGACGAGTTCGAGCTGTATGAGGAAGAGAAATCTCCGCCTGAATCGTGATCGCCTGCGGCGAACCAGAGCCGGCCCATTATTCGGAGTGGGTCGGCCTCTTCTATTCTTCCGTGAGCGGCCGAAGGCGGGGCTCACCATGGTCCAGCGCGTGACTCTGGTTGAGGGAGACTGAGAGGTCGCGCTGGGCCTGGGCGCTGGTGGGGTCCGGCGGCGCGGGCAAAAAGCGCAGCTCGCCGCCGCCCTGCTCCTCGTACGCGCCGTCGGGGACCAGGCAATGCAAGTGTACATAAAGGCCGAGGTCGCTGCGGAAGCGCTGGACGACCGTGACCACGCCCGCGTGCAACGACGCGACCGAGGCCAGGCCATGGCGCTGCTTCACGCTGCGCCGCATGTCCTGCATCACCGCCCGCGCGAGCCGCTCGGCGAGCGCGGCGAGCAGCTTCGCGTCGTAGCCAAGGCGCACCGCCAGCGGGCCCGGGAACATGAGCGGGTGGCGTGAGCAGCGCCGCGTAGTGTGATGGGCTGACGAGCACGCATTTTGATGGACGGGTGATATCGGGCGTGGGGCTGGTCGCGCAAGAAAGCCGGTTCCCGGTTCCCGTTCCCGCGGGCCCTTAAGGGTGGCGGGAACCGGGATGGGGAACTGGTCAGGCGAGGGCGAGCTGGATGTGGCCGGCCTCGACACGGACCCGGCCGTCGGCCTGCAGGGCGGCGAGGGTGTCGACGAGGGTGGCATTGCGCAGGCGGCAGGTGTCGCGGAGCTCGCGGCGTGTCAGCGGGGCTGTGGCGTCGCCGAGGGCGTCCAGGACCCGCTCGGCGGGCGAGCGCGGGCGCTCGGGCGCCGCCGGGCCGATGTCGTCGCGGACATGCAGCGTGAGCCCGCCGCCACGATCGGCGAGCTCGAGCTCGAGGCCCGACGACGACGCCGCCGCGCGGTGCTCGATCGACAGCAGCAGGCGCTCTCCGTCACGACGCAGGTAGAGATTGCTGTCACCCCACGCGTGCAGCTCCGATGAGCCGCGCAGCGCCTGGCCGGCGCGGGCGTGGCCGCCTTTGCGCGCGTGGTGGACCAGAACGACCGCGCAGCCGAGCGTGCGCTGCAGCTCGCGCAGATAGGCGAGCAGCGGCGCGACCTCGGAGGCGGTGTTCTCGTCGATGCGGTGCAGGCGGACGAAGGGGTCGAGGACGACGAGCCGCGGCCGCAGGCGCTCGACCTCGGGCGCTTCCCGGTCGCCACGCGCGGCCCGGTGCTGCTCTTCGCCGCGGAGGACGGACCCCACATCGTGCGCGCGCGCCTGCAGGGCATCTGCGCATCGGCAGGTGTCCCATGGGACAGCCCCACCAGCTCCGCCACCGCTCGCGCGTCCGCCGCGACACGCCGAGCGCCGGCGCCGGGTCGGGCACCCGATCACCCAGGCCCGCGATGGCCATGAACAGCACGACGACGATCGCCATGTAGACCCGGCGCCCGAGGAACCGCACCGACGCCGGCGTGTGCCGCTTCCGACACCCCTCCCGCGCGCAGCAGAAGCTCAGGCGCACATCCGGGCCAGGCTCGCCCGCGGTGCACTCCGCGTCGATCCCCGGCGCAAACCCTCGGCCCTTTCGTGGGAAATCCCCGCGGTGCAGCGGCCCCCCGCAAACCACACACCCCCTCCGCAGCACCGCCTGGGCCAGTCCAGGTCGTGTCTCGCCAGTTTCGCGTAAAATTTGACGTCGCTCATCAGGTCCGGCAGCACGGTGGTCTCACAGCAGGTCTCCTCTTCGCACCATGAGACCTCGCCCCCTTCGAGCGCGCGATAAAGTTTCACGCTGTTCGAGGGGGGCTCTCTTCGTTCCACCACTTTTCTTGACTCGCCCGGCGGCCTTCGCCCTCAAATAGCGCGGCGCTGCTCATGGCGTCGGTCAGGCCGAGGTGTTGGACAACCACCTCTCACCGACACTGCTCGTCTCTGCCTCGTCTGGGAGACGAATAGACGCTCGATGAAGGGGTCGACGTAACGTACATGCTCGCCTCGCCCCGTCGTGACGGCGGGCTGAGGATGGAGGAGGTCTCGCCGGGGGGGTGCGGTCTTTAGGAGTCCCGCTGATGAACGCCTGGTTCACGACGGCATCACTTCGACTTGCAGGGCACCCAAGGCCCGCTCCACAAGAGGGGAGGGGCCCAGCACTACTAGGAGGCTCCGAGCGCGGCTCAGGCCGACATAGAGGAACGAGCGCTCTTCCTCGTCTTCGGGCCAGCCTTGGGCCCAGAGAATGACAACTGCGGCTTCCATCCCCTTGAAGCGGCCAACTGTATCCACTCGCACTCGCCCTTGTGCCGTCTCGAAGTGAACGCGAAACGAAAGCCGTAGCCTCCGGTCTTTGAGCCGCTGCTCTAATGCCGCCTCACAACGTTCCTGAAGTCGCGCGTCCAACAAAAGAACCACAATTTCTTCCGGTGGCACCTTTTCTACGACGACAAGACGAAGGAGTTGCGAAAGCAGCCGTTCCACAGCGCTGTCGAAATCCGGCTCTTCCCAGCGCTGGATCTCGCCATCACATTCATTGCCTGCGACGTCCGGGCCCTGATAATGCTTATAAGCAGCATCGTGAATCGCCTGCCCGTTGCGGCAGTTCTTGCTAAGGACGTAGCTCGTCGTCAGATCGTAAGGGATCTTCTGCGTTCGGTGAAGTAATCGCTGGTTCACATCGTAAAATACCAATTGGCGCATGCCCGGCGCCTCTTGGAGCAGTTTCAGTGGCGTCCAATAGTCGTCACGAAAGTCCTGAGCTTCATCGAGCACGATAGCGCGGAAAGAAGGCCTTTCATGATCAATTGCCAAGGCCAAGGCCACTGGTCGGATGACGTGTACCTCATCCTGTCCAGGCGCGATCAGGCGCGCTTCTGCAAAAAAGTCTCGCTTCGAGCGAGAACTGACATCCTCGACCCACCAACCGCATAGATCATGAAACGTCATCATCCACAAGTGAGCGCCCGCCTCCGGCTCTGCCTGGAGAAAGGCCTTCCGTTCGCGCTTGAGTTGATCCCCAAGCACGGCGTTGAAACACAGTAGAAGGGTATGCTCTCCCGCCCGCGCCAGTTCCTGTGCTCGGCGTACCGCGAGCAAGGTCTTGCCCGTGCCGGCACCTCCGGCGACACCAACGTTGCGCATGTGCCGCAAGCCTTGGAGAGCTTGCCACTGCTGGTCGGTCCAATAGTCGAGTCGACGGTTGTCGAGTGCGACAGTCACACCGATGCGGGACTTCACTTCGAACGGGCGCGCAAGGACATGCTTGGCATGAGTAACCCAGTCCGGCCCCGGCGGGGCGTGGGCCCCATGGTACTCGTATACACCGTCGAGCCACGTGGGGAAGTCCGCTAGGGTTGGAAGGCCGCCCGCGATCTCAGCCGGCATATTGGGTCGAATGAGCGCCTGAACATCGTCCAGCGCCGAGAACAGAACAGCGTGGCCGCCTGGACTTTCTGAAAGACCCAGGCTGCTCCAGCCCGGGTCCTTCTTCAGCATTTTTTCGAGGTCGCGGAAACGATTCGCGGCGCGCAGCGCGGGGTCACGGATTTTTGTCTTGCGATTTCGCTTCACAGCTACGGTCCAAATGTCCGTATTCGGATCATAAGATACGTCACCTCCCTTCACTTCAAGCACGAGCATGCCCCTCGTGGGGTCAAGCACAACAAAGTCGATTTCGCCCTCCTCAGGCGCATCATCATCCTCGTGGCGCATGAGTGTTGCGAGGCCATGAATGACCACGATTGAATCCGGTAGACGGCGCATCGCCGTGTAGACGGCGGCTTCACCCGGCGATTTTTGGAATCGGTGATCAGTAGTAGGAACGTCAGGAATCATTTTCGCCATCGATATTCTCCTTGGCAGTCACATGGTGTAGCGAGGGGCTAAAGAAGATATTGCGGATCTCCCCTTCAGGCGGTCGGATTCGAAGTCGCTGAAGCGGGCCCATGAGTTGGATTTCGACGATCTCCCCTAAGAGGATCTCCTCTTGGTAGAGAATAGACCCTACGGTCGGCATGCGCGAGAACGAGGCAGTCGCCGTCGCGCGCCAACCGTCGTCGAGGCGTAGTTCGTATATTTTGCTCCATGGATCTTGAATAGGAACTAGGGTCGCTCTCTTCGGGTCCAAGGCGTACTCCACCACGTTGAGCCAGAAGCGCTTGCCCTGTTCTTGAGCGTCCATTAGTTCATCTTTGGTAAGAGCAATACCCTTACGATCCCACGCGCCGCTCAAGCCTTTAACTACAACGTAGCGAGGAAGCGATTCCCCAGGGATTGCGATCTGCAGCCATCGCCCTGCGTGATCTGTAGTCTTTTGCTCGGCGGCCAACGCAGATTTTCGAGCTTCGGCAAGGACATACTTGACCGCTGCTAACTCAATCTCTACACTAGAGGCTGACACAGCGCCGGAAATGCCATTAAACGAACCAGGAGAGGGAGAAATATAAGAGCGCAATCGCCCGTGACTTTGGGGCACTTGTGCGTGGCTAGTGCCATCACCTGGTATTAAGGGCGAAGGTACTGTTGCCGATCCCGGAGCTGTTGCACGGTTTACAACCGGGCGAAGAGTCGGTGATTCGAGACCGCCAGGGGTAGCCTGAGGGAGCGCTGGGCGTGACGGCCCTCCGGATTGTGCCGGCGGCGCCCCCCCCGCTTCGGTCGGCTCTGGCGTGGTCAAATCCTGGGACTTTTCAACTACGTCGGTCTCGCCCGATACAACGCCTTTTTGAGCAACGCTATCTTGTGGATCCAAGTCACTTAAATCAAGTCTCTCGGCCTCTGTGGGGAGAACTCGAATTTTGCGGCGATCCAGGATCTCTTCGATCTTCTCAGCAGAACATCGCAAGATTGCCTCCAAAGCACTCAAATCCGCCAGTCGTAGCACATCAGGCAGACGCCGGTTGATCACCGCAGCGATCTCGTGGGCTGCAGCTTCGTTGTCATCGAGCGCGAGGAGTAAGCGGTCTTTATCGAGAAAACTGTCGGTTTCGCCCTCACCGAAACGCTCATCCCGGTAGAGAGTCGAACAACGGAGTTCAGTCTTCAAGAACGATGCGGCGACCAGCTGCAGACGAAGCGCGTCTGTGATCGCTTCTTCGCCCTTCATTAAGAGGGTCAGATGGTGGGCGTCCGCAAGTAATCGGAGTAAGCCATTGCGGAATTCACGCTGGCAAAGGTGTCCTCGAAATCTCAAGACAATTGCAATCACCTCGGGCGCTGGATTCGCGCCCTCATCTAAAAGTAGCTCTTCGATCTCTTTGGCAGCGCTACGGACACCGGCGATCCGTGCTGCACTCAAGGGGACGCCGAGGGCGAGAAAAGGCAATGCTACACTATCTAATCTACTTCTCCACCAGGGAGCGTCGTCTTCCAGCACTTGAGCAGGGTCGACAAGTTTGCCGTCACGTGTGAGTACTGGTGGGTGTTCACTTAGTGCACTCCCTTCATCTCCTTCTGCAAGACGCTGCCATGCCCATAGGACATTGCGCCTCATACCCTCAGGGAGAACTTGTTTTCTGTGCAACTCGGCCACTTCGCCTAGGAAGCTCACATAGTCCCCAGGACCTGGCTCCGTCCGTACTCCCATCCGAAGCAAGCCCCTTCGCACCGCATCGGCCGCGCTAATGTGGACTCGCAGTGGCGCAAGGCCGGGAACGCTCTGAAGGAAGGCTGACGCTGGCTTCCAGAAGCGTTGCGTCTCCGGGTGCCAGATACAAGGCTCGTCCGCCAACATTCGTAGTGCCGATTGATCTTGAACCGTCAACGTTGCTGATGCTTGTCCGAGTTTGGTAAGGATACCCCGCGACATATCATCTATTGCGGCCCCGTCTAGGTCTGTATGATTAGGTCCATCCCAGAGATCTCTAACGTGCCGGAGGTGAGCCACCACGATCGCTAGAGGGACCTCGATCGGAAAGTGTAAGTCTTCGCACATTTTATCGTGGGGCCAGATAGCGAAGACAGGTGCTTGGCTGGCAACCTGATTCCTAACTGAGAAGCGGTACCCTTCTGAAGGGCGGTAAAGCCGGTCTTCGTGCAGTATGAAGCCCGGAGTGGCGAGATACTGTGGATCGCTCCGAACCGCCGGCAGCCAAGACAGCGAACGGAGTTTTTCCGCCAGGGTAGGTCCGCGCACGGAAACGCTCCAATCGCGAAAATTCTTCCATCGTTCGGGATTGTTAAGATGTTGGAACACCCGGCACATAGCATCCTCGATTGAGGCCGTTCCGGTAGTTTGGGCTTGGGCTATGAGCTCCCCGATCCTGAGAAATATGTCGTTGATAGTAGGAGTTCGTCTCAACGCCATCCATCTTAGCCAATGTGACCGATCGTCGTCGTTGTTGGACAACATCTTCAAATTTGGATGGCGCGCAAGCGGGCCTAATGTCTCGATAACTTCCGTGTCGTCTGGATGATACAGCTCCTTCAATGCGACGCGCTCACCGCTACTACTCGGGATGATTCGATGACTGCGCAGCTTGTTTTGAACCTCTCGCGCTATTTCCTCGCCGTCCTCCTCTCGGATTCTATCTGACGCCACTTCATCTCGAAGCCACCGTAGGTCTTGTAATATTGCCAGATCATCTGGAGTGCTTGCCACTTGATCGATAATAGCGCTGGCGACGACTGAAATGCTGAGGACGGGAACCTTAAGGGCTTGAAGCAGCGGCCGCCATCGATTATCCTGGCCACAGAATAGCAATCGGTACCGAGGTAAATGGTGAGGTGGCTGGTACCCCGACGGTAAATAAAGTGGCCTCTCGTCCGCAGCTGAAAGCATTCCTTGCTCGTCGGGCCATAATTTGAGCGTGCGAAGTCGCTCAAGAGCAGTTCCGTCTAGGTGGCTTTGATGGTGCTCCTCCGATAGCCAATCAAGAAGGACGCCCCTGGTGCTTGCGTCGACCACGATGACGGCCTCAGGTGATAGGGCGTTGACCACAGCGTTTCCATTTAGCTGTGGTAGTAGATCTGTGCCGATAGGTGTGTCCATTTTTCTGGACACCATTCCCAGCAGCGCAGTAAGGTCGAGAGATCCCTGGAGGATAGGAACACCAAATGCACGGAGGGCTTCCTTAAGCTGTTCTGACGTCCCTTCAGGGAGGCAGAGCGGCGGTGCCGTCGAGGTGGCGCTATGGAGCCGATTTTGCTCATCTGGTAGAAGGCACGCCGTCCGGAGTTGAGCTCGATAGGCTCTGAGATCGTGCCTGCCCAGGTAGCGTAGAACATCCTGCAACCATGCCTCAGAAGGGGGAAGAGGAGATGTTGGAGTCCAATCCCTCCACGTCGTGCCGTTCAAGGGTTGAAGGCGCTTGCATAGGGTCTGGACGGCTAGACGAATATCAAACTCAAGCAGCCTCGCATCTCGATCCGGTCCCAATCCTGTGTCGGTCACGAATTCTGTATCTGCGAACCACTGGCGTGCGTCTGGAAAGAGGTGCTGGATCTCGGGCGATGCGATATATAGGGATGTCCCGCGATTGAAAGCCCGTAGTCTGCCGTCAGCCATGATCACAAATGGCAGGCCTGTTCGGTCTATATTATGGCCGACCCCATAGCGGCGGGTCAGTTCCATTACAAGATGCCGATCTCGAAGGACAGCACGCGGCGCGTCTCCAAGCGGGCAGGCCGGATCCTTGGCAACTCGCAGCCAGGAGCGAACTTCGTCTGCGGTCCAAGCCCGCGGCTGAGCTGAAACGTCGTCGAGGCCATTCAGCACATGCGAGGGCGGCTGAGGATCGAGTAGAGCGAGGCCATCCGCCAGGGCGGCGTCCCGTAACTCCTTGCTCCATTGATTAGGGGCGCGGGCTTCGTTCGACGAGACCCACCGATGGACTCCGTTCTCGCGGATTCGCAATAGAGGTTCGGTGGAGAGCCGAAGATAGACAGCCCGGACGAGATCCGCTACTGGACCCGCTTCTTGCTGGGACGGCCACATCTCATAAAAAGCGGCAGGGTTGTGATCTCCAATGCGTTCTCGAAGAACATTAAGCAAATTGGCGATGACTTGGGGCGCAGCATCAATGAGTAACGCATTGTTCCAATTTGACCGGACTTGCCGATCGCCGCTCTTTGCTCCATAGGTGATATGTGTGCGAGATGCGTCGAGGTCAAATGCGCCGTTTAGAAAAAACGGGAGATTTGCACTTTGCGTCAAAGGGAGGGTGCAGAAAAGCCGCTCATCGACACGCAGCCGTGGTTGCGCTTCATCACCGATGGCAAGTGGGATCGCCGCTCCGATCCACGGAAGCGCACGTTCGGGGATTTCATTCATAGCATCGGCTGCGTTTAGGAGCGCTTCACCTCTTGGGATTAGCGCTCCGGCTACGAGAAATTTTTCTTCGCGCTTAAATGCCTGGGTCGTTATGTGGAAGCGGTGCTCATAGACAGCACTTTGCTGGGTGGCGCTCCCATCCTTCCAGCTGTGAAGCCATGTCGTGAGATTGCTGCTGACGGCCTCGACGAGATGAGATCTTGCATTTTTCACCGCGCCAGGGGTTGAGGTGGATATGTTTAGATAGTGTTCGATGTGATCGTCGTATAAAACGTCAACCTCTAAGTGGAGAATCTTGCGGAGGAACAGGAGAATGGCTCCTCCCCATCTCTCCAGTTCATCAAACATAGCCAATGCGTCTTTCTTTAGAAAAGGGCGATTGTGGAGCCTGTCGGGGCTGGCTTGCGTCGGAGTCCGGAGTGGTAGGCGAAAGGTTGTATCCGTAAGCCAATCAACTCCTTCCGGAAGGTCGAATGCCCGCGGAAAATCAGGGTAATCGCGCCACAGCTTTCCGAGGGACCACCACCGTCCCGGCTTCCCCTGCTCTGAAGCGGCCACATCGCGGTGAGGGTCGAAGCACGTGATTCGGTCACGAGTGGCGAAGCATGGGTAGTCTGTGACGTGGTAGCAAGTATTGAAGCCGAGTCCGAAACGGCCCGTTTTTGCAACCTGATCGCGCTTGGCACCTTCACTGATTGTTTGAATTCTATCTTGATCTTTCTCCGAAAAGCTCTGATCGCTCGAGATTACGAGTGCAGGGCCGACCAACGGTCGCATCCGTGGCGTGGGCAATCGCTCCGCTGAGTGACAACGTAGATCGAGCGCAAACCGGATTCGGGTCGCTCCGGCATCATCCGCGTTCTGAAGAAATTCCTTGGCGATGCCTACGCCGGGCTCGTAATCGTGGAGTAGCCCCTTGAGCAGGGAGATCAAAGATGCGCTCTGGCCAGCGTCACCTTCCATCAGAGGATCATCGTCAGCACTGCTCATCTGCCAGAGACTTGACCATTGTCCGGGTCTCAAGTCAAGACGGGCCGGCCTGCATGGGGGGAGCGCTGCGGCGAGCCGCTAGCAGCCCGTGGTGAAAGTCGCGGCAACCACGCCATGCGACAACCACGCGCCGCGGCAACCACGCCGCGAAAAGTCGCGACCAGTCGAGGGCGCGCGACATCGCGCGCGCGGTCGAATGCGGGTAGAGTGCTTCGGCCATGGCAATGGGACAAGACGACGGCCAGCAGCCGACCCTCTTCCTGACCTACGACAAGCTCCGCGGGCTCGGGCACCCGTTCTACGACGCGCTCGATCGACTGCTGCGGGACCAGGGCTTCGACCGTTTCGTGGAAGGGCTCTGCGCGCCGTACTATGCCGAGGTGATGGGACGTCCTGGCCTGGCTCCGGGCGTCTACTTCCGTTGCCTGCTCATCGGCTACTTCGAGGGCATCAGCAGCGAGCGGGGCACCTCCAGAATCGAGGAGGTGTGCGCGTTGCCCTTGAGGCGGGCCTCGGCGGGGGTCAGGCGGCCGTGGTGGACTTGAACGTTGAGCCAGGTGTGGTCCTCAGTGAGCTGGGTGACCTCGCCGTTGCGGGCGAGGTAGACGCGCGAGTCGCCGACCTGGCCGACGATGATCAGCTCGCCGACGAACTGCACGACGGAGGCCGTTGTGCTCATGCCGCGTTGCGCCGGGTCTACCTCACCCATGCTGTGGACCATGTAGCAGGCGTTCTGCACGGCGCTGCGGACCATGGCGCCGAGGCGGCCGATCATGTCCTTGGACATCTTGACGCGCGGGTCGGGCCCGTCCGTGCCGTTGGCACCTGGGCCCGCAGCGAGGGGGCGCTGGGACTCGGCGATGGCCGAACGAAGGAGCGGCTCCTCCCGCTTAATCCACTCCCAGACCAGCTCTACCGTCTCGGCGCTGGCGATCTCGCCGCGGGCACGACCACCGACCCCGTCACAAACGAGGAACAGACCGAGCTGATCGTCCGCGAGGTGGGCATCCTCGTTGCGCTGCCGGCGGAGGCCGGTGTTGGTGTCCGCGAAGTGACGGGTGCGCATCTCGTTGTCAGCGTACCGCGAGGCCAGGCCACCGTCACTGCAAGCGAGCCGATGCGACTGGCGGAGGGCCGCGTCGAGTCGGGCCGTCTCGGTTACGAGCAAGCCCGAACACGCCCATGTAGACCGCTTGCGGGTCACGGCTCGGATCGGATGCGCCGCAGGTGTTGGCTGCGGTGCGCTTGAGATGGTGGCGCAGGTGATGGATGATGTGTTGGATCAGTTGCGGGAGGTGGTCGTGGGAGACGGGGAGAAAGCGAAGATCGGCGAGGAGTCTGGCGCTGCCGGGCGTCGCCGCGGTGTGCGGGCGTCTAATTCTCGCGGCGTCGGTGGCGGAGAAGACCTCGATGCGGTGCTCGCGGGCCACTGTCGGCAGGCGGTGACGTTGTTGCCGCGTGGTGTGCTCGGCGTAGCGACGGCGATCGAGGTTCTGGGCGCGCTGCCCGAGGCGCATCGGCTGGGCCTTCCGGATTTCACGGGCTCGGGGCCGAAGCTGTTCGCGCTGCTGGTGGGCCACGGTGTGCTCGCCGCCATGCCGAGCCCGCGGGTGGTCCCGGCGGCGCTCGCTCTGGTGGCCGGGGTGTCGCCTCTGCTGCAAGCGCGGAGCGCTCGGCAGTGGACGCTGTGGCTCGGGCAACTCCGGGAGCCGAGCTCGGCGATCGCGGCTGCGCTCCGGGAGCAGACGCCGACGAGCCAGATCAGCCTCGCGCCGCCATCGTCGGCGCGTCCCCTGCGGGCCGCGGCGCTCCGGGATGACCGCGATCGCCTGGCCGCCGAGTTGTTGTTGGCGACCAGGGAGCTCGCGCGCCTCCGCGATCATGCAGCCCGCGAGGCGACGCGGGCGGCCGATCTCCAGGCGCAGCTCGAACTGCGGATCGCTGCTGCGCACGCGAGAAAGGATCTCCGCGAGGAGCACAAGATCATGGTCGCCGAGATCCGGGAGATCTTCGGTGTCGCCGACGAGGATTCGCGCCCCCTCGTGGAGATCGTTGGCGCGACGGTCCGTTCACTCAAGGAGCAGACAGCTCGCGCGGACGGGGCCCAGGAGGGCCTCCACCGCGTGCTCGGTGACCTGGCCGCCGCCAATGACCGGGTCGCGGCGCTCAAGGTGAAGTCCAGCGAACGGCGCAAGGCGCTAGCTCAGGCGGTCGAATACATCGAGGCCCAGGAGATCAAGCTGGCCGAGGCGAACGCCGAGATCGATCTGCGCAGGTCCCGGACGTTTCGGCCGGAGCAGCGCGAGGTCGAGGAATGGCGCGCTGCAGGAGCCCAGGACGCCCGGCGCATGCAGGAAGAACGAAAAACGCAGTCCACGAGCGAGTGAGCCGCGAGTTGCCGTTGCCCGGGTGCGGCCTCTCCCGTTGAGGGGTTGCCCTGGTGGGCACCCGCAAGCCGGGCGGCAGAGCAAGAGGGCGTGCCAGATGCTGAGCCCGGTCGATGGCGGGGGCGCTGGCCGCCGACGCCGAGCGGGCGAAGGAACTCGTAGCGGCCGTCCAGGAGCCGCTCGGACGCGCCTTGATCGCCAGTAAGATATCGGAGAATGGCGTGCTGGCTGAAGCCGCGGGTTGTCAAGACCGGTGGGTCCGTGAGGGCTCCCAGTCGGCAGCGCCACCGCCCGGGTCAGTACGGCGCCGCCGAGCTCGAGGTGCCTGCGCGGCCTCCTGGCCTCGCCGCCGCCGCCGCGCTCTTGAGCAAGGACCCGACGCGCAAGTGTCACGTGGCGATCAAGATCTTGCGGTCGCGCAGCCCCGAATCACAGCGCCGCTTCGTGGTCGAGGCGGAGATTTTAAGCAATCTCCAGCACCCGGCCATCGTCCGCGCGATCGCCTTCGGGAAGACGCAGGACGGCCAGCCGTACATGGCGCTCGAGTACCTCGCAGGCGAGCCGCTGTCGCAGCGCCTCGCGCACGGGGCCTTGCCGTGGCGCGACGTCGCCGCGATCGGGATCCAGGTCGCCGGCGCCCTGCATGCGCTACACGTCGCCGGGATCGTCCACCGCGACGTGAAGCCCGCCAACATCATGCTGATGATGGAGGCCGATCCCCGGAGTGACACGCCGCCTCGCGTCCGGACATGGGGCGCAACAGCGGCACGCTCTCGGCGCACCTGGACAACGACGCGGCTGCTCAGGATGGCCCAAAGTTGGCCCAAAACTGAGGCTCGGTCCTGTTACGCCCCGTCGGGGCGTAACGGGTCCAGCGGGCGGGACGGGGTCCCACCCGCACGCCTGGCGACGGCGGCCTCGCCGGGACTATAGACCCCGGGGCGAAAGTGCGCTACGGTGCGGAGGTGGGTCCCCGGAACAGCTTGGTGCTCCTGCTGACAACCACCGCCTGCCAGGGGTCACCCGTGGGTCAGACCGGCTTTGGCTCGACGCCGGACATCACGACCGCGCCCGCCATGTCGACTGGCGGGAGTTCGACGAGCTCAAGCAGCTCG
>JAGNNV010000059.1:0-12518 GCA_017990495.1 Vicinamibacteria bacterium
CCGCTCCGGAGAAGGGCGGCGGCCTCCAGAGCCGCCGCTTCGCCGTGCTCGCGCCGCACTTTCTTCACCACTTCATAAAGAACGAGAACCGGCACCACCAGCCGATCCGCATCCTCGATCGCCGGAGCGAACAGGCGCGCGCGCGACGAGCCCGCGAAGTACTCCAGCCAGCCGGAGGAATCGACAACGTTGTCGGAGGTCAAATCCGGTCGCGGTCCCGGGGAATTGTGGTGTCCATGCCCTTCAGGAACCCCCGAAGGTCGCTGGCCTTTCGGGCCGGCACCAGTTCAATCCGGTCTCCGTATCGGATCACCCGCATCTTGCCGCCGGCCTTGAGACCAAGCTGTTCCCGGAGACGGCGCGGAATCACGACCTGGAACTTCGGAGAGATGGTAACGGTGTCCATATCGATGACTCTAGCGTACAACGTTTGGTTGGTCGATCAGGGTTTGGGTGTCGCGGCCTCAAACGAGCGATCTGACGGCGACTCCTAGCCCGGGTACGAGGCGCGCCCGTACACAATGGCCATCGCGGCGGCCATGGCGAGGCAAAGAGGCGCGTAGTAGTAGCGATTGAGATCGTAGAAGGGAGTGCCGATCGCGTAGGAAAAGACGCGAGGCGCATAGGCCGCGACCCCGCGTAGCAGGAACACCGTGCCGACGCTCCAATATCCCAGGGTCCACAAGACTTCTGGAAGGCCAAGCCGCGGCGCGCCCTGCCGCACCGCGACGATGTAAGCGGCGCTCGAGAGAGCCAGGGTAACGGCCATGCAAGCCCACAACCCCGGCATCGGCCCCCGCCGCAGGCCGACCACGCGGGCCACCAGGTCCGCCTCGGTCCGACCTGGCCAAAGGCCGCCCAGCCCCCAGTACACGTGCACTCCTGCCAGCGCCACCAGAACGGCGATCACCGCCGCGGCGAGGACGTTCATCAATGACTGGCGCGCTGGTTGAAGTAGAGATCGAGAAGTTCGCGAAGGTCCGGGTGGGCGGTCGACATCGGGCCGGGCATTTCGAAGAAGCCCTCGACCGACACCGCCCAGAGTTCCGCCGGAGACTCAAGACCGTATTCGTCGAGCGGCGAATCGCCTCTCACCAAGGCGATGCGCGCCTTTTCGAGGGCCTTCGACATCGCTTCGGCGAAGGCGCCATGCACATTCGAGGGAAGACCGCCGTAGTTCTGCGACCCGCCCACGGACGGTTCGTCCTTGTCGAGGACATGCGCGAACTCGTGATAGCCGACGTGATACCCGTCGTGTGGATCCTCGAAACTCTCCTCGAGAGAGGGCAGCGAGAGCAGAATGGTGCCCCACGGATGGGCCTGGCCCGAATGCTCCGGCGTGCTGTCGTCCTCGCCCCCGACGCGATAGTCGCGATCGAAATCGTCCGGATAGAGCAGGATCTCCGAGACATCGCTCCAGCGCCAGCCGGGCCAGCCGGCCGAGAGCGTGCAGGCCGAGGCAGCGGTGAGGAGTTTGTCCTCGCGCTCGATCGGCCCGTCGAGGCCGACGCCGGTAATCCTCTGTTCGGCCAGGAAGTGAGCCACTTGTTCCTCGAACTCGGCCTTCAACCCCCCGGTCATCTCGGAATAGGGAAACGACCAGTCCTTGAGGAACGCGAGGTCTGTGGAGGTGAGCGGCGTTATGACCGCCTTCGAACCGAAGAGACCCATCACCCGAAACTTACCTTCTGTGAAGGTCTGCAGGGGAGACGGACGGCGCTACTTCGAAGCAGCGTTGATCACGAGGTCGACGGTGCTGCCGAGCTTGAGTGGGGTGTGTCCGTCGAACGCCACTTTCAGAGCCAGAACGCGGACGTCGGTGGGCCGCGCGGGGTCCTGGGGCTTGATCCGGCGCAGGGTGACGCTGCCGGGAATCTCCTCGACCCGTCCACGGAAACTGGTTCCGGGGAAACCGTCCGCCCGGATCTCCACCTCGGCGCCAATGGCCACGCGGTCAGCGTCGGCTTCGTGGGCCTCGCCCTCGATGCGCAGGCGATTGAGGTCGGCCACGATGAAAGCAGGGTCGCCGCGATCGACCATCTGGCCCGCGTTCACGATGCGCGAAGTGACTGTGCCGGTGATCGGCGCGATCAGGCGGGTCTTCGCGATGGTGGCGTCGAGGCGGCGGATGGACGCGCGCGCGGTTTCGATCCGGGCCTGCGTGATCTCGACATCGCGCGAAGCCGCGTCACGGTCGTGAGCGGGAAGGACGCCTTCGGCGAAGAGACGCATCTGACGGTCGGCGTTGAGTTGCGCGAGCTGTCTCTCCGCTACCGCCTCCTCGAGGCGGGCCTTCGCTTCGTCTCGACTTGCGACGAGATCGCTTGCGTCGATCTCCGCGAGAACCTGGCCCTTCTTCACGATCTCGCCTTCCGCGACGTTCACGCGCAGGAGACGACCGATCGCGTCCGCGCCGATCGTCACTTCAGCGCCGGGATAGGCGACCACCCGTCCCTCCGCGGCAATGCCGGCAAGAGGCGCGCGGCCCGCCGCGGCCGCGGGCGTCGAGGGTCCCTGGGGCTGGGCCTGTTTGGCGGCGCCGGCGAGAAGGGCGAGGCCGATGCCCGCGAGGGAGAGCACGACAAGACTGGAACGCATGGTGTTGGGTCCTTTCTGAAGACGTTCGATCAGGCCGCGTGGGCCGCGGGCTCGGGAAGAATCAGGCCGTCGGCGATGCCCGCCACCCGGTCCGCCACGCGGCGGACCTTGGGATCGTGGGTGACGATGATGAGGCCCTTGTTCTCGCTCTTCGCCAGATCACGGAAGAGATCGAGTATCTGCACGCCCACCGCGGAGTCGAGGTTCGCCGTGGGTTCGTCGGCCAGGATCACGTCGGGCGAGCCGGCGAGGGCGCGGGCGATGGCCACGCGCTGCTTCTGGCCGCCGGAGAGATCGCGGGGCAGGAAGTTCTTGCGATCGGTCAGGCCCACCGCGTCGAGCACGCGATCGGCTTCGACCAGCGCTTTCGATCCCTTGTGTCCCTTGATCCCGAGGGCATAGATGATGTTCTCGCGCGCGGTGAGTGCGGGGAAGAGATTGAACTGCTGGAAGACGAAGCCGATCGACTTACGGCGAGCGTCACGCAGGGCCTGTTCGTTGCCGCTGATGGCCTGACCGCCGATGTGAATCTCGCCCGCGCTGGGGGTGAGGATGCAGCCCATGATGGAGAGCAGCGTGGTCTTGCCCGAACCGGAAGGGCCTTCGAGGGAGACGATCTCGCCCGCGGTCACGTCGAGGCTCACACCGCGAAGCACTTCGACCCGCTGCGAGCCCTCTTCAAACGTCTTTCTGACCACGCGCGCTTCTAATACCTTAGGCCGGGGGGCCGCAATCGTGTTCGATCCCCTGCTCAGCCCCCCAGACCCCCGGTCGCTTCGGGCGAGTGAATCGCCCTCCGCTTTCTCTTGGGGTTTGTTGTTTTCGTTGGAATCCATTGATCAACCTCGGAAGACGAGTGCGGGGTCGATGAGAGCCACGCGGCGGAATGAGAAGAGTGCGGCAGCGAGGCACATGGCCACCGTGCCCACGAAGACGATGCCGGAGAACTGCGGGGTCAGAAGGACGGTGAGGTGGAGGCTCGCCATGGCGGGGCGGACCGCGTAAGAGGCCCCCGCGCCCAGCAGGAAGCCGAGCACCGCGGCGATGAGCGCCTGCTCGCCGAGAATCTTGTAGATGTCCCAGTTCGACCCACCGATGGCCTTCACCGTGCCGAACTCGCGGATGTGCTCGACCGCGGAGGTGTAGAGGGTCTGAGCCACGATGACGACACCCACCAGGATTCCGAGGAACACGGTGACCCCCATGCTCATGCCGAGGCCGGTGGATTCGATCCAGTAGCCGCGTGAAGCCGCCGCCCACTCGTCGCGGGTGTGAACGTTGTTGAAGGGGAACATCGGGCGCAGGCGCGCCGCCACCTCCGCGGGATCGAAGCCCGGCGCCACCTTGACGAGCACGTAGGTGGTGTTTCCTCGCAGCTGGTCGAGCAGGCTCTGGGCGTTGCCGAAGTCCATGAACACGATGGGTGTGGTGGTGAACGATTCGGCCTCGGCGCTGCGGCCGATGATGCGGAAGCGGCGTCCGCCCACTTCGCGATAGTCGCCCACGTCGAACGCGCCGAAGCGAAGGCTCGCGGAACGGTCCATCATGAGGTTGTACCCGCGGCTCAGGTCCTCGGCGCGACCGGCTTCGACCTTCCAGGGCAGATTCCAGAAGGCGGGATCGGAGAGACCGTAAACGAGCGCGTTTTCGGTGGCCCCGCTGGGCAGCTGGATGTTCACGAACTGGACGATGGCGTTGTCCGCCCGCTCGACCCCGGGGACCCCGCGCGCGCGCAGGAATGCGGTTTCGGGGAAGGGGTTGCCGAAGTCGACGTTGGGCGTGTTCTTGGCCACGATCCAGATGTCGGCGCTGGAGTTCTCGATGGTGACGGTGGCCTTGCCGAGCAGGCCGAGGAACAAACCGACCTGGACAAGGACCAGGGTCACCGCGAAGGCGACGCCGGCCAGGGTGATGGCGAACCGGATCCGGTCGTGGAACAGATTCTTGCGGGCGAGGGAGACCATCACTTTTCCTTTCGCGCGAGGAGCAGCCCGCGCAGAGTCGCTTCCATGGCCGCTTCGATCAGGCCGGGACGCGGGGGCACCCGCGGGAACTGCTCGGGTTTGAAGGTGATGATGAGAGAAACCACGCCGTGGATGCCCGACCACAGGATCTGGGCCACGAGATCGACATCCCCCTTTTCGAAGTAACCCTGGTCCATGGCGTTTTCGACTGCGTCACGAAGGAACGCGTACGACCTCGCGGGCGGCGTGTCCTCTTCGTTCGCGTGTTTCTTCCAATCTCCCGCGGTCATGAACATGAACCGGTAGTGGTTGGGATTGGCCACCGCGAAGGTGGCGTAGGCATGACCGAGGGTGCGGATGCGGTCGATGGGGTTCTCGGGCAGAGGCCGATCACCCATGGCCTGGGACAGCTTTTCGAAGTCGGCGAAGCAGAGGGCTTCGACCAGCGCGTCCTTGTTGGCGAAGTGGTGGTAGATCGTGGTGGGCGAGTATTCGATGGCGTCCGCCACCGCTCGCATGGTGACGTGTTCGTAGCCCTGGGTCTCGAAAAGGTCGTGCGCGGCTTCAAGGATCCGCCGCCTGACGTCCTCCTTTTCCCGCTCTTTTCGTTCCGCGATTCCCATTGGTATTTAACTCCGTGCTGTAACTTAACGACGTTAAGTATCGGTACATTGTTTCAGGGCGTCAAGCAGAATTTGTGTCGTGTCTGACTAAGTCAAGCTAATGTAATTGTTTATGGCCGCAGATTTTTCTTTTGTGGTTCTTTGAACCAAATATAGCCCTTGACGTTATATCCAGCATGGATATATTTGGCTCATGACTGACCCAGTGCTCGACCCGGCCCCCTTCCTTCCCTTGCCCCTCGCCACCTTCCACATCCTCCTTGCGGTGGCGGACGAGGGCCGGCACGGCTACGCGATTATTCAGGATGTCGAGACCCGCACCGGCGGCGCGCTTCGGCTAAGCGCGGGGACGTTGTACCGGTCGATCCAGCGCATGCTCGAGGACGGCCTGATCGAGGAGATGCGCGAACGGCCCGCGCCCGAACTCGACGACGAAAGGCGTCGCTATTACCGAATCACCCGACTGGGTGGCGCCGTCGCTCGAGCGGAGGCGAGCCGCCTCAGTGAACTGGTGGGCTTCGCCCGCGCCGCCGGCCTCGCCCCGGAGAAGATCTGATGAAGTTCTACAACGCTCTGCTGCTCCTCTATCCGAAATCCTTCCGGCAGGAATACGGCGACGACATGCGAGCCCTGTTCCGCGCGCGTCTCGAGACGGCGCATGGCGCACTGGCCTTCCTGGGTTTCTGGCTCAACGCTATTCGCGACGTCGTACAAAACGCGCTGTTGACCCATCTCGACATTCTTGGCCAGGATCTCAAGTTCACAGTGAGGACGCTTCTGCGCACGCCCGGCTTCACCCTGACCGCCGTGACCGTGGCGGCGCTCGGGATCGCCGCCACCACCGCCGCCTTCTCGGTGACGGACCGCGTCCTCTTCCGCGAGCTGCCTTTCTTCGAGTCCGAAAAGCTCGTGAGCCTGTACCAGGCCGAACCCGGCTACTCGCGTTTCGAACCCTCGCCATCGCACTTTCGCGACTGGAAGCAGATGAACACCGTGTTCGAGGACATGGGGGCTTCGGCCGCGACGTCAATGAACCTGGACGGCGCCGGTGAGCCCCTGCGCGTGAGCGGGGCCTGGGTCAGCAGCAACTTGTTCGACCTTCTTCGTGTCGCCCCCCAGGTGGGTCGGCTCTTCAGTCCCGAAGAGGACACCGAAGGCGCCGCCGGAACGGTAATTCTGAGCTATGGCCTCTGGCTCGAGGCGTTTGGCGGAGCCGCAGCCGCGGTCGGCAAGGACATCCGGCTCGATGACCAGAACTACACCGTGATCGGCGTGATGCCGCGCTCGTTCTCCTTCCCCAACCGCGCCACGCGCTTCTGGACGCCCTTCCGCTTCAACCCGGGACACTTCGAAGACCGCACGAATCACTACCTCGGGATCGTCGGGCGACTGAAGCCGGGGGTCTCGATCGAGGGTGCCCGTGCGGGCATGAGGGTGGTCAACGAGCGGCTCAAGGCGACCTATCCCAAGGAGAATGACCTCACCCTCGCCTTCCTGCGGGATCAGACCCCCTATCAGGCCCGCGTGCTCCTCGTGGCCCTCTTCGGCGCCGCCCTCTGTGTGCTGCTCATTGCCTGCACGAATCTCGCGAGTCTCCTGATCGCTCGCTCGCTTCAGCGCCGCAAGGAACTCGCGGTGCGAACCGCCATCGGGGCGGGACGCGAACGTCTGATCCGTCAGCTCGTTACGGAGAGCGTTGTTCTGGCCTTCCTGGGCGGCGCCCTCGGAATCGCCCTTGCCTACGGCATCACGCCCCTTCTCGCCCAGCTCGCGCCGACAAACCTGCCTCTCACCGACATCGCCGCGATCGATGGGCGGATCCTCGCCTTCGCGGCCTTGATGACTCTCGCAACGGGGATCGGTTTCGGGATCGTTCCCGCTCTGGCGCTCAATGGGGAGAACAGCCTCGATGGCTTGCGCGAGGGCGCGCGGGCGGGTGTTGGTGGAAGGCGCCGCCTGCGTTCGACGCTCGTCCTCGCCGAAGTCGCGATTTCTGTGGTGCTTCTGGTTTCCTGCGGTCTCCTGATCCGCGCGTTGTGGAAGGTGCAGAGCACCGACCCCGGTTTCGCCACCGAGGGCCTGCTGACTGCGCGCACGTCTCTTTCGACCACGCGTTATGCCCCAACTGCCCTGCGCGCCCAGTTCTACGAGAAGGTCCTGAACGAAGTGCGCGCCCTCCCCGGAGTGAAAAACGCGGCCTACACGAGCTTCCTGCCCATGGTCATGCGCGGAGGAATATGGGACGTGAAGATTCCCGGCCGCGAAGAGAACCGGGCCGAGGACAAGGCCATCATGCGGTTCATCACTCCCGGCTACTTCGAGACACTGGGAATTCCGCTGCTCAAGGGCCGCGACTTCAATAGCTACGACACGAGAACCGCTCCATCCGTCATCGTGGTCAGCGAGTCGTTCGCGAAGCGATACTGGCCGAACGAGGACCCGATCGGCCGAGTGGTGAACGTCACCTTCGAGGACCGGCTCATCGTGGGCGTGGCCGCCGACGTGAAGGTGCGCGGTCTCGAACGAATCAGCGAACCGCAGGTCTACCTCGGGCATCAGCAGGTCAACGATGGATGGGTCCCTTTCTACGCCCCGAAGGATCTGGCGGTGCGGGCTGCGGGAGACCCTTCGACCCTCGCTCCCGCGGTGCGCGACATCATCAGGCGCGCCGATCCGCTGGTTCCGGTTTCCGACGTTCGAACCATGAAGGACATTCTCGAAGGGGAAACGGCGTCGCGCTCGACCCAGCTCAGGGTCCTGCAGGCCTTCGCTCTGATCGCGACGCTGCTGGCCGCGGTCGGCCTTCATGGCCTCATCGCCTTCAGTGTCGCCAGCCGTCTTCAGGAGATTGCCGTTCGCATCGCTCTCGGCGCTGACAAGGGCCACATCGTGCACCTCGTCGTTGACGACGGCCTGCGACTCGCCGCGGCCGGTGTCGCGGCCGGCATTGTGCTCGCCTATGCCGCTGGCCGTTCGATGTCGGCTCTGCTCGCCGGCCTTGATCCTCTGGATGCGCCGGCCTTCCTGGCCGCCGCGGCCCTTGTCACTCTGATGACCATCGGCGGGAGTCTGCTCCCGGCCTGGCGCGCGGTTCGGGTGAATCCGATGACCGTCATGCGCACGGAGTAGCGGAGAACGCCTGCGCGCACAACGGATTGAACTGCGCGGCTGCGCGTCGCCCGAACGATCGTCACGAAATAGGATTGCGCCACTCGCTCCGGCTCTGGCACTTTGAGGCGCGTCCAACCACTCCATGATTTCACTGCTCCTGCTCGCCGCCGTCACTGCGGCGGAATCCTCGCCCCGCCCTACCTACCAGGGCCGCGACAATCAACTGAAAGTCGCGGCGCCGCGGCTCGACGAGAGCATCGAGGTCGATGGCGTGCTCGACGACGCGGCCTGGGGCCGGGCGGCCCGGCTCACCGCGTTCTCGCAATACGCGCCGACCGACGGGCGGCCGGCCGAACAGCAGACCGAGGTCCTCGTTTTCTACTCCGCGAGCGCCATCCACTTCGGTGTTCGCGCTGAAGCGCCCGCAGGCAGCGTGCGCGCAAGCCTGGCCCAACGAGACAAGCTCACCGCGGAGGACACGGTCACGTTCCTGCTCTCGACTTTCAATGACGGCCGGCAGGCGATCGCCCTCACTGTGAATCCCCTCGGCGTTCAGGCGGACGGCACACTGATCGAGGGTCTCAGTGCTGCTTCGAGCGGCGGAGGCTTCTCCGGCCTCGCCACCGGACGCGAGGCCCCAGACCTCGCCCCGGACTTTGTCTTCCATTCGAAAGGCCGCCTCACCGAGCAGGGCTACGACATCGAAGTGCGCGTGCCCTTCAAGAGCCTTCGCTACCAGAAGTCGGAGGTGCAGAGCTGGGGACTGCACGTCTTGCGCAAGAGCCAGAACACGGGTTACGAGGATTCGTGGGTCCCGGCGCGTCGCGACGCGACTTCGTTCCTCTCTCAGGCCGGAGTCATCGAAGGCATGCGCGAAATCCGTCCGGGCCTGGTTCTCGATCTCAATCCCGAGTTCACCGGCCGCGCCGATGGCGCGCGCCAGGGCGTGGACCAATGGGGCTACGACACCTCGCGTCCCGAAATCGGGGGCAACGTCCGTTGGGGCGTCACCCCGAACCTCTCGCTCAACGGCACGCTGAACCCGGACTTCTCACAGGTCGAGTCGGACGCAAGCCAGATCCAATACGACCCGAGGAACGCCGTCTTCTTCGAAGAGAAGCGACCCTTCTTCCTCGATGGCCTCGAACAGTTCGCCACCCCGAACCGTCTCATCTACACGAGGCGCGTCGCCGCCCCCATCACCGCGGCCAAGCTGACCGGAACCCTCTCCGGCACGAGCGTCGGCTTCCTCTCCGCGGTCGACGATCAGATCACGTCACGCACCGGCTCGGACCATCCGATCTTCAACATCCTGCGCGCCCGTCGTGATCTCGGGAAACGGTCGCGCATCGGCCTCGCCTACACCGACAAGATCGACGGCGACGATTGGAACCGGGTGATCGGCCTCGACGCCCGCATCGCTCTGGGCGAAACCTCCTCCCTCGATCTGCAAGGCGCTCTCTCCTCCGACCGCAGCGATGGGGTCCGCCAAACCGCGCCGCTTTTCCAGCTCGTATTCAACCGAAACGGGAAGAAGCTCGGAACCCGCTTCACCCTCACCGGCATCGACGAAGAATTCCGCGCCGGGGCGGGCTTCATCAGCCGGCCCGGGATCGCGCGGGCGGCGCTCACCCAGCGGGTCAGCTTCTTCGGGAAGAAGGGGAGTTTCCTCGAGGCCTGGAACACCGACCTCGCTCTCGATGGCACATGGAAGTACGACGCCTTCTTCGGCGAAGGCGGCGTGCAGGACAAGAAGGTCCACCTCAACAACAACCTCACACTACGGGGCGGCTGGAAGGCGGGGGCTTCGGTCCTCATCGAGTCTTTCGGCTACGACCCGGATCTGTACGCCAACTACGCGCTCGCCGGTGATCGGCCCGGTCAGTTTCTGCCCTTCGTGGGGGTGCCCCGTCTTCCCAACCTCGATTGGGTCTTGAGCTTGACCACTCCCGAGTTCAAGCGCTTCTCGGGTTACGTCAATGCGCTCTGGGGCAAGGACGAGAACTTCTTCGAGTGGTCGAGCGCCAACATCGCCTACGTGACCGTGCGCCTCGACTGGCGTCCGACCGAGAAGCTTCGCGTCAACACCACCTACAACCTTCAGCAGTTCAAGCGGCGCACCGACGGCTCGCTGGTGGGACGTCGACAGATTCCGCGCCTCAAGCTCGAGTACCAGGCCACCCGCTCGATCTTTGGCCGCGTCATCGCTGAATACGACGCCCGGTATCAAGACACTCTGCGCGACGACTCGCGCACCGAGCGCCCGATCTTCCTGCGCGACGCTTCGACCGGGAGTTTCGCGCCGGCTCTCGGGAGCCGCCGCAACGGCTTGCGACTCGACGCGCTCTTCGCCTGGCAGCCCACTCCGGGCACGGTGTTCTTCGCGGGTTACGGCAGCTCGCTCAACGAGGCGGAGGCTTTCGCCTTCCGCGACCTCAGCCGCTCGCGCGATGGCTTCTTCATGAAGTTCAGCTACCTCTTTCGTCTTTAGTGAGGGCTCGGGGCTGAGGAGTACCATCCTCTGGTCATGGACGACCCGGCCTTCTGGCATCGCCTGCAGTTCGCGTTCACGATCACGTATCACTACCTCTTCCCGCAGCTCACCATGGGCCTCGCGCCTTTCCTGGTGTTGTGGCGATGGCGGGCGCTCAAGACCGGAAACGAGGCCTATGCGCAGGCCGCGCGCTTCTGGAGCCGGATCTTCGGGATCAACTTCGCCCTGGGCGTGGTCACCGGGATTCCCATGGAGTTCCAGTTCGGCACCAACTGGTCGGAGTTCTCGAAGTACTCGGGCGGCGTCATCGGCCAGACCCTGGCCATGGAAGGGATGTTCGCCTTCTTCCTCGAGAGCGCTTTCGTGGGAGCGATGGTCTGGGGCGAGCGCCGGCTGGGCCCCACGAAGCACTTCATCGCCACCTGCCTGACCGCCCTCGGCGCGTGGCTGTCCGCCTACTTCATCCTCGTCACCAACGCGTTCATGCAGCACCCTGTCGGTTACGAGGTGACGCCCCAGGGCACGCTCGTCATCGGCGACCTCGCGGCCTACCTTCTCAATCCCTGGGCCTTCGTCCTCTTCGCCCACAACCAGGCGGCCGCGCTCGTCACCGGCGCGTTTGTGGTGGCCTCAGTGGGGGCGTTCTATGCGCTGCGCGGGGAGCATAAGGCGCAGGCGCGGGTCTACGTCGAGTGGGGCACCGCGATGGGGCTTCTATCCGCGGTGCTGGTGGCCTTCCCTACCGGCGACATTCAAGCCAAATACGTCGCGCGTTACCAGGAAGTCGCCCTTGCTGCGATGGAAGGTCGATTCGAAAGCGGTCCGCAGGCGCAACTGAATCTGATCGGTCAGCCGAACGTAAAGATGCGCCGCCTCGACAATCCCATCGCCCTGCCTGGTGTGCTGAGCTTCCTCGCTTTCGGCACCTTCCACAGCAACGTTCGCGGGTTGAATGACTTCCCCGAAGACCAGTGGCCCACGAACATCGAGCTGCTCTACTACTCTTTCCACGTGATGGCGGGGCTCGGGACGATTTTCATCGGCCTGATGGGCCTCGCCAATCTGCAGCGCCTTCGCGGCAAACTGATGGAAACGAAGCTGCTTCTCTGGGCGCTCATGCTGGCCCTTCCGTTTCCCTACATCGCGAACACCGCGGGCTGGATGACCGCCGAACTCGGCCGTCAGCCATGGCTCATCTGGGGTCTGTTCCGCACCAGCCAGGGCTACAGCGATGTCGTGAGTCAGGGCGACGCGCTTTTCACTCTGATCGGCTTCGCCGGCCTGTACGCGGCCATCGGCCTGCTCTACCTTTTCTTGATCGGTCGTGAAGTGCTGCACGGACCGGCCACCGATCACGAGCCGGACAGCCTCTACCCGGAGGTGGTCAATGGTTGAGCTGTGGTTCGCCATCTTCTGTCTCATGCTCGCGGCCTACGCGGTGATGGACGGGTGGAACATCGGCTGCGGCATCGTTCAGTTCCTGGTGGCGAGAACTCCGGCCGAACGCCGCCAGCTCATCGCCGCCATCGGCCCGCTGTGGACGTGGCACGAGGTGTGGCTGGTGGCCGCGGGTGGCGTGCTCTTCGTCGCCTTTCCGACGGTTCTGGCCGTGGCCCTGCCCGGCTTCTATCTGGCGGTGTTCGTCCTGATCTGGTGTCTTCTGGGGCGGGGTCTCTCCCTTGAGTTCGGCGGCCACCTCGACGATTCGATGTGGCGCACGTTCTGGGA
>JAGNNV010000059.1:12618-17719 GCA_017990495.1 Vicinamibacteria bacterium
CAACCCTCGACCCCGCGCACTCACTCACCGCCTATCAGGGCGCGGTGGATGGTCCGGGGCTCGGGCTCGCCCTCATCTGGTGGCCGGTCGCCCTCATCCTCTCCCTCGGCTACGGCGCCTACGTCTTCCGACAGTTCCGCGGCAAGGTGGGGTTGAAGGCGCCTCGTCCCCACTGAGCGACGCCGCCAAGCGCTGAAGAGAGGCTGCCGCCCGATCGCGTCAGGAGGGCCTGGCGACCGAGCCGCTCGAGCGTGGCCCGATCCAGCGAATGAGGAATACCGCCGCCACGTAGCCGAGCCAGGCCGCCGCATAGGCCGCTACCGGCGCCGCCGCCGTGACCCAGGTCCGGGGCCCCGGCCGCCCGACGAACAGCGCGGCCTCAGCCGGGTCTTCCGGATCCACAAACACTTCGATGGCCTTGCCGGGCGCGAACTCCGCGACCATCTGCTCCGCCGCCACTTTGGTCGGCAGGCTCGGATCACCGAACCAGACCCGGGTACCGGTGTGCTCACGGCCAAGGGCCTGGTAGCGGTAGACGATGTCGAACATGTGGACGCAGACCCTCGTGCACCTGGTCGAAGCCGTGGCCACCACCACCTTGGCCGGTGACCGCGTCCAGCGCTGCGCTCGACTCGCGTCACGGCCCGCCTTCACCGCCTGGACGGGCGCCACAAGCGCAACCGGCGCGAGCAGACACAGCAGCCAGAAAACGATGGAACGAAGCCTGTCAGGGGTCAACATCGAAGCCGCGATTGTAGGCGACAGAAGCGCCGTTTGCCGGGCGAGATCGACGGATTCGAATGCCCCTAAGGCTCTGTGGGCGATGAAGACTCCGCGTCGCCATCCATCAACTCGCTTCGCAAACTCTCGAGGTCTGCGGCGTCGCGCGCCGCCCACCTTTGCGCGAGCACAAGGGCCAGGGCGCCGATGGCAGTCATGGCGACAAGCAGCCCCCAGGCGAAGACCGACCGCTCCGCGGCCGGCACGCCTCCGTTTCCGTACAGCTGGTACCACGTCCAGGGCAAGAAGACGGCAACCTCGGCGGCGAGCAGCGGCCAGCCCGCCTGGAGACTTCGCTGCAACCGTCGGGAGCGGTCCAGGGCCAGGGTCAGGTGGGTGGCTGTGGTTTCGGCGGAACTGCCGAGGGCTCCTCGCCAGTTGTATCCCTCGAAGACACAGATGGCGAGGACGGCCAGGAACAGGAGGCCCATCGCCAGTCTCTCGGCCGGATCCGGGTGGGTAACCGCGCGGTGAAGCAGGAGTGTGGAGCAACCCACGCCGACCACGACATCCCCCGCGAGCCACCCGATGAGCAGCCGCTCACGCCTCTTCACATGAACACGGATCTCCTCCGCCGGAGACGGGCGCAAGGCGGTGGTTTCTTCCTGCCAATCGGCCATCCATTCGTGAATGTGGTCCCTGGTCTCCGTCATTGGTTCGCTCCTGAAGGTTCGAGAAGCTGTAAGAGTGCGGTGCGGGCGCGGGTGAGGCGGACGGCCACGTTGTTCTCACTCAGACCCAGAACCTCTCCGACCTCCCGGTGAGTGAGACCCTCGAGGGCCAGCACCACGACCTGCCGCAGTCCGAGGGGGAGGCGATTGACCGCGCGGCGCAGACGCTCCTGGCGCTGCTGCCGGATGACATCTCTCTCCGGATTCGCGCGGTCATCCACCACCGGGGCGTCCGCGTCGAGTTCCTCGGTCTTCCGACGCACCGAGCGTTTTATATGGGTGACGCCTCGGTTATGCCCGATGCGGAACACGAAGGTGCGTTCCGAGCAGTCGCCCCGAAACGAGGGCAGCGATCGCCACAGCGCCAGCCAGATCTCCTGAACGAGGTCCTGCCTCTGGCCGGCCTCACGCTCGTAGGTCATGGCGAGGCGGCGTATGGCCGGCTCGTACTCCTGCACGAGGCGCAGGTAGTGCGCCTCGCGAGCGTCGGCGACGCCTTTTTCCATCGTGGCCTCAATCATCCCCCGAATCTCCGCAGAGTCGACTCCCGCCCGAGCAGGCCGGTTGCCATCGCGACAAACGCCGCCGTGCCGAGCAGAGAGGAGGCGGCCATGGCCATTGACCGGCCCCCGCTCAGAATCTCTCCGCGGACAATGTCGCTCATCGCTACGTGCTGACCGACCATTGGAACCCAGAGCATCCATTCCGCGGGCTGAAGCGAGCCGAAGGCGAAAAGGAAGCCGGGAAGCATGGGAAGGAAGGTGAGGAGCGAGAGCTGCGTCTGGGCTTCCTTGTAGGTTTTCGCGAGAAGGCCGATGAGGATCTGAAGGGCGCTTGCGAACAACGTCAGCGGCGCCAGGACCAGCGCCATTTGAAGGGCGTCGGCACCGGAGAGCCCTACCGGCAGATCGATGGCCTGAACGCGTGGGTGCCGGAGCATCGCGTGCGACACCCCGATCGTGAGGGCGACGGTGGCGAGGCCCACGACGGAGGCCGCCGCCCATTTGCCGAGGACAATGGTGAGTCGCGACGCGGGATTGAGCAGCAGAGATTCGAGAGATCCACGCTCGCGCTCTCCCGCGGTGAGGTCGGCGGCGACGCTCATGCCCCCAATGAACGCGGCGAGGAGGACGAAGATCGGGAGCAGGGCCAAAACGGTGGCGGCGCGACCGGCCGGTGTGGCGAGGTCACGTTCGGCAACTTCGAGGGCGGTGATAGCGGTTGGGCTCACGCCTCGAAGAATGAGCCGGGTGTCGTTGACGCGTCGAGCGTACTCGCCAAGAAGCGACTTGACCCGCTCCGCCTTCGAGCGGGACTGAGTCCAGGACCCGTCGTAAACCAGGGTCACGGTGGCCGGGCGAGCCCGGCGGAAGTCCGCACCGTAGTCGTTCGAGATCACGAGCGCCACCGGCAGTCTCCGCGCCCGGACCTCGGCGATCGAGTCCGAGGGAGCCTGCACGTTCGCAACCTGTCTCTCGGAAAGGAAGGCCATCAAGGACGGTGCTTGATTCGCTCCGCTGACGGCGAGGTCGAGGGGCGCGTCAGAGCCGCGGTCGCGGGCCAGCGCGGTCAGCGCCAGCGCCATCACCAGGGGCCCCCAGATTCCATAGAAGAGCCCCGATCCCAGCGATCGGCGATCGCGCCATATCTCCCGGCTCTCTTTGCGCAGGATCGCGAAGGTCTGGTTCCACATCAGTTGACTCCCTCATCGGAGCCGATCAGTTTGACGAATGCGTCCTCGAGCGAGCCCCCGCCTGCGCTGGCCATGATCTCGCCGGGTGTTCCCTCCGCGACCACCAGGCCTCTCGACATGACCACCACCCGGTCGCAAACCGCGGACACCTCAGGCATGACATGGCTCGAGAACAGCACGGCGCGTCCCGAGTCGGCGAGTCGCCTCACTTCGCGCCTCACCTCACGCGCACTCAGCACGTCGAGACCGCTTGTGGGTTCGTCCAGAACCACGTTCGCCGGCTCGTGGACAAGGATGCGCGCCATGGCCACGCGACGCTTCTGGCCAAGCGAAAGAGTCGAAGCGCGTCGCGATGAAAGAGAGGAGAGGGCGAAGCGGTCGAGCATGACCTGAACCCGCCGGTTGAGAGACTCAGCGGCCAGACCGTTGAGTTCGCCCGCATACATCAAGTGCTCGCAAACGGTCAGGTGATCGTAGAGCCCGACGGTCTCGGGAAGCACCCCCAGTCGCCTTCGCACCCCCGAGGGATCAATGCTCACGTCGAGTCCGTCCACCCTGACGCCACCAGCATCGGGCTTGAGGAGGCCGCTGATGGCACGCAGGGTCGTGGTCTTGCCCGCGCCATTGGGCCCCAGCAGTCCCGTGACCATGCCGTCCTGGGCGACCAGCGATACCGAGCTGACCGCGGTGGCGTTTTTGTAGCGCTTTGTGAGGTTGGTGATCTCGATCATGGCCGCGTCCCGGCGTCGCTGATGGTGATGGGGGGCCACGCCACCTGCTTGGCGCACGATGCGTCAATGTCATTGCCGCGACCCCGGCTGATGAACTCCGCGATGATGTCCGGCATACATCCGCTGAACGATGCGTTGTGGGCAGCGCCCGGCACGACGATGTGAACGCTGTCGGGGAAGTGACGCTTCATCGCGTCGCCCCACCGGGGTGGCGTTACCGGATCGTGGTGGCCGGAGAGGATGAGCGTGGGCGTCTTGAGGGAGATGGCGGGGTCGTGTTGCAGGCCCGGCCCGCCCGGCCACGGTTTGCACCGCGCCTGCCACGCGTCGGCGTAGCCGGACCCGATGACGGTGCCGCGGCCCTCAAGGGCGAAGTCGACGTTCCGAACGAGCGGCATGTCTTCCGAACAAAGCACCGAGAGCGTGACCCCAAGAGCCATGCTGTCGGAGGAGGTCGAGGCGGACTGAACGACCTGCGCCAGCAGGGGGCGCAGATCGCCGCGGGTCGCATGATGGAGGACTTGAAGCAGGCGGCTCGAGTCGGTCGGAGTGTAGAGCGCTACACGCACGATCTCGCCCAGTGCCGCCGGGCCGAGGGTCACGGTGGCCGGTTCGCCGGTTTGCGGGTGGGGCACCTTCGCGGTGAGCGGCTGGCGCCTGAGCTGTTCGAGGAGAAGGCCAAGATCGCGTTTGGCGTCGGGAAAGGCAGCCGCGCAGCCAGGGTCGTTGGAGCAGGCGTCGACCAGCAGATCCAGAGCGCGCTCGCTGTCTCGGGCGACCGATCGCGGAAACTCCATATCGAGGGGAACCGCGCCGTCGAGCACCAGGCTGCGGACGGCGTTCGGGTAGCTGGCGGCGTACAGGAGAGCCGCCCTTGTGCCCCAGGATCCGCCCCACAGGTTGATGCGCTCGTAGCCGAGGAGCTGACGGATCTCGTCGAGGTCGCGAAGCGCGTCCTTGTGGGTGTAGTGACGGGGATCCGCGTCGAGAGCCTTCAGGCACGCCTCCGCCATCTCATTGCCGCCAAGCGACGAATCCAGGGAGGCGAGCGCGTCCTCGCCAATACTGCATTCGAGCGGGTTGGACCCTCCGGTGCCTCGGAGATCAACCAGCACGATGGCCCGGGTTCGGCGAACCTTCTTGAAAAAGCGGTTCGCGATCGGGCCGAATGAGCGGGCGCCCTGGCCGGGTCCGCCGGCGAGGAGGAAAAGCGGGTCGGGGTTCCG
>JAGNNV010000285.1 GCA_017990495.1 Vicinamibacteria bacterium
CCCACCTTCGTGTTCGGCCCCGCGGATGACCACGTTGATGCCCACAATCGCGGTAGCGCCGATACCGCGGTCGCGAACGGAGTGCTCGCGCTCCTAAGCGGCTTCCGCCTAAGTCCAATCTTTTCAATCGGGCTTCTTTGAAGCCGCTGATCGACACGATCGGCCCGAAGGAGCCGAGGGACACTAGGCCCCCGGTTTCCGCACGTCAAAACGGAGTGGCTGCACCGAGGGTGACGAGAGGTCCAATAGGCTGGGCGCGGACTTCGGGCGCGGGTGGCTATGAAGCGGCGACTTGGTCCAGGAACTCGGCGTTGGTCTGGGTCTTCGACATGCGGTCGAGCATCAGTTCCATGGCGTCGGTCTGGTGCAACGTTGAGAGGACCTTGCGCAGGACCCACACCCGCATCAGTTCGTCGCGACCGAGCAGGAGTTCTTCGCGGCGCGTTCCGCTGCGGTTGATGTCGACCGCGGGGAGGATCCGCTTCTCCATCATGCGGCGGTCGAGCACGATCTCGGAGTTGCCGGTGCCCTTGAACTCCTCGAAGATGATGTCGTCCATGCGTGACCCGGTGTCGACGAGGGCGGTGGCGATGATGGTGAGCGAGCCGCCTTCCTCCATCGCGCGGGCCGCGCCGAAGAACTTTTTCGGGAGCAGCAGAGCCGACTGATCGAGCCCGCCCGAAAGGGTACGGCTCGAGTTGCCGGCGGCGTTGTTGTAGGCCCGGGCGAGACGGGTGATGGAATCGAGCAGGATCACCACGTCCTGACCGTGCTCGACCAGCCGGCGCGCGTGTTCGATGACCATCTCCGCGGTTTCGATGTGCCGCTGCGGTTCGAGGTCGAAGGTGGAGGCGATGACTTCGCCCTTCACCTTCCGCTGCATGTCCGTGACTTCCTCGGGCCGTTCGTCGATGAGCACCACGAGCAGCGTCACCTCGGGATGGTTCGTGGCGATGGAGTTCGCGAGGTTCTGCAGGATGACCGTCTTGCCGGTGCGGGGCGAGGCCACGATCAGGCCGCGCTGGCCCTTGCCGAGCGGCGTCATCATGTCGAGGATCCGCCCGGTCATGTCGGTGGGCGTGGTCTCGAGACGCAGCCGCTCCTGGGGATAGAGCGGGGTGAGGTTGTCGAAGAGGATGCGGTCGCGCGCGGCATCGGGATCGAGGTTGTTGATGCTGGTGATCCGCGAAAACGAATAGAAGCGCTCGGCGTGCCGGGGCGCCCGCACGATGCCCGAGAGCTTGTCTCCGGTGCGCAGGAAGAAACGGCGGATCTGCGAAGGCGAGACGTAGACGTCGTCGGTCTCGGCCCGGAACCCGACCTCGGGTCCGCGCAGGAAGCCGTAGCCCTCCTTGGTGGCCGCGAGCACGCCGGATGAACTCAGCGGGATATCGCTGTGGGAGCGGATGCGAAGGAGGCGCCGCAGCAGTTCCTCGCGCGGTAATCCCGAGGCTTCGGCGATGCCGTTCTCCTCGCCGAGGGCCACGAGTTCGAGCCGCGCGGTGCGACGCAGGGTGGAGAAGTCGGCGATGGAGAAAAGGCCCGACGGGGGGGCTTCGACGGGCGGAGCCTCCGGCTCTCCCACGGGCTCCGCCACTTCGACGTCTTTGACTTTCGGGGTTTTGGCCATGAACCGACGCGAACTAATGAGTGACCGGGGGCGCGCCAGGGGCGGGGGGAGTGCTTGGGGCGGCCACTTGCGAGGGCGTTCCGTCGACGGGCAGGATGGCGATCCGGAAGACTTCGGCCACCGAGTCGACGAGATGAATGGTGAGGGCCGCCTTCACTTCCTCGGCCACGTCGGCGAGGTCCTTCTCGTTCTCGCGCGGGAGAATCACCGTGGTGGCGCCGATGCGGTGAGCGGCGAGGAGCTTCTCCTTGAGGCCGCCGATGGGCAGGACCTTGCCGTGAAGCGTGATCTCTCCGGTCATGCAGATGTCGCGGCGGACCGGCGCGCCCTGAAGTGCGGAGACAAGCGCCGTGGCGATGGTGATGCCGGCTGAAGGACCATCCTTGGGAATGGCGCCTTCGGGCACGTGGATGTGGATGTCGATCTTCCGGTAGAAGGCGGGATCGATGTGCAACTCGGCCACGTGGGCGCGGACATAGGACAGCGCGGCGCGGGCGCTTTCCTGCATGACGTCGCCCAGTTTGCCGGTGAGGGTGAGAGCGCCGCGGCCCGGCATCAGCGTGACTTCGATGGGGAGGGTTTCGCCGCCCACTTCGGTCCAGGCCAGACCCATGGCGAGGCCGACTTCGTTCTTCTCCTCGGCCTGCGGATCGCGGAAGCGTGGCACTCCGAGGAACTCGATGACGTCGTTTTCGGTGAGGACGATCTTGTACGAGGCCCCGCGCTCGACCACGCGACGCGCGGTTTTGCGGGCGAGGCTCCCCAGTTCACGTTCGAGGCTGCGCACCCCCGCCTCGCGGGTGTAGCGCCGGATCACGGTTCGCAGCGCGTCGTCGGGGATCTCGAGGTTCGCGACCTTGAGCCCGTTCTGCTCGAGCTGTTTGGGAATCAGGTGCCGCTTGGCGATCTCGATCTTCTCGACTTCGGTGTAGCCGGCGAGGCGGACGATCTCGAGGCGATCCTGCAGGGCGTGAGGGATGCCATGCAGGGTGTTGGCGGTGGCGATGAAGAAGACGGACGACAGATCGAAGTCGACGTCGAGGTAATGATCCGAGAAGTTCTTGTTCTGCTCGGGGTCGAGCACTTCGAGCAGCGCCGATGACGGGTCGCCGCGGAAGTCGTAGGTCATCTTGTCGACTTCGTCGAGCAGGAACACGGGGTTGCGGGTGGCCGCCTTCCGCATGAGCTTCACGATCTGGCCGGGCAAGGCGCCGATGTAGGTGCGGCGATGGCCGCGGATCTCGGCCTCGTCCCGCACGCCGCCCAGAGAGAAGCGCACGTACGGACGACCGGTGCAGCGGGCGATGGAGCGGGCAAGCGATGTCTTGCCCACGCCGGGGGGACCGACGAAGCACAGGATCGGCCCCTTGGGCTCATCGACGAGTTGGCGCACGGCGAGGAACTCGAGGATGCGCTCTTTGATCTTGTCGAGGCCGTAATGGTCCTCGTTCAGGATCACCTCCGCGACTTTGATATCGCGGGTCTCCTTGGCCTTGCGGCGCCAGGGCATGGCCACAAGCCATTCAAGGTAGTTGCGGGAGACCGTGGCCTCGGCCGACATGGGAGGCATGCCTTCGAGGCGCTTCAACTCCTGGCGCGCCTTCTCGAGGGCCTCCTTGCTCATCTTGGCCTTTTCGATCCGCTCCTTCAGCTCGTCGAACTCGCTGGGGCGCTCTTCCTTCTGGCGCTCCTTCTGGATCGACTTCATCTTTTCGGAGAGGTACTGTTCCTTGGGCGAGCGGGCGCCTTTGGGCGAACGGCCTTCACGCTTCTCCGCGTCGAGGCGTTCCACTTCGACCTCGAGCGACTGGGTCAGGCTCAGCAAGCGGGCCGAAGGCGAGGGAGTTTCGAGCAGGGCCTGCTTCTCGTCGGTGGGGAGGACGAGGTGGCTGGCCACGGTGTCGGCGAGTTTGCCCGCGTCCTGCACTCGAACCGCCGCGAGCATGGCGTCGTAGTGCAGATGGTTGGACATCTTCACGTAGCGGTCGAAGAGTTCGACCACGCGTCGCACGATGGGCTCGACGTCGCCCTCGGGGGCCTGGCGGGGAACGATGCGCACCAGAGCCTTCATGAAGCCGCTCTCTTCACCGAATTCGAGGGCCTGGCCGCGATCGACGCCTTCGACGAGCACCCGGAGGTTGCCGTCGGGCAGGCGCAGGCTCTGCACGATCTGGCAGACCGTTCCGAAGTTGCGCACTTCGCGGGGAGAGGGGGAGTCGCGCTTGGGATCGAGCTGCGCAGTCAGGAAGAGGCGCTTCGAACGCTGCAGAGCGTGTTCGAGGGCAAGGATCGAAGGCTTCCGGCCGATCACGAAGGTCATCATCATGTGCGGAAAGACGACGACGTCGCGCAGGGGGACCGTAGGCAGGGCCTCCGGCGTCTCGGGAGTGGGCTTTTGTGATGGAGGCATGGGAGCTAGGTCCGTCCTTCTTGGATCCTTCGGAGGCGCCGCGGATGGGGCGCCTTGCGGCCGTCTTGAGGCTTGTCCGCCAGGGTGGTCCCGGGCGGGTTCCGGGTTTAACCCGCCTTCTCGATCACCATGATCGGCTTCTCGCCCGAAACCACGACCTCGCGGGTGATCACGCATTCCTTCACCTTCTTGAGCGAAGGCAGGTCGTACATCAGGTCGAGCATGAGATCTTCGAGGATCATGCGCAGGCCGCGGGCCCCGATCTTCCGCTCGATGGCGAGATCGGCGATGGCCAGCATGGCGTCGTCGGTGAAGCGCAGCTTGACGCCCTCGTATTCGAACATCCGCTGGTACTGCTTGATGATGGCGTTGCGGGGAGTGGTCAGGATGTCGATGAGGGCGCGCTGATCGAGATCGTGGAGCGTGGCCACCACCGGCAGGCGGCCGATGAATTCCGGGATCAGGCCGTAGCGAATGAGGTCTTGAGGCAGCACCTTCTGGAGCAGGGCCTGCTTCTCGACGTTCTTCGACTCGGCTTCGGCTTTCTGGCCGGTGCGGAAGCCAAGGGTCTTGCGGCCGATACGGCGCTCGACCACCTTCTCGAGGCCCACGAACGCGCCGCCGCAGATGAAGAGGATGTTCGA
>JAGNNV010000060.1 GCA_017990495.1 Vicinamibacteria bacterium
GACTCCGGAACCGGGCGCATTCGCGGCGCGAACATCTTCGGTCCGAAGGAAGCGGGCGCGATCCTTCGCGACGTGCTAGCTCCCTTCGAGGACTTCGGTCTGATGGGCGCTTCGGTCACCGCTTCGCGTCGCTCCGGCGGCACCGATAGCACCACCTTCAACGAAGCGGGCCTTCCCGGCATTGGTCTTGGTCAGGATCCCATCCAGTACGGCACGCACACATGGCACACGAATCTCGATACCTACGAACGCATCGTGGAGGACGACGTGATCAAGTCCGCCATCGCCATCGCCGGCGCGGTTTATCACGTGGCCAATCGAGACGAGATGCTGCCGCGTTTCCCGAAGGACAAGATGCCCGCGCCGCCGCCCGCCCCGACGCCCACTCCGTAGGACGGGGCCCGAACTGTCACAGCGCGCGCAGCCCGCTTGATCGCTGCGTTCGTAACGTCGCTCCATGTCAGGCGTCCGGTTCGGATCTTCCGGGCCGACGCCCTCACAAGCATGGAGCCCGTATGAACCATCGATGCCGTCACTCCCTCTTTCACCGAATCGCTGCCGCTTTCCTGGTCGCGCTGTTCGCCACACCCTCGAGCCAGGCCGTCGAGGCCGACCGGGATAGGGTCAGCGTGAGGCTCGCCGTTGGCTCCCGGGCGCGGATTCACCTCTCGTCCGGCGACGCGAAGGCGAACGCCGTCGGCGGCAAAGTCACTGCCGTGGATGAAGGATCGGTGACGGTAGAGACGTCGGGCGGCACACTCGTTCGTGTGCCGAAGGCCGAGATTCGAGCCCTGCAGGTCAGCCTGGAGCAACGTCGTCGGACCAAGAAGGGCGTGCTCATCGGCGCGGCTGCCATGGCGGGGCTCGGGGCGGTGCTGGGGGCGGCCTCGTGCGGGGAGTCCACCGCCTTTGATCGAAGTGTGTACTACGCGACCGACTGCACCCGCTCTGAGGGGGCTCTGCTGCTGGGCGCTCTCTTCGCCACCGGCGGCGCCTTCTGGGGAGGTCTCCTCGGATATCGAACGCGCGCGGATCATTGGATCGACCTGCCGCTTTCCGAAGGCGGCCTCTCGGACGCTTCACCCCCACCCGTAAATGGTCCGCCCGTTCCGGGACCGCCTCCGCCGGTCGCGTCGTCGAAGGTCCAGGCCCCGGAAGCGGTCGTGGGCCTCAGTCCCCGTCTATTCGCGGGCGCCCGAGTTCGGGTCATGCACAGTGGTCAGAAGACCGAAGGCATCCTTGTGGGCCTCTCGGATGAGAGTCTCGCCCTCGCGGGCTCCGCGGGGACGATCCAGATACCGCGGCAGTCGGTGGCGGGAATCGACACTTGGGCCGGCGAGAGAAAGCGTGCGCTGAAAGGCGCGCTGATCGGCCTGATTTCGGGCGTCGCCCTCGATTTCACCAGCGAACCGTACTGCACCAGCGGAAATGGCCTCCCGAATGGGTGCTCCCGCGCCGCCTCGGCGACTGAAACCGCGCTTGGCGGCGCGGTCGTGGGCGCGGGCATCGGACTGCTGGTCAAGACAACCAACTGGATTCCGGTGAGCCTGAATGGCTTGCGCGCCAGCGAACCCACCCCTGGGCCGGAGGACCTCGCGGTCCGCCTGACCCCGATCATCGGCCGGGGGCGGAGCACGGGCCTGAAGGTTCAAGTCGGTTGGTAGGAAGGCCGGCCAACGCCAGTCAGAGTGCGCGTTGGAACGTTCCATAATTCGCGGTAACATCCCCACCCGCCCGCGAGGCCTTCGCCTCACCCTGGGCGTCGGAGAACCGCATGCCTCAACCCCGAGTCGGCAACGCCCCCGTGAGCTGGGCGGTGTACGAAGCCCACCTTCCCAATCCGCCCTTCGCCACCGTGCTCGATGCCATCGCCGCCGCGGGATATGAGGGAACGGAACTCGGTCCGTACGGCTACCTGCCCACGGCTCCAGAAGACCTCGCAAAGGAACTCGACTCGCGCCGCCTGACCCTCGGTTCGTCTTTCGTTCCCGTGGCCCTCGAGGACGAGGCGGCTCGCGAGGCCGTGATCGCCCACGCCCTCAAGGTGTCGGGGCTGCTCGCCCGGTTCGGAGTCAAGGAACTCATCGTCGCCGACGACGAGGACCCCCGTCGCGCGGCCCATGCCGGTCGTATCCCGAAGGACGGTTCCATGGGATGGAGCGCGGCCCAGTGGAAAACCGCGATCGCCACGCTCGAGACCGTCGCGCGCAGAGTGAAAGACGAGCATGGCTTGAGTGTCGTGGTGCATCACCATGCCGGCACGTTCATAGAAACCTCCGAGGAAATCGACCGGCTTCTCGAGGGGGCGCGTCCGGAACTCGTCAACCTGCTTCTCGACACCGGACACGCCGCCTACGGAGGGGGCGATCCGGTGGACATCGCCACGCGTCACGGGGCGCGGGTGAAGTACGTGCACCTGAAGGATGCCGACGCGACCCAGCTCGCGCATGTGCGTGCGAGCGACATCGGCATGTCCGAGGCCTGGAAGAGGGGGATCTTCTGCGCCCTTGGCCAGGGGGTGGTTGATTTCAAAGGCGTGTACGCGGCCCTGGCCCGGCACGGCTACGACGGCTGGCTGATCGTCGAGCAGGACGTGGTGCCGGACGCGTCCGGTCGTCTTCAGCCGGATCCCACGGAAAGCGCGCGCGCCAGCCGGAAGTACCTTCAGGAGGTTCTGGGTTTATGAGCGGAAGACTGCGGGTCGGCGTCATCGGCTGCGGCGGCATCGCCCAGATGATGCACCTGCCCACCCTCGCGGAGCGTCCTGATCTGTTCGAGATCGCGGCTATCGGGGACATCTCGGAAGAGGTCCTGCACGCGGTGGGCGAGCGCTACCACGTGGCCCGGCGTACGCGCGACTTCCGGGAGATCACAACCGATTCAGCGCTCGACGCGGTGTTCGTTCTCTCTTCGGGACGCCACGATGCCGCACTCCTCGCGGCGTTCGATGCGGGCAAACACGTCTTCGTCGAAAAGCCCCTCGGGTTTGGCCGGCCGGAGACGGACGCGCTCGCCACCGCGGCGCGCAAGGCCCGCGGCTTCACCATGATCGGTTATCACAAGCGTTTTGACCCCGCGTACCTCGAGGCCTCCGCCCTGGTTCGCACGATGGCTGATCTGCGTTATGTCGAGGTCACGGTTCTTCATCCGGATGACGGGGCGTATCGGGAACACCACGCCGTGCTTCCTTACGCCGCGCCAAAGCGTCCGGGCGTGACCGAACCGGAGATGAACGCGGGGGCGCGAGAGGCGGCGCGGCGCGCTGATCTGAAGGACGGCCTCGACGCGACTCTTCCGCCGGCCGCTTCGCTCGACGAACGGGTCGCCGCCCTGATGCTCTGGCAAAGCCTGATCCACGACGTGAACGCCTTGCGCGGCATCCTCGGCGAGCCCGAGCGGGTGCTCTCATCCTCGGTTTGGAACGCCGGCATGGCTCAGCACTCGCTGTCCGCCTTTCCCGGGAATCGCCGGGTCTCCATGAGCTGGATCTCGCTGCCCGGGGTGAAACATTATGAGGAGCGGCTGCGTTTCGTCTCCCCGAGCCTGCGCGTCACTCTCGTATTTCCTTCGCCCTATCTCCGCCACGCGCCCACGAAGCTCGAAGTCGAACGAATGGACGGCGAGACTCTGGTGGTCGAAGACCGTCTGGTGAGTCACGACGAGGCCTTCCGCGCCGAGGTCCATCACTTCCGCGCCAGCATCCTCACCGGGAAGGCGCCGTCATTGGGGGTCGACGAGGCGATGGGCGACGCGCGCTGGATCGAAGCCATCGGCCGCAACTACGGCGCGCGGACGCAGGCGGAGATGATCTGAACAACGCCCTCTGGAAATACGTCTCTTAGACTTGTCGCCCTCGACAGCTCAAGGAGAGTCTTTCTTGTCCACCTCGATCATCCCGTCCCGCAGGTTCGCCCTTCGCCTCGCCGGCGCGTTGTCGCTGCCCCTGATCTTCGCGGCCGGCGTCGAGGTTCACGCGCAGCCGAAGGCAAAAGCGAAACCCACGCCGCCGGCTTCCTCCACCGCGGCCTACGAGAATCTGCTCAAGGAGGCCTATCCCCAGAACGGCCCGGGAGCCGCGGTCATCGTGGTGAAGGACGGCAAGACCTTGTTCCGGCAGGCCCAGGGCATGGCGAGCATCGAACTGGGGGTGCCCCTCCAGCCCGACATGGTGTTCCGCCTCGGCTCGATCACCAAGCAGTTCACCGCCGCCGCCATCCTCCTTCTTGCCGAAGACGGCAAGCTGAACGTGCAGGATCGCATCGAGAAACATTTGCCGGGATATCCGACCCACGGCCACACCATCACCATCGAGCACCTGCTCACCCACACCTCTGGCATTCAGAGCTACACCGCGATCCCGGGTTGGATGACGGAGAAGATCATCGCGCCCATGAAGGTTCAGGAGCTCATCGACGGCTTCAAGAAGGAGCCCATGAACTTCGCTCCCGGCGAGCGATACCTTTACAACAACTCCGCCTACATCCTGCTCGGCGCCATCATCGAGAGGGTCGCGGGGAAGTCCTATGAGGTCTTTGTGAAAGAGCGGATCTTCACTCCGCTCGGGATGGCCTCCTCCTACTACGGGAACACCGAGCCGATCATTCCGCGCCGCACGCCCGGGTACACCGCGGAAGGCGACCAGGTGCAAAACGCCCGCTACATCAGCATGACTCAGCCTTATGCCGCGGGTTCGCTCGCCTCGACGGTCGACGATCTGGCTAAGTGGGACATGGCGCTCGCCTCTGGAAAGGTGCTGACGCAGGCGTCGCTGGACCAGGCCCGGAAGCCCTACGTCTTGAAGAATGGGGAATCCACGGGTTACGGCTACGGCTGGGTTTCTTCCACCGTCCGGGGACGCCAGAGTGTGGAACACGGGGGAGGGATCCACGGCTTCTCCACCTATGCCATCAGCCTGCCCGCGGATCGGGTGTACGTCGCGGTTCTCGCGAATAGCGACGCGCCGGCCACCGACCCTGGATTCCTGGCGCGGAAGTTCGTAGCCCTCGCGGCGGGGAATCCCTTCCCCGAGCGCGCCGAAGTCAAGCTCGACACCGCGGTCCTGAAGAGGTACGCGGGCGTCTATCGAGTGGACGCGAACACTACCCGCACCGTCCTGTTCGAGGACGGGCGGCTCTATACCCAGCGAAGCGGTGGCCAGCGCCTCGCCCTTCGCCCGAGCTCCGAGACCGAGTTCTTCTACGACAAGAGCTTCACCCATCTCAAATTCGTGGTCGATGCGTCGGGCAAGGTGACCGAGATGATCATGTATCCCGAAGGCGCCTTGAAGGGAGAACCGGCGGCGCGGCTGGCCGATGCGCCGGTCGCGCGGCCCGTGGCCAAGGTCGACCCGGCTCTCTACGACGCCTACGTCGGCGACTATGAACTCGGACCGAACTTCGTGCTGGTGGTTTCCCGCGAGGGAGACCGCCTGATGACCCAGGCCACGGGCCAGTCGAAGGTAGAGGTTTTTCCGTCCTCAGAGACCGAGTTCTTTCTGAAGGTGGTCGAGGCCCGCATCGTGTTCGTCAAAGACTCCTCGGGAGCCGCCGAGGCCCTCGTCCTGCATCAAGGCGGTCGCGAAATGCGGGCCCCGAAAAAGAAGTAAGCCGCCCGAAAAACCTGCGGGCACTCCGCGACGACTCGCAATTATTGCGCGGTTAGGGCCGAAAAGTCCCCCGAGGGGCCTGCCAAACGTCTGGCATTCCAGTTGCAGTAGTCCCGGGGCGATGCGTGCCGCACCTGCCCACTGCTACGATGCCCCCGACATGGGGGAAGGAATCGATCGGCTCGACGCCGCCTACGAGGCCAGGGTTCGGGAGTTGAGCGAGAGGTTGGCCCGGCAAGAGCGCGAACTCGAGATCCTGTCGGAGGTTGCCGCGGAAATTCACACCACCGAGAACGCCCAGTCGGTCTTCGAAATTGCCCTCGACAAGGTTCGGGACAAGCTCGGAGTCAGCGCCGCCTGGATCCTTCTCGGGGATGACGACGACAAGAAGCTGGTGCTCACGGCGGCGCGGGGCGTCTCGCCTGCCTACCTCGAGGACGTGCGCCAGAACGGCCTCACCGAATGCCTGTGCCGTGAGGTCTTCTGGAGCGGCCACTCGATGCAGGCAAGGAACACCACCCACTGCCCGCGGATGCCCCATATCGTCGATGGAGCCGAAGCCTCCACCGCTCACGCGAGCGTTCCGCTCCGCTTTCGCGGGGGCAGCCGGGGTGTTCTGAACGTGGCGGCGCGGGCGGGAACGGTGTTCAGCAACGGCGAACTCCGCTTTCTGGAGACCCTGGGCCACCAGATTGCCCTGGCCGTCGAGCGAGCCCGGCGTGGCGAAGCGGAACGGCAGCGCCACGAGGAGGCGAGAAACGCCTATCGCGAGCTCCGCGCCGCCCAGGAGCGCATCATCGAAAGCGAAAAGATGGCGCTTCTCGGCACCTTCGCCGCCGGCCTCGCCCACGAGATCCGCAATCCGCTCAATTCCATCGCCCTCCAGCTTTCGGTGATCGAGCGTCGCAACGCCAAACTCGAAACGGATATGGGCATCCGTGAACTCATCGCCATCATCCGCGAGGAAGTGAGCCGCCTCGATGCTCTGGCCGGCGACTTCCTGCAATTCTCGCGCGCGGATCGGGTGCGGCAGGGTCTGGCCGATCTGGACAGCGTGGTCCAGCCGGTGCTTCGCCTCCTCGAACCCCAGTCCGCGGCCACCGGGGTTCGGCTGACCTACGATCCGCACCCCGGCCTGCCCCCGCTGCCCATCGACGCCGAGAAGATGAAGCAGGTGCTCATCAACCTGGTTCGCAACGGCATCGAGGCCATGGAGGATGGCGGGCAGGTCACGGTCCGCGTCCGCCCGCGCGACGACATGGCGGTGCTGAGCGTTGAGGACACCGGCCCCGGCATTCCGGAGGGGGTCGACATTTTCCAACTCTTCGTCACCACCAAGCCGGGGGGGACAGGCCTCGGCCTTTCGATCGCCCGGCAGATCGTGGCCCAGCACGGCGGAGTCATCAGCGCCACGAATGCGCCCCATGGCGGCGCGCGTTTTGAGATCACCCTACCCCTGTCCGCCGCGGAGGCTGGTTCATGAATCCCAAGGCACGGGTGGTCGTCATCGATGACGAGGTGAACGCCGCGAGCGCGCTCTGCACGCTGCTGAAGGAGGATGGCTACGACGTGGCCTGCGCTCATGACGGCGCCGCGGGACTGAATCTGGCCGAACAGAACGACGCCGACGTGGTCCTGACCGACCTGCGCATGCCGGGAATGGACGGCCTGGAGCTGCTGAAGCGCCTGAAGGAGTCGCGGCCGCAGACGATGGTCATCCTGATGACCGCCTACGGCACGGTCAAGAACGCGGTGCGCGCCATGAAGAGCGGGGCGGAGGACTATCTGGCGAAGCCTCTCGATGTCGAGGAACTGGAGGTGGTGCTCGAACGCGCCCTGGAGAAGAAACACCTCCTCGAGGAAACGCGGCAATTGCGCGAGCGCGTGGCCGACAAGTACCGTTTCGAGAACATTCTGGGTGAGAGCCCCGACATGCTCCGCGCCTTCAAGGCCATCCGTCAGGTCGCGCCCTCCAATGCCTCCGTCCTGCTTCTCGGCGAGAGCGGGTCGGGCAAAGAACTCTTCGCCCAGGCCCTGCACCAGAGCGGCCCACGGCGCACCCGACCCTTCATCAAGGTGGCCTGCGCTTCGTTGCCCGAAACTCTGCTCGAGAGCGAACTCTTCGGCCATGAGAAGGGCTCGTTCACCGGCGCCATCACAACCCGGGCCGGGCGTTTCGAAGCCGCGGATGGCGGAACTCTGTTTCTGGACGAGATCGGGGATATCTCACCCACGGTCCAGGTCAAACTCCTGCGATTCCTCGAAGAGAGGGAGTTCGAGCGGGTGGGCGGGAACAAGACCTTCAAGGTGGATGTGCGCATCGTCTCGGCCACGCATCGGGATCTGGCCAAGAAGATCGCCGATGGCTCGTTCCGCGAAGACCTCTACTACCGCCTGAACGTGGTCGAGATCCACATCCCGCCGCTTCGCGAGCGCGTGATCGACGTTCCCCTGCTCGCTCAGCATTTCCTCAAGAAGTTCTCCACTCAGAACGGCAAGGAGATCCGCAGCCTTTCCGACGACGCCCTGAGCCTGCTCCTGCGTCAGCCCTGGCCCGGCAATGTCCGTCAGTTGGAGAACGCGATCGAGCGCGCAGTTGTGCTGGCCGAGGAGCCGGTGCTGACTCCCGCGCATTTCCCGACTCTCGGAGGCAAGGTCGACACCGGCGAAACCGCCCGCGCGACGGCGATCTCCATCCCGGGCAGCAGCCTCGCGGACATCGAGCGGGAGGCGATCCTGCGTACCATCGAATCGGTCGGTGGATCCACCTCGAGGGCTGCGCGCATTCTCGCCATCAGCCCCCGCAAGATCCAGTACAAGCTCAAGGACTACCAGGCGGAGGCGGGCGTTCCCCTGACCCGCGCGCGCCCACCCCAGGCCTGATCCGAACCCGCAGACCCTGCGCCGGCCGCGCGGGGAGCGCGCACGCGTTACCGGAGCCTTCGGCCCGGAACCGCCGAACGAGGCCCGACCGTGGGCCGTTCTTGGGATTTGCGGCGGGGCACGCGGCTTGCTTCGACGCAGAGGGTCTGGGCTCTGGGCAGCCGGCGCCCACTCCGTCAGCAACGAGGCTGGCGTCCCCCCCCGAGCGGATTTTCACCGCGGGGCCGTTGATCTTGATCAACATTGAGTGCAGCAGACACCATCAGGAGGCCATCATGGCTAGAGAAATTGCGGTGCGACGGACTCACTCCATCCTGGACGAGGTCGCACAGATTCACGAGATGATCCGCCGTCGCGCCTTTGAGATGTTCGAGAGTCGCGGGGATTCATCCTTCGGAGAGATGGACGACTGGCTTAACGCCGAAAGGGAGCTTTCGCTCCAGCCCAAACTCGAGGTCCGCCGATCCGATGGGAGATTCGAGATCGAGGCTGATCTGCCCGGCGTGGACCCTCGGGACCTCGACGTGAAGGTGACCGGGCAGGATGTGCTGATCACCGCGCACCGTCACGAGGCGGCTCCGACCGAGAAGTCCAAGGCTGAGGGGAAGCCGGAAGTGAAAGAAGACGGGAGGGCCGAGAGTTTCCTGAAACTGTTCGGAGCCATCCACTTCCCGGAGGTGATCGATCCGGAAGCGGTCAAGGCGGAGTACCGCAAGGGCCATCTCCGGCTGACCGCGCCCATCGCGAAGCCGACGCCGCCGATGAGCGTCACCATCTCCGCCTAGCCTGCACAATCTGCGAGTTTTCGCTGGTGGCGCGCAACGGTTGCGCCCTCCATTGTCGATGACCGTCAGAATTACCGGCGAAAAGGGCCATTTCGCCGGGATCTCTGGGGGGCGGCTGTGGCACGCGACTTGATGAGAAGGTGCCTGGAGAGTGCAGAAAAATGCCCCAGGCACGCCGCATTGTCGTCGACGGAAACGAAGCCGCCGCTCTTGTAGCGCATCGGCTCAGCGAAGTCATCGCCATCTATCCCATCACGCCGAGTTCGACGATGGGCGAGCTGGCCGACTCATGGTCGGCCCATGGCCGCGCCAACATCTGGGGCGCCGTGCCCCAGATCATGGAGATGCAGTCCGAAGGCGGAGCCGCGGGCACCGTCCATGGCGCGCTGCAGGCGGGGGCACTGGCCACCACGTTCACCGCGTCGCAGGGGCTTCTTCTGATGATCCCCAACATGTACAAGATCGCGGGGGAACTGACGCCCTTCTGCATGCACGTGGCCGCGCGGACCATCGCCACCCACGCTCTGTCCATCTTCGGCGATCACTCCGACGTCATGGCCTGCCGGGCCACCGGCTTCGCCATGTTGTGCTCGGGCTCCGTCCAGGAAGCCCAGGACATGGCCGCCATCGCCCACATGGCCACCCTGCGCAGCCGTATTCCCTTCATTCATTTCTTCGACGGCTTCCGCACTTCGCATGAGGTGGCGAAGATCGAGGAACTCAGCGACGACGATCTGCGCATCCTGATCGACGAGTCCGCCATCCGCGACCATCGGAATCGCGCGTTGACCCCCGACCGGCCGCTTCTGCGTGGCACGGCTCAGAACCCCGACACTTTCTTCCAGGCCCGCGAGGCCTCAAACGGCTTCCACGGCGCCTGCGCCTCGCTGGTGCGCGAGGCCATGGTGCACTTCGGGGCCCTCACCGGCCGGTCCTACGACCTGTTCGACTATGTCGGCCACCCGCAGGCCGAGCGCGTGATTGTGATGATGGGCTCGGGCGCCGAGACCGCGGAGGAGACGGTGGACGACCTCGTCGCCCGCGGGGAGAAGGTGGGCCTCATCAAGGTGCGGCTCTTCCATCCCTTCTCCACCGAGGCCTTCATCAAGTCGCTGCCTCAGAGCGTGCGCTCGATCGCGGTTCTCGACCGCACCAAGGAACCGGGCGCGGTGGGCGACCCCATGTACCTCGAGATCCTGGCGGCCCTCCGCGAGGCCGAGGACGAGGGTGTCTCGAAGTTCGCCAGCGCCCCGAAGGTCGTGGGCGGACGCTACGGCCTGTCGTCGAAGGAGTTCGATCCCGGCATGGTGCGCGCGGTGTTCGCGAACCTCGCCGACGAGAAACCCCGGAATCACTTCACGATCGGGATCATGGACGACGTGACGCATCTCTCCCTGCCTTTCGACGGCGACCTCGACATCGAGCCCAAGGACGTGAAGCGCGCCATTTTCTTCGGCCTGGGCGCCGACGGCACCGTGGGCGCCAACAAGAACTCGATCAAGATCATCGGTGAAGAGACGGACTTCTTCACCCAGGGCTATTTCGTCTACGACTCGAAGAAGTCCGGCGCCACCACCGTCTCTCACCTGCGTTTCGGACCGCGGCCCATTCGCTCTGCGTATCTGGTGAAGCAGGCCGACTTCGTGGCCTGCCACCAGTTCGAGTTCGTGGACAAGGTGGACGTCCTCGAACGCGCGGCCCCCGGCGGCGTGTTCCTCCTGAACGCGCCCTATGGTCCGAACGAGGTGTGGGATCGCTTGCCTCGTGAGATGCAGGAAGTGATCCTGGCCCGGAAACTCCGCTTCTACGTGATCGACGCCTACAAGGTGGCGAAAGAAGCCGACATGGGCGGCCGCATCAACACCGTCATGCAGGTTTGTTTCTTCGCTCTTTCCGGAGTGTTGCCCCGCGAAGAGGCCATCGCAAAGATCAAGGGCGCCATCGAGAAGACCTACGGCAAGCGGGGAGAGGTGGTCGTCCAGCGGAACTTCGCCGCGGTCGACCAGACTCTCGCCAATCTGCACGAGGTGCCTCAGCCCACCGAAATGACCGCCCGTCGCGGACGGCCTCCCCTCGTGTCCGATGCCGCACCCGACTTCGTGAAGCGGGTGACTGCGGTCATGATGGCGGGGAAGGGCGACCTCCTGCCAGTCAGCGCATTCCCCCCCGACGGGGTCTGGCCCGTGGCCACCTCCCAGTGGGAGAAACGCAACCTGGCCGTCGAGATCCCGGTCTGGGACAAGAAGATCTGCATCCAGTGCAATCAGTGCGTTCTGGTCTGCCCCCATGCCGCGATTCGCGCCAAGGTCTACGACCCCGCGGCTCTCGACCAGGCTCCGGTCACCTTCCAGTCCGAGGACTTCAAGTCGAAGGACATGACCGGGATGAAGTACACCATCCAGGTGGCGCCCGAGGATTGCACCGGCTGCACCCTCTGCGTCCATGTGTGCCCGGCCAAGGACAAGACGAACCCACGGCACAAGGCCATCGACATGGCGCCGCAGCGTCCGCTGCGTGACGCCGAACGTGAGAACTACGCCTTCTTCCTCGACCTGCCGGAGGCCGACCGCTCGAAGCTCGGCGCCATCGACCTCAAGAGTTCCCAGTTCCTGCAGCCCCTGTTCGAGTATTCGGGCGCATGTGCCGGGTGCGGTGAGACGCCCTACATCAAGGTGCTCACCCAGCTCTTCGGCGATCGCGCGCTCATCGCGAACGCCACGGGATGCTCCTCGATCTACGGCGGCAACCTGCCGACGACACCGTACACCGTCAACAAGGAGGGCCGCGGGCCGGCCTGGGCTAACTCCCTCTTCGAAGACAACGCCGAGTTCGGTCTGGGCATGAGGCTCGGCGTTGACGCCCACCGCGATCACGCCACCCAAACCCTGATCGCTCTGCGCGCGCAGGTGGGGGATCCGCTGGCGGCGGAGATCCTCGAAGCCGCTCAAGACACTGATGCGGGCATCGTTTTGCAGCGGGAACGGGTCCGCGAACTCAAGTCGCGGCTCGTCGGCATACAGGGCCCCCTCGCCCGGCGGCTCGAGACACTCGCCGACTATCTGGTGCGCAAGAGCGTGTGGCTCGTGGGAGGCGACGGCTGGGCCTACGACATCGGCTTCGGCGGCCTCGACCACGTCCTCGCCAGCAACCGGAACATCAACATCCTGGTGCTTGACACCGAGGTGTACTCGAACACCGGAGGTCAGCAGTCGAAGGCGACGCCTCTCGGCGCTTCGGCCAAGTTCGCCGAGGCCGGCAAGGAAATTCCGAAGAAGGACCTCGGTCTTCTGGCCATGAGTTACGGGCACGTTTACGTGGCCCGCATCGCCTTCGGAGCCAAGATGGCGCAGACCGTTCAGGCGCTGCAGGAAGCGGAGGCCTTTCCCGGGCCGTCGCTCGTCATCGCCTACTCACATTGCATCGCCCACGGCTACGACATGGCCTTCGGCGTCGACCAGCAGAAACTCGCGGCGAGTTCCGGAGTCTGGCCCCTGTATCGGTACGATCCGCGTCGCGTCGGCCGCGGCGAGCCTCCGCTGCATCTCGACTCGGGCGTGCCCAAGACGCCGATTGCCGAATACATGCGCAACGAGAGCCGGTTCCGAGTAGTCGAACAGGCCGACCCCGTCCGATACCAGCGACTGCTCAAGATGGCCGAGAAGTCGATGAAACAGCGGTATGCGGTCTACCAGCAGCTGTCGGGCATCACCGTGCCTCTCTTTGAGACCGTGGCCAAGGCGCCCGAACCCACCCCGTCGTCAGCGCCGGACAAGAACTAGGGAGAGCACGATGAATCTATCCGTTCGCTACCTCGGCCTGGACCTGCCCCATCCTCTGATCCCAGGGGCCTCGCCTCTGGCCGATCACATAGACACGGTGCGACGCCTCGAGGACGCGGGTGCTTCCGCCATCGTCCTCCGCTCGTTATTCGAGGAGCAGATCCTCCGCGAGCAGGTGTCGTCCCTCCATCACGCCGAGAGTCACGCCGAGTCCTTCGCCGAGGCGCTGACGTATTTCCCGACGCCTCAGACTTTCGTCTTCGGCCCCGACGAGTACCTCGAGCATCTGCGCCGCGTGAAGGTGGCGGTGAACATTCCGGTGATCGCGTCCTTGAACGGCGCCACACCGGGCGGCTGGCTCAACTATCCGCCGCTCATCGAGGCGGCGGGCGCCGACGCCCTGGAACTGAACCTCTATCGGCTGGCCTTCGACCACTACCTCTCCGGCCAGGAACTCGAGCGTGAGGCGGTGGAAGTGGTCAAGGAAGTGCGGCGGGTGGTCCGCATTCCCCTTGCCGTCAAGCTTTCGCCCTTCTATTCCTCCCTCGCCCAGTTCGCGGGTCAACTCGACCGCGCCGGAGCGGACGGTCTTGTCCTCTTCAATCGCTTCTACCAGCCGGACATCGACCCGGAGACGCTCGAACTGAATCGCAGCCTGCATCTCTCAGATCCTCGCGAACTGCCTCTGCGATTGCGGTGGCTGGGCGCTCTCTCCGGCCAGCTTCGGGCCTCGCTCGCGGTGAGCGGGGGCGTTCACAGCGCGCGCGACGTCATCAAGTCGATCATGGCCGGCGCGCATGCGGTGCAGATGGTCTCGGTGCTGCTCCAGAACGGCCCCGGGCATCTCAAGGTCATCCTCGACGGCGTGAAGGAGTGGATGAAGGAGTTCGAGTGGGAATCGATCGAGCCCATGCGCGGCAACATGAGCCTGCAACGCTGCCCCGATCCCGCCGCTTACGAACGCGCGAACTACGTCCAGATGCTCCAAAGCTGGCGCGCGTAGACCCTATTGGCCTGTTTTGCCTCTCGTCATTGCGAGGGCGTGATCGTTCCGGCGCCGCCCGAAGCAACCCCGTCTGACCACTCTCTGCCCTCCGTCCGAATCCGCGACTCCGCGGAAGGGTAGTGGCTCGACAGGGTTGCTTCGGGCGACGCCGGAGCGACACGCCCTCGCAATGACGAGAGGTACAACAGGCTTGGTAGGGGAGCGCTCCGGGTTGTGGCAGACTTCTTCCAACACGAAGGAGTAGTCATGGCCCGTCAGTCTGTGAAGCGTGCGGTTCTCAAGAAAGCCAGTGCCCGTGGTGCGCGGGTTGCGGCCCGTGGGGTAGTGGTGCTGGTCGCGACGCGCAAGGGGGCGTGGCTGTTCCACGGCGATCCCGCGCGGCGGACGTGGCGTGTGAACGGCCCTCACTTTCTCGGTCACATCGTGCATCACATGGTGCTCGACCCGCGCGACGGCAAGACCTTGCTCGCGGCTGCCAAGACGGGTCACCTTGGCCCCACCATCTTCCGCTCCACCAATTTCGGTCGCACCTGGAAAGAGGCCGCGAAGCCTCCTGCATTCGCCAAGCCCGCTGAGGGTTCCAAGGTCCCCGCGCGTTCGGTGGATCACACCTTCTGGCTCACGCCGGCGCACGGACAGGAGCCGAACGTCTGGTACGCGGGCACCTCGCCGCAGGGCCTTTTCCGCTCGGCCGACGGGGGAGTCACGTGGGAACCGTTCTCCTTCGTGAATGACGACGCGCAGTACCGCGAATGGATGGGGGCGCAGCAGGACGGGACGCCCGACGGCCCGAAGATGCACTCGATCATCGTCGATCCGCGGGATCCGAAGCATCTCTACTTCGCCATGTCGAGCGGCGGGGTTCACGAGACGCGCGACGGCGGGGCCACCTTCACGCCCCTCGTCTCCGGAATGGAAGTGGTGGACGGGCTCGATGTCTCGACGATCACCTTCCACGATCCCCACTGCGTGGTGCAATGCCCGGGAAATCCCGATCGCCTCTATCAGCAGAACCACTGCGGCATCTATCGGCTCGACCGCCCATCGACCACCTGGGTGCGCATCGGTAAGGCCATGCCCGCGAAGGTCGGAGATGTCGGTTTCCCCATCGTCGTCCACCCCTGGGACGCGGACACCGCGTGGGTGCTTCCGATGGACGGCAGTACGGTGTGGCCGCGAACGTCGCCCGGTGGCAAACCCGCGGTGTACGCCACCGGCAACGCCGGCAAGACCTGGAAGCGCCTCGACAAAGGCCTGCCGGAGAAGAACGCCTGGTGGACGGTCAAGCGTCAGGCCATGGCCGCGGACGGGCGCGATCCGGTGGGGCTTTACTTCGGCACCACCAGCGGCGAGGTGTGGATGAGCCGCAACGAAGGGGAAGTCTGGTCGTGTCTGGCCCGGCACCTCCCTGAGATCTATGCCGTCGAGACCGCCCTTCTCAGATGAAAGTTCTGATCCCCAGTCCGCTGCTGTCCTACACGAAGACGAATCGGGTCGAGGCTGTGGGCGGGACCATGGAAGAGTTGCTGCTCGACCTCGACCGTCAGTTCCCAGGCCTGCGTTTCCGTGTGATCGACGAGCAGGAAAAAATGCGCGCGCACATGCGCTTCTTCGTGAACGGAAAGCAGGTTTTCGATCTGGGCCATGAACTGCGGGCCGATGACGCGGTGCACATCGTTCAGGCCCTGAGCGGCGGCTGATCGACAAGCAACAGGCCACCCGCGAGACGCGTGGTTTTTTCGTATGCTGGTCGGGCCGCGGTGATTCGCCGTGGCTTGCCCCGGGGAGTCTTCATGAAGATCACGAGTCCTTCTCCCGCGTGGCGGCGTTTCGCCGCCTGCGCCCTGGTTGGTCTGGCCGCCGCCGCCCATGCCCAGAACCCCACCGCCACCGCCGACATCCCCGCCACCAAGTTCGTCCGGCCCACCGACCGCGACGACTACGTCAAACGCGAGGTGATGATCCCGATGCGCGACGGGGTGAAGCTGTTCACCTCGATCGTGATCCCCAAGGGGGCCAAGGACGCGCCTGTGATCATGACCCGGACGCCCTACAACGCGGCCGGGCGCACCACCCGCAACCGTTCGATGCGCATGCTTGACACTCTGCCTGAGGGCGATGAGGTTTTTGTCCGAGATGGCTACATCCGCATCTTCCAGGACGTGCGCGGCAAATACGGCTCGGAGGGAGAGTATTGGATGACGCGCCCTCTCCGCGGACCGCTCAACCCCACTCCGGTCGATCACTCGACCGATGCCTGGGACACCATCGAATGGCTGGTGAAGAACCTGCCCGAGTCGAACGGCCGAATCGGCATGCTGGGAAGCTCGTATGAAGGGTTCACGGTGGTCATGGCCCTCGTGAATCCGCATCCCGCGCTCAAGGTGGCGGCGCCCATGAGCCCCATGGTCGACGGGTGGATGGGCGACGACTGGTTCCACTTCGGAGCCTTCCGGCAGCCGAACTTCGACTTCTTCACCGGCCAGAACACGGAGCGGGGCGCGGGCATCGGCCCAGTGGTGCGCCTGGGCTACGACGACTACGAGAACTTCCGGCGCGCCGGTTCCGCGGGGGACTACGCGAAGGCGGCCGGTCTCGATCAGCTGCCGTTCTGGCGCAAGATCTCGGAGCATCCGGCCTACGACGCCTGGTGGCAGGGTCAGGCGCTGGACAAGATCATGGGCGCGCAGCCGCTCACCGTTCCGACCATGTGGATCCAGGGCCTCTGGGATCAGGAAGACATGTGGGGCGGCGTGCACGCCTGGGCCGCGGTCGAACCGAAGGACGGCGAGAACGATCGCAACTTCCTGGTCCTCGGCCCCTGGCGTCACAGCGGGATGAACTACGACGGCTCCACGCTTGGGCCCATGAAGTGGGAGGGCGACACGGGTCTGCAGTTCCGCCGCGATGTGCTGAAGCCCTTCTTCGACCAGTATCTGAAGCCGGGCGCTCCGCGGGCCAACACGCCGCCCGCCTTCGTCTACAACACCGGCTGGAATCGGTGGGACCGGATCGATTCCTGGCCGCCCGCCTGCGCGCGAGGCTGCGCCTCGGTTTCGAAGCCGATCTACCTGACCTCGGGCTTCGGCCTCAGCTTCACCGCGCCCACCGGCGCCGACCTCAAGTCGCGCGAAGCTTTCGACGAGTACGTGTCGGATCCGGCGAAGCCCGTCCCGTACCTGCCGCGGCCCGTTCGGTTCGCTGACGGTGACGCGTGGCGCCGCTGGCTGCTCACCGATCAGCGCTTCATCGCCGATCGGCCCGACGTTTTGAGCTACGTCACGCCCCCGCTCACCGAAGACCTGCGCATCGCGGGCGTGCCCGCGGTGAATCTCGTGGCGTCCACCAGCGGCACCGACAGCGACTGGGTGGTGAAGCTCATCGACGTGTATCCGGACACGGTGCCGAGCCAGCCGGAGATGGGCGGCTATCAGCTGCCCATCGCCCAGGACATCTTCCGCGGCCGTTACCGCGAGAGCTTCGAGGTGGCGAAGGCCCTCACCCCGAACGCGCCT
>JAGNNV010000286.1 GCA_017990495.1 Vicinamibacteria bacterium
CCTTCCGCAGCGTCAATATCGGTCTCGTGAACGAGGTTGCGCTGATGTGCCGACGCCTCGACGTCAACGTCTGGGAAGTCATCGACGCTGCGGCCACCAAGCCCTTCGGCTTCATGCCGTTTTATCCCGGCCCCGGTCTTGGCGGCCACTGCATCCCGATCGACCCGCTCTATCTCTCGTGGAAGCTCAAGACCCTCAACTACCGCGCCCGCTTCATCGAACTCGCGAGCGAGATCAACGCCGGCATGCCCGAATACGTGGTGCAGCGCCTGGCCGAGGCTTTGAACGACCGCGAGCGGAGCCTGAAGGGGAGCAAGGTCCATATTCTGGGCGCTGCTTATAAGAAAGACATCGAGGACGTCCGCGAATCACCCGCGGTCGACTTCATCAAGATCCTCCAGGCCAAGGGCGCCCAGGTCACCTACACCGACTCCTGGGTGCCGTCGCTTGAACACGAGGGGATCGACCTCCAGTCGATCGACGCCGTTCCCGCGGTGGAGGCGGCCGACGCCGTGGTCATCATCACCGATCACTCGAACGTGCCCTACGCCGATCTCGTGAAGCGATCGAAGCTCGTGCTCGACGCGCGCAACGCCACGCGGGGCATTGAAGCGAAGAACCTCGTCCGACTCTAGCCGCTCGATTCAGCGCCTCGAACCACGTAGAAGGTGAATCTCCCGAACGCGCTGACCGCCCTGCGCATCTTCCTGGTTCCGTGGCTGGTGGTGCTGCTGCTCACCCGGACCGAATGGGGCTGGTTCCTCGGGCTCGTGGTGTTCACCCTCGCGGTGATCACCGACTACTTCGACGGATGGTTCGCGCGAAGACGGAACCAGCAGACCAAACTCGGGGCCATGCTCGATCCGCTGGCCGACAAGCTCCTGCTCTCCGCCGCTTTCATCTCCCTCATTGAAATGGAGAAGGCTCCGGCCTGGATCGTGGCCGTCATTCTGGGCCGTGAGTTCGCGGTGACCTGGCTGCGCGGCGAACTCCTCGGCCGGGGCGTCGTGATGTCGGCGTCGGCGGCGGGGAAGGCCAAGACCGTGGCGCAGATCGTGGCCATCTACGTGATGCTTCTGGCCGTGCGGGTGAAGTTCTTCGACCTGCTCGTGGCCCCCTCCCTCTTCGTGGCCCTCGGTCTCACCCTGTATTCGGGAGTGGAGTACTTTCGCCACTTCGCGAGGTCCAGTCCAAAGGCCTGAGGTCTGAGGGTCCCCTTTGCGCCGGGCAAGGGCGGGAAGGGCGGACAAATGAAAAGGAGCGGGTTGCCCCGCTCCTTCAAGCCGATCCGGCCGGATCGGACTACGGCTGGAGGATCACCCGGTCGCCGACGATGATCTCTTCGCGGGAGTAAACGAGGCGGGCCACGGAGAAGTTCTCACGCACCGCAACCACCACGCCGGCGGCAAGAGGGCGCTTGGTGACGGGGTCGCGCTTGTCGCCCTGACGGAAGACGGTGAGGATCTGGCCTACGGAGAGACCCGAGCCCGAGCCCACGTCGACGCCCACCACCACGCCGGTGGCGGCGGTCACGGAGTCGTCGTCGATGTCGACCACATAGCCGGTGGCGCGGCCGGTATCGAGCGAGAGGTCCCCGCCTTCCACCACGACACGGCGCTTGACCAGCGGCGACTCGACTTCCACGAGCGGCTTCAGGTAGTCGTTCACGCGGATCTCACGACCGGCGGCCTCGACCACGGCGCGGGCCGAGTTCTCGGCCACGAGGAGGATGCGGACGATACCGCTGGTGTCGATGCGATAGCCCACCTTCTTGCCCGTGATGGGATGCTTGATCTCGCGAGAGCGGCGGTGAGTGGAGTAGAGATCGCCCGCCTTGATACCCGAGCTGGCCCCGCGATCGAGGTAGATGTATTCGCGGGTGGCGGCGGTGGCTCTTTCGATGGGCGTTCCGTTCTCCGCCTCCATACCTTTGACCTTGAGGCTCTCGTCCTCCATGGAGGCCGAGATGTAGCCCGCGTAGCGCACGGTGTCGGCGGAGGCCACATTGATGAGGCCGTCCATGTTGAGCCACTCGGGCGTCATGACCACGTCAGCGGTTTTGGCCTGGCCGGTGTCTTCGCCGGGCATCGTGGTGTCGACGGGGGCGTTGGCCATCTGCACCGAGGGCAGGAAGACGGGGTCGCCCGGATAGATGAGGCGGGCCTTGGTGATGTAGGAGTTCGCTTCCCAGATCTGGGGCCAGAGATAGGGGTTGCCGAGGTAGCGGCCCGCGATGTCCCAGAGGGTGTCGCCTTTGACCACCATGTGGAAGGCCTGTCCCTCGCCGATCGACTTAGGGTAGTCGTAGCGCGACCAGTGCGGCGCCACCTGGAACGGACCCACCTGCGCGGACTCTTTCGCGGGGTTTTCGGTCTGGGCGCCGCTCACGGTGGCCAGCGAAAGGCCGATAAGGGCCAGGGAACTCGTGAAGATCTTGCGTGTGGTCATTGGAGAACCTCGCTCCTGAAAAACCCTGATCGAACCGCCTTTCGGCAGTCCTCGGGGCCATGAGGGTAACAGAGCCTTGTTTCTCTAGTCAAGGGTTAGTCTCATTTTCCTCAAGTTTCACTTGAAGTGTGGCCTAAGACCTCAAGAAAACTCGGAAAATCAATGTTGCGCGAGAGTTGAGACCTTGGCGAGGATGTTTTCGCGGGGACCCTCGGAGAGGGGCAGGCCGACCACATCGGGGAAGTCCTTCAAGCGTTTCCATTCCGCCGGTCCGAAGAGGATGAGGCGTGGTTCGGCGCGCACCAGATCCATCGCCTCCCCGACCGTGGCCAATTCGCGCACCTTCCCGTCGTTGTAGAAGTAGCCGGACATCCAGGCGGTGCGCCACGCTCCCACGACCAGAACCTCGCGTCCGTTCACGGGGATGAACAGGCGGCGTCCCGACTCCATTGCTTCCAGCACCGGGGGCGCCACCAGGGAGAGGAGGAGCAGGAAGCCGGCGGCGCCGATGGAGAGAATCCGCAGCGTGTCGGTTCGCGCTCGCTCGAACGCGCGCGAGGCGGCAAAGGTGGCGGCGAGGGCCCATACCGCTGGAATCAGGGCGCTGCGCGCCCACGGTTCGCCTTGTTTCATCCCACGAATCGTGACGGCCACAAGGGCCGCCGCCACCAGCAGGCCGATGAGGCCGGCGATGCGTTTCGCCCCGTTCCATTCGGCGCGCCGCGCATCGAGGGCCACGAACGCGAGACCAATGGCGAGCGGCGGCAGGCAGGGCAGGATGTAGCCGGGCAGCTTGGATCCGGCCGCGGAGAACAACAGCAACGGCACCGCGATCCAGCCGATGAGCGTCAATCGAGACGCGCGATCCATGGCCCGAAGCGCGCCGAAGCCGGCCACAAGGCCCGTCCACGGAAAGATCCCGATGAGGAGGACGGGCAGGTAGTAGAAGAACGGACCGGGGTGGTTGTGAACGGTGCTCGTGAACCGTTGGAGGTTGTGGTTCAGGATGAAGACCTCGATGAAGTGGAAACCCTGATCGAGGTAGATCGACACGAACCACGGCAAAGCGATCACCGCGGCAAGGACTACCGCCAAGGGCGAGACCATCCGAGTGATGTCGTAGCGTCGGAGCGCGAGGCAGGCGGCCACGGCGATGCCCAGGGGGAGGACGGCCCCGATCGGCCCTTTGGCCAGAACGGCCACGCCCATCATCGCCCAGGCCGCGGGCACGGCGAGCGGGCCGGCGATGCCCTGGATGGACAGAATGAAGAGGCCACTCGCAAGGGTGGCGAAAGCGGCGAGCAGCATGTCCATGGTGGCGGCCCGCCCGTAGGCGAAGGTGATGGGCGATGTGGCCATGATCAGCATGGCCAGCCGACCGGTGCTGCGTCCAAAGAGTCGGGCGCCGACCAGTCCGGTGAAGCCGGTCAGAAGCAGGGCCGCAAACACCGCGGGCCAGCGGGCCGCGAACTCGTTCTCGCCAAACACACGAAAGCCGAGACCCGCGAGCCAGTAGTAGAGCGGTGGTTTCTCGAGCCAGGGTTCGCCGGCCAGGGTCGGCGTGGTGAACTCATTGGCCCGAGCCATTTCCACGGCCACCCGCGCGTAGCGTGGTTCGTCGGGGCCGAGCAGAGGGACGGAGCCGAGGCGGAAAGTCAGCAGCAGCAGTTGCAGGCCGAGGATCAGCGCCGCCTCGGGGAGCGCCACGAACCGCGGCTCGGGAGCCTGGGGTGCGAGAGGTTCGTCGTCGGATTCAGCCATGCTCGCGGTTCTTGTTACCTGTGCGCTGCGGAGGTGGTGCCAGAGGCGGGAATCGAACCCGCATGACCATACGGTCGGAGGATTTTAAGTCCCCAGCGTCTGCCAATTTCGCCACTCTGGCTCCGGACAAAGGCGAGGCTATCGCGATGTCGCCGGTTGCGCGAGGACCTCGAGCATGGCCGCGTGGAGCGCCCCGTTTGATCCCACCACTTCGTCGGCGCTGATTCCGATAAGCGAGCCGTCGAACCGCGACATCCGACCCCCCGCCTCCTCGACGAGCAGCGCGCCCGCGAGCACGTCCCAGGGTTTGAGGCGCTCCTCGAAGTAGCCATCGATGCGCCCGGCGGCGAGGTAGGCAAGATCGAGGGCGGCCGCGCCATCACGCCGCAGCGCGCGCGCATGATGGACGAACCGCTCAAAGAGGCGGAGGGTGTGGGCCACGTCGTCGCGCA
>JAGNNV010000061.1 GCA_017990495.1 Vicinamibacteria bacterium
CTCATCCGGGCCACCCGCCTGCTCGAGGGCCAGCTTCACCTCGCGAGCACGGGGACGGGCGCCTCGATCGATCAACAGTTCGAGGCAACCGAGTGAACCCGCGCGCGCGGCCGCGATCACCGGGTGAGCCGAACCCGGCCCAGCCTGGTTCGGGTCGGCGCCGGCATCGAGCAGCGCTTCGACCAGCACCAGGTCGCTGCGCGCGGCCGCCCGGCAGAGCGGCGTCTCGCCGCCGCCACCAGCATTCGGGTCGGCGCCTTTGGCGAGCAGGCGTCGCGCGAGGTCGCGCGCACCGCTGCTCACGGCCAGGGCCAGCACCGGGGTGGCGCTGCCGGTGGTCGTCCGGGCCAGCGAAGGATCACGCTCGATCTCGGCGATGGCCGCGGCCTCGTGTTTCGCGCGATCCCCATCGCTCAGGAGCGGCGGGGACCGTGTCACCCGCGCACGCTCGAGATCGCGCGCCTGCGCCTCCGAGAGGCGGCTGCGGTAGGCGGGACTCCGCGGCTGCTCGCGCGCGACGAAGGCTTCGAGAAGGACTCGCTCTTCTTCGGAGAGCCACGCCGGGTCCGCGCCCCCCGCGAGCATGGCGTCGACGACATCCCACTGTCCGCTCTTCACCGCGAGGCGGAAGTTCGGACGGTACTTCGCGACCGGGGCTCCGGCCTTCAGCAGAAACTCGACCACGTCGAGGCGGCGGTTGGCGATCGGAAAGGCGAGCAGCGGGAACGCCGAACTCTCTGGGTCGAGGCTCGCGCCCCGCGCCGCCAGCAGTTCCACGACCGCGAGGTGACCACGGCTCGCGGCGGCGGCGAGCGGTGAGGCGAATCCGATGCTGCGCTGCTCGAGTGCCGCCCCTGCGTCGCAAAAGGCGGCGACCGCATCGAGGTCGCCCCTCACCGCGGCCTCGGTCAGGCTGACGGGCCGAAGCGGTCGCGCCGCCGCATCCGCGGCCAGCGCGGACAGAGCAGTGATCAGTCGAGTGGGGTTTCCCATAACGCCGGCTGCGTGGCCACGAGGTACTGGGACTCGCGCGGGGTCAACTCGTCGGTGGCCGCGAACTGGGTGACCGTGCCGACGATGCGCAGGACACCGTCGCGGACTTCAACCGCCGCAGCCGAAGAGGCGTTCCACGGCGCGGGCACGAAGGCATGCAGGTCGACGAACGAGGCCGCCGACCCGCGCCACAGGGCCGCGCGAGTCGCCATGCTGCCCGCGCCGCTCGCTGTGTTCGCTTTGACCTGCACATAACCAACCTGGCGGCCACGGGCGCAGCCGCTGGCCTGCGCGGACTCGTGCCCTTGGGGCGTGAGGTTGACGAAAGAGTCGGCCGATCCGCGCCACAGAGCCGCCACGCTTCCCTGGCGCGTCCAGCGCAGACCCACCTGCTCCCCATCCCCTACCGCAGACGCCTCCGAGAGCGATCGATCATCTCCAAGGAGGACCAGTCGCGACCCATCGGCCGGCCACAACGCCGCTCGTTGCCCACCGGTGCGACCCGCGTGCCCCACAACCCATTCGCCGTCCGTCGCCGTCGCCGCCGCCTCACTGCCAGGCTCCGCGGGTGGAAGTTCGACCAGCGAGCCGTCGGGCCGCCAGAAAAGCGCGACGTCAACCGATCGTTCGCCCTTCTTCGTCTTGCGTTCGCCGGAACCCGCAAAGGCCCCGCCTCCCGCGCCCATGGCGATGGTGCTCTCCCAGCCTTTCCCTTGTTCAAGCTCCACCGCTTCCAGGGCGCCGTTCACCAGCCGCCAACCAACGGCCCCACCGAAACCACCGGAGCTGCGGGTCCAGAAGCCGGGAATCACGTCGCCCGTCGCCATCCGGGCCGACAGCCGCTTCTGGGTCGGGTGAGTGAGCGCCTCGGCCTTCCCTCCCGGCCACCAATGCGGCACTCCCGGGCCACGGCTCTCACCCTCGCCCACGGCGTTGCCGCCGCAGAATCCAAAGGCCTTCGCGCGGCTGAGCCGCTTGGGCAGGGGCAGAATGGTGACCTTCAAGCGCGAAAGATGTTAGCGGACTAACCGAAGAACAGATAGCACACGGCGACGGCGCCCACGAACCCGGCGAACTCCGCGGTGAGGCCGCAGGCAATGGCGTGGCGGGTGTTCTTGATGCCCACCGACCCGAAGTACACCGCGAGCACGTAGAAAGTCGTCTCCGTGCTTCCCTGGATGATGCAGGCGAGGCGGCTCGCGAAGGCATCGGGGCCGAGCGTCTTCATGGTTTCGATGACCAGACCGCGAGCGCCGCTGCCGGAGAGCGGCCGGACCAAAGCCACCGGCAAGGCGTCCACCCATCGCCCGTCGAGCCCCGCCGCGGCCACGAGCACACGCACCAGGTCGAGAGCCTGATCGAGCACGCCGCTGGCGCGCAGGATCCCGATGGCCACGAGCATCCCCACCAGATGCGGAATGATGCCCACGGCCACGGTGAAGCCCTCCCGGGCGCCTTCGATGAAAGCCTCGTAGACCGCGATGCCCTTGCGGACCGCCAGCAGCAGGAAGCCCACGATCAGCGTGAAGATGGTGAGATTCGCGAAGAGGGAGGCCTGGCGCTCCAGAGTCTCTTTGTCGAGCGTGCTCACGTAGGCGGAGAGGAGCCCGATGAGCAGGGTTGCGGTGCCGAAGTAGGCGAAGGTCACCGGGTTCGCGAGCCGCAGCCCCTGCATGCGCGCGGTGACCAGGATACCGGTCATGGTGCTGCAGAACGTGGCGATCAGCAGGGGCAAAAAGACGTCGGTGGGGTCGGCGGCGCCCATCTGCGCCCGGTAGGTCATGATCGCGGTGGGGATGATGGTCACCGCCGAAGCGTTGATCACCAGGAACATGATCTGGTCGTTGCTGGCGGTGTCGGGCGTGGGATTGAGATCCTGCAGTTCCTTCATCGCCTTCAGACCGAGCGGGGTCGCGGCGTTGTCGAGGCCGAGGACGTTCGCGGAGAGATTCATGACGATGGAAGCGCCGGCGGGGTGAGCGGGCGGCACGCTCGGGAAGAGCCGTCGCAGCAAGGGATCAAAGGCCCGCGCCACCAGAGCGACCGCCCCGCCCTTCTCGCCGATCTTCATGATGCCAAGCCACAGACACATGACGCCGGTGAGGCCGATGGAGATCTCGAACCCTGTCTTCGCCATCTCGAAGCTCGAGCCCACCATGGCCGCCCACACTCCGCCTTCCCCGAGCACCAGCCAGCGAAAGAGCCCGGCGAGAAACGCCACGAAGAAGAAGCCGGCCCAGATCCAGTTGAGCATGCTTTATCTTAGGGGCTACGGGCCCCGATGTCCGCGACCCTTTGGGTGGGCTAGCGCGTGGTCGGGCCGGTCTCGTCGCCCGCGATCTGGAAGTACGCCACCAGACTCTGCTGAGCCGCGGCCTGACCCGCGAGTTCTTCGGACGTAGCCGAAAGTTCCTCGGCCGAGGCCGAGTTGCGCTGGGTGACGTGATCGACCCGGGACATCGCGTGGGTGATCTGTTCGACTCCGGTCTGCTGCTCGCGCGAAGCCGCCGCCACCTCCTGGCACAACTCGGCGGTGCGCTGGATCATGGGCACCAGTTCGCGCAGCAGCGCGCCTGAAGCCTCGGCCACCTCGACGCTCTTCGCCGCCACCCCGCCGATGTCCTGGGCCGCGGTCTGGGCGCGTTCGGCCAGCTTGCGCACTTCCGCCGCCACCACCGCGAAACCGCGCCCGTGTTCCCCGGCGCGGGCCGCCTCGATGGCCGCGTTCAAGGCAAGCAGGTTCGTCTGCTGCGAGATCTCTTCGACCACGTTGATCTTCTGCACGATCTCCCTCATGGCGGCCATGGTGCTTTCCACCGAACGGCCGCTTTCCGAGGCGTCGCTCGCGGCCCGGCTCGCCATCTCCTCCATGCGAACACTGTTGCCGGTGTTGGCGGCGATCGAGGCGCGCATCTCTTCAAGACTCGACAAAGTCTCTTCAACCGAGGCGGCCACATCGGAGGTGCCGGCCGAGAGATCGCCCGCGGCCGACGAAACCTGGCGCGCCGCTGCGGTCATGCCCGAAGCGTGGATCTTGAGTTCGCGGGAGACCGAGGCGAGACGGCGGGTCATCTCGCCGAAGGCGATGCCGAAACGATCGGCGGTGGAACGCGGCTTGGGCGATCGGCGCAGGTCGCCCTCGGCGATGTTTTGAGCGAAGCCCGCCATCTCCTGGAGAAAGCTGGTGACGTCGGCGAGGGCCTTCACGAGCTGCCCCACTTCGTCGGTGGCCTTGGTCTCGAAGCGAACGCTGACGTCGCCCTCCCGCAGACGATGGGCAGCCTCCACCGCGCGCGCCATGGGCCCGATGAGGGCCTTGGTCACGTTCATGGCCGCGCCGACCTGCAGGGCGAGACACAGGACCACGATGGTGATGATGTAGAGGTTCGCCGAGTTCTGGGCCTGGCGCGCGGCTTCGAAGGCCTCGGTCATGCTCTTCTTGTCGCGCTCGGTGTTGGCGGCCAGGGTGTCGCGGACCTGGCGGTACTGGGTTTGCATGACCCCCAGAGCCGCGGACAGGTCCTGGCCCCGGGTGTTCGCGATCATCTGGCGGGTGGTGGAGACCGCGGTGTCGTAGTAAGTGCTGAACGAGGCCTGGAGTTGGAGCAACTCGGCCTGGTCGATGACCGGATTGTCCTTGCCGGCCTCCAGGGTCTGCAGGAACTCCTGCTTGAGCGGGTCCAGCTCCTCGGCAAAGTCGCTGTTCGACGCGGCCACCGCGTCCTGCAATCCGCGCTGGATCAGGGACAGGCTCTGTTCGAGGTTTCGGCTGATCTCCAGCGACGGCCCGTAGCCGGTTTCGGCCAGACGCAAGCGCTCGGCCGAGCGGCCGCCCGACACCATGGTGACAAGCAGGGTGAGGAGAAAGCCCACCGCAGCCACCCCGGGCAGGATCAGGAGCTTGGCGCGAAAGGAGAGCGAATCGAACTTGAGACTGGCCATTTTGGAGAGGCCGCCTAGCGGATGGAGAGCAGCTTCACGCCGTCGGTGCTGACCCCGGCCGAGATGTAGCCGATGGCCCCCGGGTTCGCCTTCACGAAGGCGATCACCGCGGCATCCCCCGCTTTCTCGGCGGGCGGAACATCGCGACCGGCGAAGATCTGCTGCTGCCAGTAGGAAGCGATGGCGCTCGCGGGTTTGCCGTGCACGATCTTGTTGAAGATCGCGCGTACCGGAGAAATGGGCGCCTGGTCGATGGGCACGATGGGAATGCCGGTGTCCCACTTCACGATCTTCTTGAGGAACATTTTTCCGAGTTGCTCGCGGGTGAGGATGTCCGTGGGATTCGCGGCATTCACCACGACCTGATACTCCGCGGCCTGGCTCGAAGCGGGGCCGAAAGCCAGAAGAAGGGCAAGGACGGAGAAGGTTCTTCGATTCATGTGATTGTTCACCTCTGTAGCTCTTTTTGGCTCTTTGGAAGCATGAGAGCCATGTTTCGCGGGTCTTGAGGGAGGCCCCAACGGGCCGGATGTGGGCTTGGGCAGCCGAATGTCGCCCTAATGGTACTCGGCCTTGAGTGAAGAATCAGGCCCGGGCTCTTTGGAACAAAGGAAAAGAGGCCCCGGAGCGTGCGGCTCCGAGGCCTCGACTTCGGAGCCCTCGCGGGCTCCTCGATCAACCGGCCTGAAGAGGCGGCCGGACTAGAACGACCAGCGGGCTCCCACCTGGATCTGACGAGGAGCCGTCACGGACGCCGGACCGCCGTAGGGAACGACCGCGGTGACGCCAATTGCCTTGGTCGGGTCGAGAACGCTCGTGCCGGTGACGCTGTTGAACACCGAGGTGATGGTGTCGGCGTTGAGAGCGTTGAAGACATCGCCGTAGACCGACAGCCGATGATCTCCGCCCACCTTGAAGATCTTCTCAAGCCGCAGATCGAGGATATTCAGGGTGTCGAGCCGCTGATTGCCGCGCGGTTCCAGGGAGGGACGACGACCGGCGGAACTCGCGAAGAAATAACCCGTCGCCGAATAGTTGGTGGCGCCGCCGCTCAATTGAACATACGGGGCGTACGTGCCCCCGCTGATCGAGCGGAAGTAAGCGTTCACCGCAACCTCCACCTTCGGAATCTGCACCCCGACCATGGCCTTGACCTCGTGTGTCCGATCATTGGACATGGCGCCGTCTGCGTTGATCAGCGACATGGTCGGGCTGGCGTAGAAGCTGCTCACGCCGTAAGTACCCTCACTGCCGTTGTTGATCGTGCCCTCGGCCTTCGACCAGACATACGAGATCTGCGCCCGCCACCGGTTCGAGTAGTTCTTGGTGAGCACGAACATCGCGGCCTTGTACCGGCGGTTGGCGTCGACCGTCCCGAGCACGTTGCCCGAGGCATCCAGATACTGGAAACCATCGGGATTCGTGATAGAGACGTTGTTCGCCGAGGCGGAACGGTTGGCCCAGCGGTAATAGCTGTACGGAGTGGCCGGGTAGACGAGGCTTCGCGATGGATCGGGAGCCGGGCTCGTTGCGTTCACGCGTTCCCACCGGGCCGAGGGCAGAACCTGGCCGATGAAGTTCTTGTTGTCACGCTTGATGCCCGTGACCGCAAGTCTCACGTTGCGACCGATCGCGCGCTCGAACCCAAGAGAGAACTCGTCAACTCGTGGATGCTTGATGTCGGGATCGATGGTCGCTACGGGGGCTTTAACGCGGCCTACCTCAACGCGCCGGTTGAGCGGGCAGTTGTAGCTGGCGGTCGGCCCTTGCGGTCCATAGGCCGGACAGTTCGCCATGTCCCAGGATAGTGAATCCTGATATCCCGAGGTCGCCTGCTTGTAGATATCGTTGAAGATGCCCTCGTAGTACTGGCTGTAGCTGCCCTTCACCACCGTCTTGGTGTCGCCCGCAGGATCGAAGGCGAAGCCGAAACGAGGCGCGATGCTGGTGTTCGAGTACACGGAATCGGCGCCGGGCGCGCCGCCCGAGATCTTGTCCATGCGCACGCCGATGTTCATGGTGAGGCGATCACTCACATGCCACGCATCCTGCGCGTAGGCCGCGAACTTCTTGTTGCGGCCGTTGAGGTCGTAGCCATACCCATACGCGTAGTACGGCTGGCCGCCGTAATCGTAGTAATAGGTGTTGTTGTTGTGGCTGTACCGGTCGCGCGTCTTGCTGCGCTCGATCTCGATGCCGAACTTGAGGTCGTGCTTGCCGAAACCCTCGGCGAAGTGGGAGATGGCGGCGTTCACCTGGTGGCGGCCTCGGTCGGCCGCGTAGGACCAGCCCTGGGAGACCGAGTAGAGGTTCGTCTCGCCGTCGTAGTGCTGGGGCGCTGCGACCTTGGGGTTCAGGTCGTAGAAGCCCGACCAACCCGTGTACTTCACTTCGCTGAAGGTCTTCGGACCGAAGATGTGCCGCCACTGGCCGAGCCACACCCACTCCGGCGCGTCCTCCTGGTTCGTCAGGTCATCGGTCGCCTGCAGCGCGGATACGCCGGCCCGGCCGATGATGTTGTAGGCATCGTATTGGACGTGCGTCATGAAGTTGTTCGAAGCGCTCGGCTGGTAGTTGAGCTTGAAGTTCAGACGGGGGCTGACTTCGTCGTTTACCGTCCGCGGACCGGCAGGATCGGCATTGAGGTGATACCGCTGCGCGCTCAGGAAGAAGAACAGCTTGTCGGTGATCAGCGGGCCTGAGAACTGGGTGGTGAAATCGGTGAACTTGTTCGTCTTCGCCGCCGTGCCGAGCGAGGGGTTGATAGCGGTGACCGAACTCTTGACGTTGCTGCTCGCGAGCGACGCCTTGGTGTACGTGAAGTCGAACAGGCCGCCGAAGCGGTTGCCGCCGGTCTTGGTGATGGTGTTGACCACCGCCCCGGTGAAGGAACCGTATTCTGCCGGAGCGCCGACGCCCACGATTTCCACTTCCTCGACGATGTTGAAGTTGAAGAAGGTCCACGCGGTGCCGCCGGAAGGGTCCCGGGTGTCGACGCCGTCGATCAAGAGACCGTTCGCGGACGAGGCATCGCCGCCGTAGGCGGACTGGGCATTGATCCCGGGGGCGAAGTTCAGCAGGTTCGTCGCGGTGTTCCCCTGGCGGACCGGCATGTTGTAGAGGAGGTCCTGGGACAGGTTGTTCTGGGTGCTCGACGCGGTGACGTCGACGACGGGCGCCTCTCCGAGAACATCGATGGTCTCAGACTGTCCTCCGACCTTGAGCGAGGCGTCCACGGTGGCCTGGCGTCCCACCGCCACGATGATGTTGTCGCGACGCTGTGCCTGGAAGCCGGACATGTTGATGACAACGGCGTAAGAGCCTGGGTCAACGGCATTGAAACGATAAGCGCCGCCCATGTCGGTGGTGGTATCACGCGAGCCGGTCTTGCCGATGAGCTGAACCGATACGCCCGGGAGGACGCCGCCCTGCTCGTCTTTCACGACGCCGGCCACGACTCCGGAGAAGCTCTGGGCGGAAAGGGTGGCGGGAAGCGCAATCGCAAGGGTGAGCAGCGCGACGAGGGATCTGAGCATCTTCATAATGAGTGCCTCCTAACGGATGGGCGACTTGACCGGTTTGCGGTCATGGTTGATGGAATAGATGGTGGCTCCAAGTCCCACAATCAGGGCGCCGAGGGCCAGCTTCCCCGCGGTCGTCTTGAAGAACGAGCTGTCGGTACGCGGGTTCCCGGTGGGCACGCCGGCCGTGGTCTGCGCCCGCACGGAAGATCGGTTTCCCGCTTCCTGGGCCGCGCTCCAGAGGGTTGGCCCTGGGGCCGGTTCAGCAGCGCCTGCCGCGCTTGCCATGAAGCTCAGGGCAAGGACGGACGCGACGCCGCGCATCTTCGATATCCGCATATGTGAGACCTCCCGGTTGATTGCAAATCTTGTTTCTTGAGAGACGCGAGGTTGAGCGCGTCCACCCCGATTGTTCGGATTAGAGCCGTCAGGGAGCCGGACGTCAAGGGCTTCGTACGCAAATGTCGCGTTCAAACGGTTGATTGTCTTGCTTCTGCGTTGACGCGCGCGAAGCGGAGCGGCTAGCGTCGGCGATTGAATGAGTTCGAGAAAGACGCTCCAGATCTGCGCGGCAGTGGCGGTCCTCGCCGTCGGGGCTTTCCTGGTCTACCGGGACGCCCGGCCCGGCGCGCCTTCCTCATCCGAGGACGCACGCGCGCTCATCGCCTCGCGCGCGCCCGCGACGCCGCCGAATGTTTTGGTGGTGACGCTCGATACGACGCGGGCCGATCGCCTCGGCCCCTACGGCTACGCACACGGGGTCACTCCCAATCTCGATCGCATGGCCGAGAACGCGGTGGTGTTCGAAAACGCCATCGCCTCGGTGCCTCTCACGTTTCCATCCCACACCACGATCTTCACGGGCCAGTACCCGACGCGGCACGGCATCCGCGACAACGGCGGCTTCTTTCTCGACGCCAAGGCACTCACCATGGCGGAGATCCTCAAGGAAGAGGGCTACGCCACCGGCGCCTTCATCGGCGCCTGGGTGCTCGAGTCTCGCTGGGGCCTCGCCCAGGGCTTCGACAGATATTCGGACGACTTCGACCTCTCGAAGTACAAAGTGATCTCGCTCGGCACCGTCCAGAAGACCGCGGAGCAGGTGATCAACGACTCAATCGCGTGGCTCGACACCGTGAAGGCCGGGAAGTTCTTCGGCTGGGTCCATCTCTACGACCCGCACACACCCTACGAGCCGATCGAGCCCTACGCTTCGCAGTATCCGAACCAGCCTTACGTCGCGGAGATCGCGTACACCGACGCCCAACTGGGGCGGCTCTTCGACTGGATGGCGACCCACGGTCTCGACAAGAACACGATCGTGATCGTGACCGCCGATCACGGTGAAAGTCTCGGCGATCACGGGGAGGCGACCCACGCGTACTTCATCTACGACTCCGCGATGCATGTTCCCCTCATCATCAAGACGCCGTGGAACGACCGGGGCCGCGTCGCCTCGATGGTGTCGCACGCGGACATCCTCCCCACCCTCCTCGACCTGCTCGGCCTGCCCGCGTCGGCGGAGCCGGTAGACGGGAGGTCGTTCGCCCTCGGCATCGTGAACCCTTCCGCAAGTGTGGGCGGAAGCGCGTACTCCGAGACGTACTTTCCGCGTTATCACTTCGGCTGGCAGCACCTGAGGTCCCTCCGCACAAACGAATACACCTACATCGACGCTCCGCAACCGGAGCTGTATGACCGCAAGAACGACCCGCGGGAACTCAACAACATCTTCAAGGCGTTCTCCGCGCGGGCCGAAGACCTGCGCCTGAAGATCGAAGAACTGGCCCGGGCCGACGAGGGCAAGACACCTGAACGACAGGCGCTCGACCCCGACACGCTCCAACGACTCGCAGCCCTCGGTTACGTCGGCAACGTGATCGATGTCGACCCGGACGCGGTACTCCCCGACCCCAAGGTGAAGCTGCCGCTCTTCCAGAAGATGAACCGGGCGAAGGACCTCGCCCAGGACGACGACGTCGAGAGCGCGGCTTCCCTGCTCAAACAGGTGGTCACCGAGGACCCGAACATCATCGACGCGCACCTGACCCTCGGAAACTGGCTGGTGAAGCTCAAGCGGCCCGACGAAGCGATCGAGTCGTTTCGTCGCGCCCTCTCCCTCAAACCCGACGACGACATCGCTCTCGGCAACCTCGCGCGGTTGTTCCTTTCCCGCGGCCGGAAGAACGACGCGCTCGACGCCGTGCGCGTCTTCGAGACCGCGCTCTCCCGCAATCCGAAAAACCCCCAGGCCTGGTTCCAACTCGCGATTCTCGCGATGGACATGGGGGACGCGGTCCGCGCGAAACACTCCTTCGTGCGCGCGGCGGAGGAAAACCCGAAGATGGGAGCCGCGTGGATCGGCCAGGGCGCCCTCGCGTTCAGCGCCTCACGGCTTCCGGAGGCCGAACAGATGATCCGCAAAGGGCTCGAACTCGAGCCCGAGGTGCGCGGGGGTCGCTATAACCTCGCGCGTGTCCTCGAAGCCCGCGGTCGCCTGGCCGAGGCCGAGAGCCTCTACCGCGCCGAGATCTACTCCTTCGGCGATCACGGAAAGGCCCGCTTCAATCTCGCGCAGCTCGAGCGCCAGCGCGGCAACCTCCCGGGGTATCTCACCGAACTCCGACTCTCCACCGAAAAGGCGCCCGACTTCGGCGCCTCCTTCTTCTTCCTGGCCCGCGAGGAACTGAACGCGGGGCGGCTCGCCGTGGCCCGGGACCTCGCTGAACGCGGCCTCAAGGTCGACAGCGTCTCCGAGGTCGCGCCGCTTGGCCACTACGTCATCGCCGACATCCTGTCTCGCGAAGGGAAACAAGACAAGGCCCGAGCCGAAGCCGCGAAGGGCAAGGCTCTCGAGGCTCGTCGACGCCGTTCGCTGGATGTAGGCTAGACAATATGATCCTCGCGCCGCGCGATACCACCATCATCCCCCAGGCCGCCATCGCGGCGGCCTTCGCCCGGGGCGGCTCCTTCCTCGAGACGCCGGACTACCGCGTCGGCATGGCGCGGCGTGAAGGCCCGGGCGAGGCGGAGGTCCACGACATCGACACCGACATCTTCTACGTCTTTGAAGGCACGGCCACCCTCGTCACCGGGGGCGAGATGGTCGAGCCAAAGACGGTGGCGCCGAACGAACACCGCGCGGCAAGCACCCGCGGCGGCGTCGAGCGCATCGTCACCAAAGGCGACGTCATCGTCATTCCGCGAACCGAGCCGCATTGGTTCACCGCCGTCACCGCGGCGCCTTTCGTCTACCTCGTGGTGAAGTCGACGACGCGTTAGCGGCGGGGGCGCCGGAGCGGGAATCCGTTCCGTCGGTCTCCGTCCGGTTGGGAAAGCGTCGGATTCTCGACACGCAGGCCGCGAGTTGAACTCTGAGGCTCCCGCCCTGGTGGAGCGGGGTGCCCGTTTCGTAGGCGGCCTCGACGGGATTGGGCCAGCGAAGAGCCAGGGCCCGAGGCCATCGCCAGGGTCGAAGAATTTCGTGGCGGAAGTTCTCCCGCGACCCGTGCGGCGAACGGGCGCGGCCCCACTCCGCGAGGATCGCATCGGGCATCCAGGCCGGCGGACGGAGCCGGGCGGCCGGAAGGCCGAGACGATCCAGTCTCGCCCCAAGAAGAGCCCGGGCCAGCCCGAGAACGGCCAGGGCGCCTTCGGTCCGCCGCGAATCGCCCGCCGTGAAGTACCGGACATCGAAACCCGGAGGCAGGCCCTCCACGAGGAGCGCGACATCACACAGCCAGAGCGCGCGAAGCACGCCATGACGGACGGTGTGGACGCAGATGAGGCGCAGGTGGTCCTCGGGGCCGAAGAAGCGCACCTCCACGCCCTCCACCCTCTCGGTTCGCGATCGTCGATGGATCTCCGCTTCGTCGCGATCGTCGAGGTCTGCGTACCCCCGATGAAGATCAACGGCGACATCGGGAAGTGCGGTGAGGACAGAGGCCGCGCGGGCCGCATCGCTCTTCGTTGCATAAAGGTCGATGTCGCCACAGGGCCGAAGGCCGGGGCTTGGATACTCGCGCGCCACCGCCCAGCCTTTTCCGGTAATGGCCTGAACTCCGGACTCGCTCATGGCCCGCATGACCCGCGCCAGCCTCACCTCGTGCCGATAGGCGGAGAGCGCATTCCATCGGTAGGCATCCTGCAGGCGCATCACGCTCTGCTCGTGGGAGAGGTTCTCGCCCGCCACTCGAAAGCCGAGGGCGGCGGCCCCGTGCCGGAACATCAGGTGGCAGAGGTCACGATCGACCGGAACGGCCTTCGACTGCCCTTTGGCGCGCCACGCGCCGGTCAACGCGCTCGCGAGCCGCTGCCCTCGGTCGCGCGCGCCTTTCAGCACGCGCCTGCTGCACCGACCGTCGGTGGCCGGAAGTCTGAGGTCGCCCCCATCACCTCGCCTTGGTTCGGTACTTCTCGAACCAGGCCTGGAGATAGAGCTGCTGAGCGATCTGCCGAGAGGGCCTGCGCCAGCCGTGGAACTCTTCGGGCATGCGGACGAGCAGCGTGTCGGCCTTGCGCAGCATCTTGAGCGCGCGGTAGTACTCCTCGCTCTGCGACATGGGCGTTCGCAGATCGGCCTCGCCCGTCATCACCATGGTCGGCGTGGTGACGTTCCCAACGTAAGTGAGCGGAGACACCCTGGCGTATTCCATCGGGTCTTCCCACGGGTATTTCTTGAACTGGTCGTACCAGTTGTTGCCGTCGGTGGTGCCCACGAAGGAGTGCCAGTTGATCACCGGTCGCATGGAGACGGCGGCGCGGAAACGATCCGTGTGCCCCACGATCCACGCGGTCAGAACTCCCCCACCCGACCCACCGCAGACGAAGAGATTCTCCTTGTCCACGAATCCCTTCGCGAGGGCGGCGTCGACGCCGGCCATGAGGTCGTCATAGTCCTTGCCCGGGTACGAGTGCTGGATTCCGAGAACGAAGTCCTGGCCGTAGCCCGTGGAACCGCGCGGGTTCATCCACAACACCGCGTAGCCATTCGCGGCGAAGTTCTGGAAGGCCCAGTTCCAGGCCACGCTGTACATGCTCCACGGCCCGCCGTGGATCCACATCACCATCGGGTACTTCTTCGAAGGGTCGAAGTTCGCGGGTTTCATCAACCAGCCCTGCACCTTGAGTCCGTCGGTCGAGGTCACCCAGATCTCTTCCGTATCCGCGAGGGTGACGCCCAAAAGCACGTCCTTGTTCACATCGACCAGCACGCGCTGATCGTTCGGACGCAGCAGGGTGAAGGAGACGAGCACGCCCGGCTGTTTGGGCGTGGTCTTGACCGCGGCGTTCAGGCCACTCTTCGCCATGGACAGTCCGTTCAACATGTGGGCGCCGTTGGTGATCTTCTGCGCGGCCGCGCCCGCGGTCTTCGTGGAGACGAAGTAGATGTTCTTCTCTCCCTTCTCCTCCATCGAGTAATAAACGCCGTCACTGCCCCAGGTGATGTCCCCGGGCGAGCTGGGCAAGTCGCCGGCGAGGACGCGCCTGGCGTCACCGGCGCTGCTCATCAGGTGCAGGGAAGCGATGTCGTTGGTGTAGCCCTTTTCATCAAAGCCGGTGTAGGCGATCCACTTCCCATCCGGCGAAGGGAGCGGCTGCGAATCGCTCCCCTTGCGGTCGGTGAGGGCCTTCACCTCGAGTGTGTCGAGCGCGATGGCGTAGATCTCCGAATCGCCCTTCAGGTATTCCGCGTCGGGTTTACGAATGCCCGACACGTAGACGGTGCGGCCATCGGGCGAGAACGCGGGTGCTGCGTGGTTGTAGTCGCCCGAGGTGATCTGTCGCGAAGTGCCGCCGGTGATGGCGTCCACGAGGAAGACGTGGGTGTATCCCTTGGCCACGGGGCCGGTGCCGTCGGCGCCCCAGCTCGTGCGATCGACGAGAACCGCGCCCTTCGCGAGCTCAGCGCCCTTGGGCGTCTTCGGGAGTTTGATGGGAAGCGGCGAGGTCTCGTCCAGCACCCGGACGGTGAAGACGATCTTCGTCCCATCGGGAGACCACCGCGGCGCCGAGGGCTCGGTGTCGAGCCGGGTGAGTTGCGCCATCTCACGGGTATCAAGCCACATCACGTGAATCTGGGTGGAACCGGACCGGTTCGAGAGGAAGGCGATGCGTTTGCCGTCAGGCGAGAACACGGGCGCCGAATCGCGGAACGTGCCTTCGGTGAGCTGACGCAGGCGCTCGCCGCGGGCGTCGACGATCCAAAGCAACGATGCGTTCTGGTCCTTGCGAATGTCGACGAAGCCGCGGGTGAACACGATCTGCGATCCGTCCGGGGCGACCACCGGATTGGCGATCGACTCCATCTGAAAGAAGGTCTCTTTGTCCAGCAGCCGCGACGCGGGCTGGGCCGGAGCGGTGGCCGCGGAGGCCGCGAGCAGAAACGTGAAGAGAGTCAGGGCCGTGGCGGTGCGATGGCGCATGGGGATCCTCCTTGCAGGGTCAAATCTGACCGCGGGGATGCTACTTCTTTGCGGGTCGAGCGTGCTCCACCGCGGCCAGGACCGCGAGGACAGCGAGACTCGTGGCCGCGACGCTGATGATCGAAAGCGTGAGGGCGTAGGCCACCACCATGGCGCCGGGGCCGGGCAGCAACACGGGCGAGAGCAGAACGTGACTCCACCACGAACCGATCAGGCCGACGCCAAGGGGAGCCACGAGCAGAAGCGCCACCGCCGCCGCGTCGGTGATCGGTGAATCCGTGGGCAGGCGTTTCGAATGGACACGACCCGCCACCAACGAGGCGGCGAGCGCCACGAGCGCGGTCACCGCGGCCAGGGTCATCACTTTCACGAAGAAGGGGATCAACATCTCGTCGTAGTTGATGCCCGAGAACGACATCAGGGGAATGGCGGGACGGATCGGACCGAGCAGAGCCAGCAGCCCAAGGGCCACTCCGGCCGCCAGACTCCACCGATCGGGTCGGGCCAGGCGAATGGCGGCGACGGTCGCCCCCACGATCAGGACGACGAGCAGAACCATGATCAACGTTCTCGCCCCGCGCGCCCTGTCGGCATGGGCGGCCATGAGATCGGTCCAGGTCGCGCCGGTCGGCGACGATGACTGAAGGCCAAGGCGCCCAGCCACACCCTTTTCGAAGGCCTCCTTCTGCATGGCCATGGCCCCCTTCACCTGGGCGAGTTTGCCGTCATCGGCGAGCAGCACCGACTCGAGCGGGTGCCCGGAACTCGCGATGGGCAGCCCCACACCGAGCAGCGCGGCGAGAGTGGGGGCGATATCGGCCTGGTGGGCGGTCAGATTGACCGACGAGCGAATGCCCGCGCCGACCATCACGATGGGTATGGCCAGTACCTCGGGCTCGTCGCCCCCGTGACCGCCGGCGTCGCGGTGGCCGTGATCGGCGGTGATCACCAGGGTCTCGCGGGAAAGATCGAGGCGGCCGGCCAGCCGTTCGATGATCGTATCGGCCCGCGCGAGTTCCGCGGCGTACTCGGGCGACGCGCCCCCATACTCGTGGGCCGCGAAGTCGGTGGAGATAATGTCCGCGATGCGCAGAGTCGCGGGCTGCTCGAGAACGAAGGTGATCCCTTTCTCCTCCGCGTCGCGGATCTCCGGGATCTGGCGGACGAACATGCCCGGCCCTTCCTTGCCCTCGCCTTCGCGGTAGACACCGCAGCGCGCGATGTCCTCGCCGAAGAGGCTCGACCAGATCTTCGACCCGGCGATGCGGCACGTTCCACCCGCATCCCCCACGCGCCGGATCAGACTGTCGAGGGGGATCGCCCTCTTCTGACGATTGGTGGTCACGCCGTGAATCGCGGGCGGTGCGCCCACGACGATGGTGGCCCGACCGGGCCGCGAAAACGAAGGCGTGCCGACGGTGGCCTCGATCGAGGCTCCCCTCACCCGCAGGGCGTTGAGCACGGGCATCCGCCGCGAGGCGTCGAGGCGAAGGCCGTCGACGAGAAGGATGGTCACTCCCGACGAGAGGGGCGGGCCGGTGGGAACCGCGCGATGGGCGAAGGTGAAGCCCGGATCGAAGTGGAGCACAGCCGTCCAGAGGCGCGAAGCGAAGACCGCGCACGCGACCACGGCAAGGACGAGCGCAGCCACGAGACCAGTTCTCTTCACCGCGCCATTCTCCCGCATTCGACGAGAGACTGTTCGCGAAGGAAAGCGAACAAGGCGCCTGCCGCCACGTCGTGCCCTGACGCGTTCCAATGCCCGTCGTAGGGAAAATAGGGCTCACCCGCGCTCAAGCTGACGGCGGCGCGAAGGGCCGGAGTGAAGTCGAGGAAGGAGAAGCCGGTGCGTGACGCGATCTCCTCGAGACGCGTCCGCACCCTTGACGGATCCCAGGCCGAGCGTTCCAGTCCATACCGAAGAATCGTGAGTTCGAAGGCGCGATCGCTCACTTCGAAGCGGGCCGGGATATGAGCGAGCACCGCGCGCGAGCCTCGTGAACGAATGGTGTTCCCCACAGAGCCGAGGATCTGCTCGGTGTTCGACCACGCCGCCTCGATCTCGGGATTGCGCCCGCGGCTCCGATAGACCCGCAGTTCATCGGGCACCGAGTCGGGCTCATAGGACTCGACCAGGCCCAGGCGGGCCAGTCGGGCATGCCACAGCGGCGCGCCCATGAAAAGGCGCTCGACGATCAGGGCCTTCAAAGCCGAGCCCTCGATCGGACGACGCGGCGCCGGTCCCGAAGGTGCTTTGGGAGGCGCCGGTTGGGGCAGCGGCGTGTTGATGGGACTGAGGACGCCTTCTCTCACCTCCACCCGCGGCTTGGGCGAGCCGGAATAGCGGTCGCGCGCGTTGTGGAGCAGGTCGTTGTAGTAGGCGGCGATCACCACGACGTCGGCGCCCAGCGGCCCGGCCTCGCGCTCGTACCAAAGCGCCTCCTGATCGGTCGAGTAACCGTGGACTCCGGCGTTCACGACGTCCACGGGGCACCCGCTTTCCGTGGCCAGGGCCTCGAGCCTTCGGGTCAGGCTCTGGTCGCGTTCCACGCTGTAGGCCTCGACGAACGAGTCCCCGATCACCAGCACGCGGG
>JAGNNV010000287.1 GCA_017990495.1 Vicinamibacteria bacterium
CGTCGAGGACTTCCGCGGCCTGAGGCGGGACCGCGTGGTGGTCCATTCGAAGATCCGCCGGCCCGACGACGCTGAATACGCGGGCGGCTACGACGCCGAAGGTTATTCGTCGTCGGAGATGGAAACCGCTCAAGCCCCCCGCCCCTGACCTGACCCCTGCGTCATTGCGAGGAGCCATTCGAAGGCAACACGACGAAACAACCCCATCCCCAACTTCCAAGCCGAGGCTGAAACCCAATGAGCACCACACTGATCAAGAACGGCACGATCGTCACCGCATCCGACCGGTACGAAGCGGACATCTACATCGAGAAGGGCGTGATCACCCTGATCGGCCGCGGTCTGAGCCTGCCCGCCGACACCGTGGTCGATGCCTCCGGCAAGTTGGTGATGCCGGGTGGCATCGACGTGCACACCCACCTCGATATGCCCTTCGGCGGCACCACCTCGTCGGACGACTTCGAGACCGGCACCACCGCCGCGGCCCACGGCGGCACCACCACGTTGATCGACTTCGCCATCCAGAATTTCGGCGAGGGCCTCTATCCGGCCTACGAGGGCTGGATGAAACGGGCGGAAGGCAAGGCGACCATCGATTACGCCTTCCACATGATCGTCCGTGAGTTGTCGGATCAGGCCGCGCACGACATGGACAAGCTCACCCGGAGCGAGGGCGTCACCTCGTTCAAGCTCTTCATGGCCTACCCGGGTGTGTTCCAGGTCGACGACGCCACCATCTTCAAGGCGCTGCTGCGCACCCGCGAGACCGGCAGCATGATCTGCATGCACGCGGAAAACGGGGGAGTCATCGACACCCTGGTGCAGGAGGCCCTGCGCAAGGGACAGAAGGCGCCCAAGTATCACGCGCTCACGCGGCCCACTCGCGCCGAAGCCGAGGCCACCGGTCGCGCCATCGCTCTTTCCGAGATGGCGGGGGTGCCCATCTACATCGTTCACCTCTCCTGCTCCGATGCCCTCGAGAAGGTGAAGCAGGCTCGCGACATGGGCCTGCCGGCTTACGCGGAAACCTGTCCGCAGTACCTGTTCCTCTCATACGAGGACTACGAACGCGAGGGTTTCGAGGGCGCGGGCTATGTGATGTCGCCGCCTCTGCGCGAGAAGTGGAATCAGGGCGCCTTGTGGAAGGGCCTGGCCCAGAACGATCTGCAGGTGGTTTCCACCGACCACTGCCCGTTCTGCATGAAGGAAGAGCACCAGAAACTTCTGGGGAAGGACGACTTCTCCAAGATCCCGAATGGGGCTCCCGGCATCGAGACTCGCCTGTACATGTTGTGGGAAGGCGTCCGGAAGGGCTTCATCGATCAGCACCGTTTCGTGCAGCTGATGTCGACGTCGCCCGCGAAGATGTTCGGCCTGTTCCCGAAGAAGGGGACGATCGCGGTCGGATCGGATGGCGACGTGATCCTGTGGGATCCGGAGAAGGAAGTCACGCTGTCGGTCGACACGCTGCACATGCGCGTTGACTACAACCCGTACGAGGGACGCGTGGTCACGGGTGCTCCGGCCGTGGTGCTCTCGCGCGGCGAGGTCATCGTCGACCACGGCGTGTTCAAGGGGGCGAAGGGACGCGGCCAGTACATCAAGCGCCAGGCTGGTCATCCGCTCCTGTGAGTTCAACGATCTCGGAGATTCATTCGGAGATTCATCATGAAGACGGCCGCGTAGAACTCACACCCGACTCACGGGCGCGGGCTCGCGCCAGTCCGCTCTTCAACGAGGATCTGGCTCCCGTTCCCGTGGTCCATCGCGACTGGACCACGTACAACTTCGCCGCGCTCTGGATCAGCATGGCGCATTGCATCCCGACCTACATGATGGCATCGGGCCTGCTCGCGGCGGGGATGAGCTGGAAGGAGGCCCTGTTCACCATCCTGCTCGGCAACACCATCGTGCTCATCCCGATCCTGCTCAATTCGCACCCGGGCACGAAGTACGGCATCCCGTTTCCCGTGTTCGCTCGCGCGTCGTTCGGAACGTTCGGCTCCAACCTTCCCGCCTTGATGCGTGCGCTGGTGGCCTGCGGCTGGTTCGGGATCCAGGCCTGGATCGGGGGCGAGGCGGTGCAGACGCTCTTCGCCAGCGTGATTCCCGGCTGGGCGACGCTACTCGGCGCGGGGTTCCTGGGGCACACGACCACGGAGTGGATCTCGTTCGCGATCTTCTGGGGTCTGAACATCGCCATCATCTACAAGGGCATGAATCTGCTCCGCCTGGTCGAGAACTGGGCCGCGCCTTTCGTGCTGGTGATGACCGGAGCCCTGGTGTGGTGGGCTTATGACGCCGCGAACGGCCTGGGGCCGCTGCTGGCCCAGCCCAGCAAGTTCGAGGACTTCGGTGCGTTCTGGAAGGTGTTCGTTCCCTCGCTCACCGGGATGGTGGGTTTTTGGGCCACCCTCTCGCTCAACATGCCGGACTTCACCCGGTTCGGCCGGAGTCAACGCGAGCAGGTCATTGGCCAGACCGTGGCTCTGCCCACCACCATGTTCATCTTCGCGGCCATGGGTGTTTTCATCACCAGCGCCAGCGCCATCATCTACGGCGAGGCCATCTGGGATCCCATCAAGCTGGTGGCGAAGTTCGACAGCCCGGTGGTGATCGCGATCTCGATGTTCACGGTGGTGGTAGCCACCCTCTCCGTCAACATCGCGGCCAACGTGGTATCTCCGGCGAACGACTTCGCGAATGCGTTCCCGAAGTGGATCTCCTTCAAGACCGGCGGTCTCATCACCGGCATCCTCGGCATCGTGATGCAGCCCTGGCGGTTGCTCGCCGATCCCTCCGGCTACATCTTCACCTGGCTCGTGGGTTACTCGGGCGGCCTCGGCTCGATCGGCGGCGTGCTGATCGCCGACTACTGGATCGTGCGCCGCACGAAGCTCGATCTCGAGGATCTGTATCTCACCACCGGAAGCTATCGCTACCGTCGGGGCATAAACCCCGCGGCGGTCATCGCGATGCTGGTCGGCTGCGCGTTCTCGTGGGGCGGCCTGGTGTGGTCACGCCTGCGGCCGCTTTATGATTACGGCTGGTTTGTCGGTTTCGGGGCGGCTTTCGTGATCTACGTCGTGCTGATGCGCCTTGGCGCATCGTCCGGGAAAGAGAAATGAGCGAAGCGAAGATGGACAGCAAAGCCCCCTCAATGGCCGGTCCGGAGATGGTCGAGTTGTGCAAGCGACACACCATGTACGAGTGGTCGGTGCAGTCGAAGATCGACCCGATTCCGGTGGCCCGGGCCGAAGGGGTGCACTTCTGGACGCCCGAAGGGAAGCGCTACCTCGACTTCAACTCTCAGCTGATGTGCAGCAACATCGGCCACTCTCACCCCAAAGTGGTGAAGGCGATTCAGGAGCAGGCGGCCACGCTCTGCTACGCGAATCCCTTCATGGCCACCGAACCGCGTGCCCGGCTCGGGCGGAAGCTCTCCGAGATCGCCCCCGGCGACATCGATACCTTCTTCTTCACCAACGGGGGAGCCGAGGCCAACGAGAACGCCATCCGCATCGCCCGTACCGTCACCGGTCGCCACAAGATCATGGTCCGCTACCGCTCGTACCACGGCGGAACCGCGGGAGCCATCGCGCTCACCGGAGATCCGCGGCGCTGGTTCGCCGAGCCTTCCATTCCCGGGATCGTGCGCGCCCCCGACTTCCACAAATACGGGCGCAAAGAACCGGAGCCCCTCGACGTCTGCATCCGCGAGATCGAGGACATCATTCGCTACGAGGGCGGCCAGAATATCGCGGCCTTTCTGATGGAAACCGTGGTGGGCACGAACGGCATCCTCGTGCCGCCCGATGGCTACATGCAGGCAGTTCGGCAGATCTGCGACAAGCACGGCATCCTGCTCATCGCCGATGAGGTGATGTCGGGTTTCGGCCGCACGGGAAAGTGGTTCGCGGTCGAACACTGGGATGTGGTTCCCGACATGATCACCATGGCCAAGGGACTCACCTCGGCCTACGTGCAACTGGGCGCCGTGGGTATGCGCGCGCCGATCGCCGCTGCGTTCAAGGACCGCGCCTTCCCGGGCGGCCTCACCTACAACAGCCACACCCTGGCTTGCGCCACGGCACTCGCCACCATCGCGGTCTATGAGGACGAAGGCCTGTTGGACAAGGCGGTGAAGCTCGGCGCCGTCCTGCGGGAGCGGATGAAGGAGCTCGAGAAGAAGCACCCGTCGGTCGGAACCACGCGCAACATCGGGCTGTTCGGGCTCTTCGAGGTTGTCCGGAATCGTGAGACCTTCGAGCCGATGGCTCCCTTCAACGGGCACTCAGAGGAGATGATGGCGCTTGGCGCCTTCTTCCGCGAGCAGGGGCTTTACACCTTCGTCCGGTGGAACACTTTCTTCACCAATCCGCCGCTCATCATCACCGAGGCCCAGCTCCACGAGGGGCTGGACATCGTCGACCGCGGCCTCGAAATCACCGACCGCGCGGTCAAGGCTTAGGAGCTTCCTTCATGTCATCGAACACTCAGGCCACACTCGAACTCACCCTGCTCACCCACTGGATCGGCGGGAAGCCGTACCAGGGACCGGTCGACACCTGGGGCGACGTCTTCAATCCCGCCACCGGCGAGTCGAACACCCGGGTGGCCTTCGCCACTCCGGATATCGTGGACG
>JAGNNV010000288.1 GCA_017990495.1 Vicinamibacteria bacterium
ACAAGGATGTCTTCGGCTTCACTGAAGTGCGGTACTTCGACATCAAGGGCGCCAAGACCGGGCTCACCAGCCTGGCCCTTCGGTCGCCCGACGGCAGTTTCTGCATTCCCATCAACCAGCCCAAGGACGATCGGGATCAGATCGCCGAATACCTGCGTGAGTACAACGGCCCCGGCGTGCAGCATCTTGCTTTCCTCACCAGGGACATCCTTGGCTCGCTCGACCGGTTGAAGGGCTGTTCGATCGAGACGCTCAATATCGACGCCGACTACTACCGGGACGTTTTCGATCGGGTGCCGAATGTCCGCGAGGACCGCGCGCGGATCGAGGAACACCAGGTTCTGGTGGATGGCGACGAGAAGGGTTACCTGCTCCAGATCTTCACGAAGAACATCATCGGGCCGATCTTCATCGAGATGATCCAGCGCGAGGCGCACCAGGGCTTTGGCGAAGGCAACTTCGGCGCGCTCTTCCGTTCCATCGAAAAGGATCAGGAACAGCGAGGGGTGATCTGAGATGAGCGCAGCTCAACTCATGCAGGGCGTGCACCATGTCGCGTATCGCTGCCGTGACGCGAAGGAGACGGTGGAGTTCTATGGCCAGGCGCTCGGCATGGACTTCCTTCTCGCGATCTCGGAAGACCGGGTTCCCTCGACCAAGGAGCCGGATCCGTACATGCACGTCTTCCTGGACGCCGGGAACGGCAATGTGCTCGCGTTTTTCGAGGTCCCGAACTCGCCGCCCATGGGCTTCGATCCCAACACGCCCTCATGGGTCCAGCACATCGCCTTCAAGGTGAAGGACGTGGAAACGCTCCTCGCCATCAAGGGCCGGCTCGAGGCCATGGGACTGAGCGTCCTGGGACCCGTCAACCATGAGCTGTTCCAGTCGATCTATTTCCACGACCCGAACGGACACCGCCTGGAGCTCGCGGCGAATACCTCAACCCCCGAGATGCTCGCGAAGCTCCATGAACTTGCCCCCGCCATGCTCGAAGATTGGGCGAAGACCCGTCGCACCGTCAAACAAGCGGCCTGGCTTCACGCGAAAGAGTTCGAAAAGGCCTGAGGGCAGAAGGAGCGGCCGCCGCGCTTCGCGATCGTCGCCATCCCGGCGATAGATTGCGGGGATGCTGCTCCAGCCTCTCGTTCTCATCGCGGCTCTCGTCACCCTTGCTCACGAGCAAGGCGGCGATCAGGCGCGCCGATCACCGCTCGTCCGGGGAACCGTGGCGTTCACACTTCACGACCGTGAACTGATCCCCGAGAGCGTCGCCTACGATCCCAAGGACCGGGCGTACTACGTCGGGAGCATGTACAAGCGGAAGATCGTGAAGGTGGCCGCCGATGGTCGGCAGTCCGATTTCGTGTCCACGGCCGCCGACGGCTTGTGGGGTGTTCTGGGCATGAAGGTCGACGCGGAGCGACGTGAGTTGTGGGCGAACGCCTGCAACCTGAACGACCGGCGGCCGCCGATGATTCCCGACGACGAGACGACTCGGGGCCAGGGCGGGGTCTTCCGCTACAACCTCGACACCGGCAAACTCATCGCGAAGCACACCGTGGGTTGGCAGATGGCGCCGCGGTGCTTCAACGATCTCGTGATCACACCCGACGGCTCCGTCTTTTTCTCTTCCGGGCCCGACGGGGTCTATCGCCTCCGGCCGGGCGAAACCCGCGTCGAGTTGTTTGTCGAGTACCCGTCCTTCATCAACGGCATCGCCGCATCCGACGACGGCGCTCGGCTCTTCCTCGGCGACTATCGCGGGGTCCAGGTCATGGATGTCGCCACCCGAATGACGCGGCCGCTGAGCGTGCCTGCGGGCGAGAGCCTCGCCGGCATCGACGGCCTGTACGTGCGCGGGCAGACGCTCGTCGCCATCCAGAATGGACGCCGAAATCAACCGGAGCGTCTGCTGCAGGCCGAGCTTTCGCCCTCGCTCGATTCGGTCACCTGCTTCACTGTGCTCGAACGCGACCGGCCCGACTACGACATTCCTACCACCGGTGTGCTCGTGGGGAACGAGATCTTCTATGTGGCCTCGAGCCAACTCACGCGCTTCAACGAGGACAAGACGATCTTCCCCGCGGACAAGCTCGTCGAAAGCGTGATCGTCCGCACCCGGCTGCAGATCCCCTGCAACTGACGCTTATGTGGCCCGCCCCTACAGGAAGCTCTTGTCGAAGGGCTCGGGGAGCAGGGCGGACAGACGCATGGTCTTCTTGTGGCCCTTGAGGTCCGCGCTGTGGACCCAGATGTCTCCGCAAAGCTCCCACAACACCTGGCGGCAGGCGCCGCAGGGCGGCGTCACCTTGTGGGCGTCGGCGACCACGGCGATGGCCGTGAACTTGCGGAAACCCTCGGACACCGCCTTGAACACCGCGATGCGCTCCGCGCACAAGGTCAGGCCGTAAGTGGCGCTTTCGATGTTGCAGCCGGTGATGATCTCGCCGTCCGCGGTGAGAAGAGCCGCGCCCACCTTGAAGTTCGAGTAGGGAGCGAACGCCGCCTTGCGCGCGTCCCGGGCGTAGTCGGACAAGCCGGCGAGCGGTGGGGCCATGGTTTCGCCCACGCTGGAGACAGCCTTCTTGTTCATGCGCGCGTCCTTTCGGGACTTCATTCCATCGAGCCTATGGCCGCCCGCAGTGCCGCAACGAACGTTCCCTCGGCCTTCCGGCCCTCTTCGAGCACGGCGGCGTGGGAGAGCGTTTCGCCTCCGTTGTCGGAGGCGGCGTTGGTGATGCACGAAATGCCCACGACCTTGACCCCCATGTGCCGGGCCGCGATGGTTTCGAGCACCGTCGACATGCCCACGGCGTCCGCCCCCACTAGCCGGAACATGGCGATCTCAGCCGGGGTTTCATAACTCGGACCGAGCAGGCCGACGTACACGCCCTCGTGCACGTTGGCCTGCACGCCGCGGAAGGCGGCGAGGGTGGTGCCGCGCAGGGCGAAGTCGTATGGCTGGGACATGTCGGGGAATCGGGGCCCGAGTTCGGAGTCGTTGGGGCCGAGCAGAGGGTTACGGCCGGTGAGGTTCAGATGGTCTTTCAAGACCATGAAGTCGCCGGGTTTGTAGAGCTTGTTCACCGCGCCCGCGGCGTTGGTGAGCACGACGGTCTTCACCCCGAGGCGTCCGAGCACACGCACGGGATAGACGACCTGGCTGTCGTCGTAGCCCTCGTAAAAGTGAACGCGGCCCGACATCACCGCCACCTTCACGCCCGCGATCTCGCCCAGGACCAGCTCGCCCTTGTGGCCTTCCGCGGTGGGTTTTGGAAAGTGCGGTATGTCGCGATAGGGAATGCGGGTGGCGTTTTCCACCGCGGCGCCGAAGGCGGCGAGTCCGGAGCCCAGAACCACGCCGACGCGGGGCGTGGCCCCGGGGCCGGCGAGCGCGCGGATCGACGCGACCGCCTCGTCGGCCAGGCGCGAGGGCGAGCCCGCTGGATCGATGTCCTTCGGTGTCGTTGGGGGAGTCATCCTCCGAATGATAGTGCGGCCAGGGGCCAAAACACCGCGTTATGCTCGCCGTTCGCGAAAAGACGTTCATCCCCGACCCCTCCCTCCATGGAGCCTGCTTGCAGCACCTCATCTTCGTCGGCCGGTTCGTCATCGTCCTGGATTCGCGAGACTCGGCGGGGACTTGTGAGGCAGGACCCGAGTGACGCCCCTCCTGCGGGCGCAGGTGGCTCTGCTCGCCGCCACCGCCGCGTCCGCCACCATCTCGGTTTTCGCGTCGCAGGTGGGTCTCGCCCTCATCGGCGTGGTGCATGTGGCCCGGACCATCCGTCGGGAGACCCGCGGTTTTGCCCTGCCCATCGACGCCGCGGTGGGAGCGTTCGCCATCTGGACCTTCATGTCCGCGGCCTTCGCGCCCTCGCCCATCGCCGCCCACGAGAGCGCCAAGAAGCTGGTGCTGTTCCTTCTCCTCTACTTCGCGGCCGAGGCCCTGCGCAGCGAGCCCTGCCGGGAACTACTCGTCGACGCCATGCTGATCGGCGGCCTCGCCCTGTCCACCCTGGCCGTGCTGCAGTACGCGTTTCTCGGCTACGACACCATGGACATGCGTCCGCGGTCATTTCTCGGCCATTACATGACCGCCTCGGGGGTTATCGCCATCCTGCTGATCGTGGCCGCGGAGCGCATCCTCACGCTCGGCCGGCCCCTTTCCGTCTCCAGCCGGTCGCTTCAGTGGTGCGGGCTGGTGATGGGCGCGTCGGTTCTGGTGATGTTCGCCTATCGCACCGGCCTCATGCCCACCGAGATCGAGCGCGTGGCCATCCTCGGCGTGGCGCTTCTGGCTGGATCGCGGGCGTGGCGAGGCCTCGCCTGGCCCGACGTCTCGTTCTCGCACACCCTCGCCCTGCTCATGGCTCCCATCGGTGGTCTGGCGCTCCTCTTATCCCGTACCCGCAGCGCGTGGATTGGGGTCGTGGCCGGTCTCGCCGTTCTCGCCTGGATGAAGAAGCCGCGGCTCCTGCTCTTTCTGCCCGCGGCGCTTGCCGTGGTTTTGCTCCTGTCTCCGCGCACTGTTCTCGACCGCATGACCGTGACCGACGCCAGCAGCTGGGATCGCTACTACATGTGGCAGGCGGGGCTGGACATGATCATGGACAAGCCGATCTTCGGTCAGGGCAC
>JAGNNV010000062.1 GCA_017990495.1 Vicinamibacteria bacterium
GAACTCAAGGGCCGGCGCTCCCTGATCGTGTGCGGCTCACAGTCGCTCGGCGCTTTCGAGATCGACGTCAATTCCATGCAGATCGACGGCATGGCCTGCGCGGGCCACAAGTGGCTGTGCGCGGGCTACGGCGCGGGCTTTGTCTATGTGAGCAAGGAGTTGCTGACCCGCGCACCCAAAGGGCTCGGCTGGCGCAGCGTCAAGGATCCCTTCGCCTTCAACAACCGGGCCGGAGTTCCGGTGAAGGCGGCACGCCGTTACGAAATGGGATGTCCGGCCTTCCCCGGCATCTTCGCCCTCGGCGCCGCGGTCTCCTATCTCGATGGCATCGGCCGGGACCGCATTCAGTCCCGCGTGCTCCAACTGAACACCGTCCTCACCTCCGCCATGCGTCACGAAGGATTCGAGGTGTTGTCCCCATCCGGTTCGGGCCGTTCCGGCCAGACCCTCATCGCCATGGACGACCCGGGCGCGGTCACCGAGTTCCTGCGCGGCGAGGGCATCCTTGTCACCCAGAAACACCAGGGCATTCGCGTCTCCACGCACTTCTACAACAACGACGACGACATCGCGAAGTTCGTGGAAGCGCTGAAGAAGTATCGGGACGGCGCGGCCAACCCCTCCGCATGAGCAAGCGCCCGCTGCGGCCCGGACGTGCGGTTCACTCGCTCGTCGTGGCGGTCGTGTTCGCCCTGTGCGGCGCGTCCGCCAGCCTTGCGCAAGAGTCGGCCCCTCAGTCTTCCCGCGAGAAGGTCGAAGCCGTGGCTCGACGGATCATGTCGGCCGCCCGCTTCTGCTCGCTCGTGACCATCGGCGGCGACGGCGCCGCGCAGGCCCGAATCGTCGACCCCACCGAACCCGACGCCTCGCTAACGATCTACGTCGCCACCAACCCTCGCAGCCGAAAAGTCGCCGAGATCAAGAAAGATCCCCGAGTCACCCTGCTCTACTTCGACACGGTCCGCCTCGCCTACGTCACGGTGATCGGTCGCGCCTCCGAGGTGAGCGGCAGCGAGAAGGGCGGGCACTACAAGAAGGAATGGGACGGCTTCTTCGCCCGGGACAACCCCGACACCTATACCCTTTACCGGATCATCCCGTCTCGCATCGAGGTGGTGAGCGCCCAGGACGGCCTCGCCGGCGACACCGCCACCTGGCGGCCGGAGATCCTCGAGCTCAAGCCCAGGTAGTTGCGTCCGCGCCGGTCGGGTGCCGGTCCGCGCGCGGTCTTTGGTACACTCTAAGTGCTCCGATGCCCGACACTTCCGACGAACAAGCCCAAGCCCCGCGCTCCCTCACGAAGGCCGACATCGTGGCTGGGGTGGCCCGACGTCTCGACTTCACCCAGGTCCAGGCCGCAATCGTCGTCGATTCGTTCCTGAAGGGCGTGGTGACCGCGCTCAAGCAGGGCGAGGAGGTCGAGATCCGCGGCCTCGGTTCATTCCGCTTCCGGTCGCGCGCACCGCGCAAGGGACGCAACCCGAAGACGGGCGAGCGAGTCGAGGTTCCGGCCAAGCGGGTCCCCTACTTCAGGATGGGCAAGGAACTGAAGGCGATTCTGGGCGGCAGCAACGAGCCTCCCGCCACTTCCTGAGCCGGCAGCGAGCTTAGGGAAGCGGGGACAGGGCTGGCGCCTCGCGTCGCTGCCCGCGGATCCGGAAACCGAAGAGGGCCCGGCTCGTCACCAGTGCCTGCGGAATCAAGGCATCGGCGCGTCGCTGGTAGGCGACAAAGAGCGCGAACTGAGAGGTCTCCGTCCATCGCCTCACCCCGGCCTCGATGCGCACATCGGTGACGCTCTCGCGAGGGAAATTAGCGGTGCTTTCAGCGCCCACGTGGCGCAGGGCGGCGAGCACGAACACGGCGCGATTGTCCTTGCGAACCACGTCGATGTCTCCGGCGAGGCGAGCCTCGAAGTCGTAGTGAACGCCGGAGGTGAGGGTGGCCAGTCCGAAAGACCCCGAGAAAGCGCCCCCGCGGCCCCACGTCGCCGGCCAGGGAGAGTCGTAACGCACGCCCAGGAAGTTCCAATCGACCGCCTGAACCTTGTCGCGATCCTGGACATGGCGCGAGACGTGGTGAAAGAAGGGCGACACTCGACCGCGTCCCACGTCGCGATGGGCGCCCACCTCAAGCGAGTAATTCGCCTGCACGGCCTCGAAGGATCGGATGCGGTGGCCGAGAATGGTCTCGACATTGGCATTCAGATAGGCCGACCACTTCCCCTTCTCGACGAAGTCCACCTTCGCCCCGATCCAGCCCACCCAGGCGAATTCCTCATTGGCATCCGAGTAGCGGGCCGCCTCGAGTTGCGGCGCCATGAACGGCAGGAAGCGCACGGGCTCCCGTGTCTGCGCGCTGGTCAACGAGGGCAGGGCGCAGAGGACCGCGACCGCGAACATGGAGCGAAAGGGGAGAGTCGGCAAGCGTTTCGGGTCGCGAACGGTCTTTAGTTGGTAAGGAATGGTGCCGGAGGTGGGGGTCGAACCCACACGTTGCGAACAACGCGGGATTTTGAGTCCCGTGCGTCTGCCAGTTCCGCCACTCCGGCAGGAGAGGCAAGACCCGAGATCTTACCAGCCCGGCCTTTCCCCAGGAGAGGAGGGGCATCGTAGACTCCGCGCGCGTGAACATCATCGGGGTTTCGGCCTACTACCATGACTCCGCCGCGTGCCTGGTCCAGGACGGGGAGATCAAAGCAGCCGCTCAGGAAGAGCGATTCAGCCGGAAGAAGCACGATCATCGCTTCCCCATCGGCGCCTTCAACTACTGTCTCAAGGAAGGCGGCCTGAAGGGTCCGGAGGAAGTCGACTACGTCGTCTTCTACGACAAGCCGCTGATGAAGTTCGAGCGGCTGCTGGAGACATACCTCGCCTATGCGCCGGGCGGTGTCTCCTCTTTCCTGAAGTCGATGCCCCTGTGGCTCAAGGAAAAGCTGCACATGAGGACGGAGATCCGCAAGGCCTGCGGATACGAAGGGAAGATCCTCTTCGGCGAGCATCACGAATCCCACGCCGCCTCCGCTTTCTACCCCTCAACTTTCGACGAGGCGGCCATCATCTGCTTCGACGGAGTCGGCGAGTGGGCGACCACGAGCTTCTGGGTGGGCAAGGGACACACCCTCGAACTGAAGGGCGAGATCCTCTTCCCTCACTCGATCGGCCTGCTCTACTCCGCGTTCACCTACTACACCGGCTTCAAGGTGAATTCGGGCGAATACAAGGTCATGGGCCTGGCGCCCTACGGCGTCCCGAAGTACGTCGACGCCATCTACGAACATGTGCTGGATCTGCGCGACGATGGTTCGTTCCATCTCAACATGGACTACTTCAACTATTGCGCCGGCCTCACCATGACGAACTCGAGATTCGACGCTATTTTCGGGGGGCCACCGCGCAAACCGGAGGCCCAGCTCACTCAGCGCGAAATGGACCTGGCCGCCAGCGTGCAAAAGGTGACCGAAGACGCGATGTTGCGGATCGCCCGCCATGTCCATAAGGAAACCGGCCTCGACAACCTTTGCCTGGCCGGCGGCGTGGCCCTGAACTGCGTGGGCAACGGACGGCTCCTCCGCGAAGGGCCGTTCAAGAAGGTCTTCATCCAGCCCGCGGCCGGCGATGCGGGTGGCGCGGTGGGCTCGGCCCTCGCGGTCTGGCACCGCTACCTCGATAACCCCCGCCCCACGTTCAACGGTTCGCCCGCCCTCGACCGCCAGCGTGGCTCTTACCTCGGACCGGCGTTTAATGACGACGACGTGCGGAAGGTCATCGACGCTCGCGCGGCCAAGGCCACAAGGCTCGACGACGACGTGCTTCTCCCGAAGGTCGCCTCCCTGCTGTCGCAGGGGAAGATCATCGGCTGGATGAGCGGGCGGATGGAATTCGGGCCCCGGGCTCTGGGGGGACGCTCCATCCTCGGCGACGCGCGCAACCCGCAGATGCAGAAGCGGATGAATCTCAAGATCAAGTTCCGCGAATCCTTCCGGCCCTTCGCCCCGTCGGTTCTGGCTGAGCATGTTTCCGAGTGGTTCGACATCGACCGCGAGAGTCCCTACATGCTTCTCGTGGCCAATGTCGCGAAGAAGCATCAGATCGCCATGAGCGCGGAGCAGGAAAAGCTCTTCGGCATCGAAAAGCTGAACGTGCCCCGCTCCACCATTCCCGCCGCCACCCATGTCGACTACTCGGCCCGCATCCAGACGGTGCACCGAGAGACGAATCCCCGTTACTACGATCTGATCAGCGAGTTTCACAAGCTGACCGGCTGTCCGGTGGTGGTGAACACCTCCTTCAACGTGCGCGGCGAACCCATCGTCTGCAGCCCCGAGGACGCCTACCGCTGTTTCATGCGCTCGGACATCGATGTGCTGGTCGTCGATCAGTGGATCTTCCTCAAGGAAGATCAGCCGGTCGTCGAGGACGACAAGAAGTGGATGCAGGAGTTCGAACTTGACTGATCCAGCCACCATCCCCCACGTCGCCTCGCGGAAAGACCTCAGGAACTTCGGCTTCACCTTCGGGGTGGTGGCGGCCATCGTCGCTGCCCTCCTTCTCTGGCGAGGGCGCATGGGCCCGAGCCAGGGTTTCGCGGTGGCGTCCGCCTTGTTCTTCGCGGTGGGCTCGCTTTTGCCCGGCCTGCTGCGCCCGGCCTTCGGACCGTGGATGAAGTTCGCGGAAATCCTCGGCTACATCAACACCCGAATCCTGCTCGGCGTCTTCTTCTACGTGGGCATCACTCCAACCGGTCTCCTGATGCGCCTGGCCGGTAAAGACCCGATGACTCGGACATTCAAAGGGAAGAACGAGACCACGTACTGGACGAAGCCGGCGCCGCACGTCGACGGCATTCGGCACTTCGACCGCCAGTTCTGAGTCATTCGAGGCGCGTCCTCGGAAAGCGCCGGCAGCCAGGGGGGTCTGGAACGGGACTTGCTCTCTTGAGGTTTGTGAACAACTTCCAAGCCCAGCCCGCGCTTCCCAGGAGCAACAGCCAGAACCTCCAAAGCGCGACCGCCGTCCCGAATTCTCAGAAAACAAGGGAGATCCCCGCGATGGAGAGGCAGACTGAACGAAACGGATCGAGCAACCCCATGTCCGTTATCGAACGAAGAGCGTCCGTGACCGAACTGACACCGATCCTCACCGTGCCCGAAGGTCAGACCCTCAAGGATCTCGTGCAGGAGTATGAGCGTCAGCTGCTCCTCATGGCGCTGGAACTGGCAGGCTGGAATCAGCGGCGGGTGGCCGCGTCCCTCGGCCTGCTGCCGTCCACGTTGTCCGAAAAGATGAAGCGACTGGGCCTCCGTTCGACCCGCGCCGAACTGGTGGTGAACGACTCGGCCGAAGGCTACGGATCCGGGCAGGCCATCTCGGCCTGATTCAGTTTCCCGGCGCTTTCGCGCGCCGGGCCAGGTTGAACCTCGCCCACCATTTCCTCCACCACGGAAGGGGCGGGCCGGTGACGAGCGCCATCTCCGGGTCGAGTTCCTTGGCCTTGGCGAATCCGGCCTCCACGAGTTCGCCGATGAGTCGGGCGACCTCCTCGAGCTTCACCTCCCCGCGTTCGGCCTGGTAGGCCGCCTGGATCTCCGCGACATTGTGAACGCCGTCGAGTCGACACCATACGAAAAGACCCAGGCTCGAGAGCTGGTGGTAGGCGCCGAACCGGCTGGAATCAGCAAGGATCCAGATCGTCTCACCGCTCGCCGTGGGGCGGGGCTGAAGGGTCACCCCCGGCTTCGCCACGGGCCGGTCGCGCATCTTCATGAGATTGACGATGTGGGCCGCCACCTGCTGGTCCTGGTCCAGCGCCTCGATCAGGTCGGAACGGTGCAAGGCCAGGAGTTCCGCCGCCTCGAGCACATGCAGCGAAGCATCCCGCGGCGTGCTGGTGAGAAGCGCCGACTCGCCCACGATCTCCCCGGGCTCGAGCTTGGCCACGGTCCGCGGACCCGAGGCCTCCTGCCGAACCACTTCGAGCGAGCCGGCCCGGACGAGATAGCAGACATCCCCCGCTTCTCCCTGACGAAAAACCGTCTGCCCGGCCTGGAAGGTCTCGGTCTTCATCCGCCCGGCGAAATGCCGCAGGCGCTCCGGCGTGAGGCGCTCGAAGGGCCGGGTGCACTTCACGAAAGAGCGGACGAGAGCCTGATCGGCAGCCTCCACCAGCACATCGCGCGCCTCGGGGTAGCGATCGAGGACCTCGTAGAGATGACGGACGCGCAGAGTCGAGGTGAGGAGGGGCCGGGTCGCCGTCACCCGCGCCGTGCGGCGGCGAGACGCCAGCATGAGGCCGATCTCCCCGAACATCTCCCCCTCCGAGAGACGGCTCACGGGGACTCGTCCTTCGGGGGTGCGAATCGAAACCTCGACCTCGCCCTCCTCGATCAGGAACAGGCGGTCGGCCGGCTCTCCCTCATCAAGCACCTGCGCGTGGATGGGATAGGACTGTTCGGTCAGATGGGACGCCAGTTCCTGCCGCGCGGAAGAGGGCAACGCGGCAAAAGCGGGAATGCCGCGGAGCAGACGCTCCTGCGGATCGGTCAGACCGTTCGCGGGGAAAGGAAATTCCATCAGGCCAGGCCTCCTCGAGCGGAGTGGCGGAACTTTAGCCCAAGGACCGTGCCTGGTTCTCGACTCGTCAGCGCTTGGGCAGCGGTATGCGGAGACAGGCGCACACCCCGCTTCGGCTGGCGCGATTCTCGAGGGTGAGCGATCCCCCGTGGCCCTCCGCGATCTGCCGGGTGAGCACGAGACCGATACCTGAACCGCCCGGCTTGGTGCTGAAGAACGGCACGAAGAGGTTGGCGGTGGTGGGCAGGCCCAACCCCTCATCCTCTACCAGGATCTCGAGCGCGCCTCCGAAGACGCGCCAGCTGAGGCGAACTCCTCCGCCGGTCTCCCGGGACGCCTCGACCGCGTTTCGGATGAGATTGATCAGCGCCTGCTCCAGCTGCGTGGCGTCGGCAACGAGAGTCACCGCCGGCCCGGGCTCGACCACGACGCCGTGCCGCTCCTCGAGCACGGTGACCCGGCGCACCAGCTCTGGAACATCAACCGGCGAGAGAGACGGCGCGGGCAACCGGGCGAGCCGCGCGTACGACTCCGTGAATCGGGCCAGCGACTCTGAACGCGAGGCGATCACGGCCAGGCCGCGGCGCAGATCGTCATCGAAGTCGGAAGGCCGGGGGGTTCGGGAGAGCAGGGTTTCGAGGCTGCCGGCGATCGACTGGATGGGCGCGAGCGAGTTGTTGAGTTCGTGTCCGATCACCCGGATGAGACGTTGCCAGGCCTGGCGTTCCTCGTCACGCAGAGCGCGGCTCACGTTGGTAAGAACAAGCAGGTGGTGCGGGCGACCCCCCTGACGGAACAGGGAGCGGCGCACCTCGAACCGACCGGGGCGACCCGCGAAACCCGCGTCCATGACCCGCGGAGCCTCCCCGCGGAGTGCTTCTCCCAGCCCGAGATCGGTCGCGGTTCGCCCCAGCGCGCGTTCGGCGGCGAATCCCAGCAGTCCTTCGCCGGCACGGTTCACGAGCCGTAGTTGTTCTCCCTCATCGAAGGCGAACACCGCCACGTCGATCTCCTCCATCACGCTGCGCAAAAGGCCGGTGGCCTCGAGCGCGCCCAGCCGCTGGTGCTTGAGGGTTTCGGCCAGGGTGTTCACTTCGAACAGAACCTGCGACAAGGCGTCCTCGCCCCCGCGGCCCCGGGCGCGGAACGAGAAGTCCTCCTCGCGCAAAGCCGCGAGCAGGTTTGAGACCGTCTGCATGGGTCTCACCACGCTCATCTGCGCGGCCCGCGCGAGGCCCAGCCAGAAGGCCAGCAGAAGGAGGGTCAGGGTCCAGCGCAGTTCCGCGTCGTGGGGACGGCCCCATAACCAGCCGAGCAGAAAAAAGGAGCCGGGCAGACCCGCGAGGGCGGCAAGGAGAAAAACCCGGGTGTCGAGAGAAAGGGTTCGTCTCACCGTGCGAACCCTTGGGATCCTCAGAGACCGTGGCGTTCGATACGACGGTAGAGGGCGCTGCGCGACAGACCCAGTGCGTCGGCCGCCCTCGTGACGTTGCCCTCGAATCGGCTCAGCGTTTTCTTGATCAGGAAGGCCTCGACCTCCTCGAGACTCATGTCCTCGAGCCGGCCGCCGCGAGGTTCGCCGGCCACGCGCAACGCGAGGTCGGCCGCGCCGATCCGCTCGCCGGGGGTGAGCAGCACCGCCCTTTCAATCGCGTGATCCAGCTCGCGGACGTTCCCCGGCCAGCCGTGGTCGAGCAGGGCCTGAGTGGCCGCGGCGTCGAACCCGCCCACCGCCTTCCGGTAACGAGCGGCGTGGGCGGCCAGGAAATACGCGGCGAGGGCGGGGATGTCTTCCCGACGATCGCGCAGCGGAGGAATGCGGATCTCGATGGTGTTCAGCCGGAACTGAAGATCCTGCCGGAACCTTCCGGCCGCCACTTCGGCGTCGAGATCGGCGTTGGTGGCGGAGATGATCCGGACGTTGGCCTTGCGCGTTCGTGACGAACCTACAGGCTCGAACTCCCCCGCCTCGACCACGCGAAGGAGCTTGGCCTGGAGTCCCGAAGTGACATTGGCGATCTCGTCGAGGAAAAGCGTCCCGCCATCGGCCAGCTCGAACCGTCCGACCCGGTCGGCCCGGGCGTCGGTGAAGGCCCCGCGAACATGCCCGAAAAGTTCGCTCTCGAAGACGCCCTCCGACAGGCCGCCCACGTTCACGGTGACCAGAGCCTTCTGTTTCCGATTCGACACCGCGTGCAGAGCCTGGGCCACCGTGCCCTTGCCCGCGCCGTTCTCGCCCAGCAGAAGGACGTTGGCGTCGGACGGTCCCACCCGCCGGACCATGTCCATCACCTTCTGCATGCTGGGCGACTCGGCGATGACTTCGAGTTTCACCTCGCCGCGCAGGGCGCGGTTCTCGCTTTCGAGACGGCGGCCGTGACGCAACGCCTTGGCGAGTTCGGCCTGGGTTCTCAGAATGGCGATGAGTCGCGCGTTCTCCCACGGCTTGCTCACGAAGTCCCGGGCGCCGTTGCGCATGGCCTCGACGGCGAGGCTCACGCTGGCCCACGCGGTCATCACCACCACGGGGAGGGTTTCGTCCAGCTCGCGGATGCGGGCCAGCAGGTCCATGCCCTCCCGACCCGAGGTGGTGTCGCGGGTGTAGTTCAGGTCGATCAGCGCGACGTCGAACTCCCGACCCTCAAGGGCGGCCCAGGCCGCGGCCGGAGAGCCCGCGGTCTCAATGGTGAAGCCCTCGGACTTGAGCAGAAGCCGGAGGGCCTCGAGGACGTCCTGCTGATCGTCGGCGACGAGGATGCGTGGAGTTGAGGTCACAGAACCACCGAGTATAGGAGCGCCGTCAGGGATCAGCTTGCGGAGGCGAGCCAGCCGTCCTTCAGCCGGATCACGCGGTTACCGTAAGTGGCGTTGGTTTCGGAGTGCGTGACCTGGATGATGGTGGACCCCTCCTCGTTGAGTTTCTTGAAGAGTTCCATGATCTCCCGCCCCTGATCCGAGTGGAGGTTGCCCGTGGGCTCGTCGGCGAGGATGAGTTTGGGCTTGGCCACGATGGCGCGGGCCACGCCCACAAGCTGCTGCTGCCCGCCCGAGAGCTGGGAAGGATAAAGATCCTTCTTCCCCACGATGTTGAACTTGTCGAGCACGTCGGCCACGATGGCCTGGCGTTCACCCTTCTTGAGGTCACGATAGGAGAGGGGCAGTTCGAGATTCTCGTAGACAGTCAGATCGTCGAGCAGGTGAAAGCTCTGGAAGACGAAGCCGATGTTGCGCTTCTGCAGTTCCTGACGGTCTCGCGGCTTGAGCTTGTTCACGATCTCGCTCCGGAACTCGTAGTCGCCGGCGAAGTCTCCGTCATGCATTCCCAGAATGTGAAGGAGAGTCGACTTGCCCGCGCCGGACGGTCCCATGATCGAAACGAACTCACCTTCCGCGATGGTGAGATTGATGTTTCGCAGGACGTACACGCGTCCGGCGGCCAGCGGGTACGACTTTTCCAGATTGCGCAGTTCGATCATGGCTGTCTTCTCTTCTCCTTGAAACTCTTGATGCGGGATGCGCGGCGCCTTCGTGCGGCGCCTGAATCTAATCCTTGTCTCACTCCTCCCGGAGCGTGACGATGGGATCGACGCCTACCGCGCGGCGCACCGGGATCCACGAGCACACGAGGACCAGGACGAGCAACGCCCCGGCGGCGAAGGCGAAACTCGCGGGATCGAGTGCGCTGACCCCGAAGAGAAGTCCGGAAAGTCCGCGCGCCGCCATGATCGAGAGGATCGCTCCGCCCCCCAGGCCCAACCCGGTCACCACCCCGGCGCGGGAAATGACCAGCGCGGCGATGGCGCGGCCCGTGGCGCCGAGGGCCCGCCGCACGCCAATCTCGTGGGTCCTCGACCCGACGAATTGGCGCAGGAGACCGTAAAGACCCATGCCCGCGAGGACGAGCGCTGTCGCGGCAAAGAGACCCATGACCCGCGCGAAGAACCTCTGATCCCAGGTGGTGGACGCCCGTACCTGCGCCATGGTGCGAGGAGAGAACAGGGCGATGCCGGGGTGCGCGCGCCTCGCAAGAGGCCTGAGTTCCGCGACGACAGGACCGGATTCGCCGCGTGTCCGGGCCATGAACGACACCGAACGCGAGCCAACGCGCGCGTATGGAACGTAGAGGGCCCGACGGCCGGACCGCGTCTCCTCCCCGAACTCCTCATACTGCACATCGGGAACCACACCCACGATGGTGCGCCACTCGTGGCTGGCTCCGTTGCGGACCGCCACGCTGCGGCCGACCACCTCCCCATCTCCGCTGATCGAGGCGGCAAGGGAGGCGCTCACCACCACCACCGCGGAAAGCGGATCCTCGACCTCCTGACGGCTGAAATCGCGGCCGCGAAGGAGCGATGCGCCGATGGTCTCGAAGAGGCCCTCGCTCGCTCCCACCACGGTCGCGGGAATCTCATCGGCGGCGGGCGCGCCCACATCGTGGACGAGCATGGCGGTGGGCCCCCCGTCGTCGGCGGGAATCGCCGTGGTGATCGCGGCGCGGATCACCGTAGGCCGCGAGGCCACGCCGTCGATCAGGCTCGCGAGCGCCCGCGCCTTGGCCGCAGGCGCATCGACCTCATCACCGGAGAGATAGAGCCGCGCGGTCAGAAGCCCTTCCTCGCGAACCCCCGCGTCGGCCCGCTGCAGGTTGTTGAACGACTGGATCATGAGTTCCGCGGCCACCACCAGAGCCAGACACAACGCCACCTGCGCGATCACGATGCCCTCCTGAATCATCCGGGTGCGCGGACCGCGGGAGACCGCTCGGCCCGCGTCCTTGAGGTCGATCCCGGGAGACACCGCGGCCGAGCGCCAGGCCGGAAGGAGGCCCGCGACCAGTGTGGTGAGCAGGGTGAGAGCCAGGCAATAGCCGAAAGCGGCGGCGTCCACCCCGAAGCGCATCCAGTAGGGCGGCGCTTCGGGGAACGATGCCACGAGGCGTGGCACCGCCACACGGGCAAAGGCCCATCCGAGGCTGGCGCCGGCAACGGATACGAGAAACACCTCCGCGAGCAGCTCGCGGATCAGGGTGGCGCGCGAGGCTCCGAGCGCGACCTTGAGGGCCAGTTCCCGACGCCGGTCGACCGCGCGCGCCAGGAGAAGTCCCGCGAGGTTGGCGCAAGCGATCAGCAAGACCATGGCCACCGCCGCCATCATCGCGGTCATGGCCACTGGAGTTCCGCCCATCATGGCGTTCGGGAAACGGGCGGCCTGGAGCCGATAGTCGGTCTGGGTCTCGGGCAGGCGCCGCTCCAGGTCGAGACTGATGGACGGGAGGCGCGCCGAGACGCTCGCGAGGTCCTGCCCGGGCTCAAGCAGGCCGAGCGCGAGCAGGAACCTCGCGCCATTCGGAGGGGCGGCCGTGGGCTTGTAGGCGAGCCACAAGTCCTGGCGCTCAGGGAAAGCGAACCCCGGGGCCATGACTCCAACCACTTCGATGGCACGCCCGTTCAGCCTGATCGCCCTGCCCACGATGCCGGGATCGCCGCCGTACTGCCGCTGCCAGAGCGAGTGAGAGATCACCACCGTCGACTCGAATCCGAAGTCCTGGGCGTCGTCCTCGCGCAGGCCGCGGCCGAGGGCGGGACCAGCGTCGATCAGACTGAAGAGACCGGCGGTGACGGACGCGCCGGATGCGCGCACCGCGCCGTCCTCGGTGTCGAGGGTGAAGTTGCGTTCGGTGTAGCCCTCGACCCGTTCAAGCCCTTGAAGCGAGGCGCGCACGGCCTCAAGTTCCGGCCAGGACAGTTCAGCGTCATCGAGCTGCTGCGCCCGCGACGGATGAACGGAATGGAGCGAGATCACCCGTCCCGTGCTCCGACCGAAGTCGGCGTCGAGGAACAACACGCTCTGGACCAGGCTGAAGATCGTGGTGTTGGCGCCGAGGCCGAGGGCCAGAGTCGCCACCATGATGGTGGCGAGGCGCGGATTCCGACGGAGCGCACGGAAACCGCCCACCAGCGCGTCGATCACGTTGTTCCCCATTTTCATTCCTGTCTGAGCGCGGTGGCGGGCGCGGTCCGGGCTGCTTCCCGCCCCGGCAGATAACTCGAAAGCATCGCAGCGAGGCCCACCACCGCGGCCACCGTGACGAAGGTCAAAGGATCGGACGCCCGCACCTCGAACAGCAGGGACTCGAGGCCTCGGCCGAGCAGAATCGAGGCGAGAATACCGAAGAGCAAGCCGGCCAGGGTCAGCTTCAGGCCGCGTCTCATGACAAGTCGAAGGAGCGAACGGGGCGTGGCGCCAAGAGCCAGGCGAATGCCCAGTTCACGCCGCTGGTCGCCCACGGACCGAGCCAGGATGGCGTGAATGCCCTGGAACGCGACCACGAAGGCGATGAAGGCGAACAGGCCGATGGCCACCGCGTTCAGACGCTGCGGACCGAGCATCGCGTCGCGCCGCGAAGCGAGGGTTTCGAGGCGTCCGAGGGGAACCGTGGGATCAGCGAGGCGCAGTCCCTCCTTCACCACGTCACCAAACGCACCCTGGGTCATGCGGGTGCGGGCCACGATCGAGCCCCAGCGCTGCCATCCCGCGATGTGTTGTTCGTAAGGCGCGTAGAGGGTGCGGAAGTCCTGGCCGTGAAGGGTGGCGCCCTTGACGTCGCGCGCGACGCCGACGATGGTCATCCAGACCGGCGCCTTGGTCCAGCCATTCCAGGCCACCTGGGCGCCCAGCGGGCTCGAGTTCGGCCAGAACTCCCGCGCGAAGCGCTCGTTGATGATGGCCACGCGCTGCGTCCCTTCGCTGTCCTCGGGCGCGAACGCGCGGCCCTCGACGATGGCCGTGCCGATCGTGCCGAAGTAATCCCCCATCACCATGCGGGCCCGGGCTCCCGGATTCTCGACCGGCATCGCCTCGGGCTTCATCGCGAAGAGGATGCCGCCTCCTGCGCCTCCCCGCGGATCGAGAGGCGGAGTGAGGACGTAGGCCGCGCTCTCGACGCCGTTCGCCGACCGGACATGATCGAGCACCTGGCGAAAGACCGAGATCTGCTCGGGGATCTTGTCGAGGTAACGCGACTCGGGAAGCGTGATGCCTGCCATCTGAATATTGTCCGGATTGAAGCCGAGGGGCACCGACTGGAGCTGACCGAAAGTGCGCAGAAGGAGACCGGCGCCGACGAGGAGGACAACCGCGAGGGCGACCTCGAGTCCGACGATCCCGTCCATCAACTGGCGCGCGCTGCCGGACGATCCACCGCGGCCCGCGGTTCTCAGATACGGAGCCAGATCACCACGCAGCACCTGCCAGGCCGGAAGGGCGGCCATGAGAAGGCCGGCAGCGGAGGACGCGAGCACCGCGAAGGCCAGCGCCGTGCCATCGAGCGCGATCGCCCAGGCCCGCGGCACGCTCTCCCCGACCACGGATACCAGAGCATCGCGGGTGAAGACAGCGAGAAGAGCCCCAAGCGCGCCCCCGGCCGCCGACAGCATCAAGCCCTCGAGCACCGCGTGCCGCGCGATCGCGCGCTGGCCGCCGCCGAGGGCGAGACGAACCGCATACTCCTCACGGCGGCTCGCGGATCGGGCCAGGAGCGAAGTGGCAAGGTTGACGCTTGAAGCCAGGACCACGATCCCTACCCCGACGAACAGAACCAGGAGAGCCCGGCGCGCCGAGCCCACCATGAACTCCAGCATCCCGACGGGGGCCACGATCTTCCCGCGATTCGTGGCCGGATACGCCGCTTCGAGCCGCCGCGATATCGCGGTCATCTCCGCCGTAGATTCCTCGATGGTCACTCCCGGGCGCAACCTGCCCACGGCATCAAAATTGTTCGCGCCGCGTGTACCGAGAGCCCAGGGAACGAAGGGCGGCGGCACCCACACGTCCACGCCATCGCGCAGGAAATCCATCTCCTCGCCGGCCACGCCCACGATGGTGGTCGGGATGTCGGAGAGGATGACGGTGCGGCCGACCACCGACGCGTCGCTTCCGAACTGACGCTTCCACAGTCCCTCGCTGATCACCGCGACCGAGGGCGCGCCGGCCCGACTGTCCGCGTCGCCGTAGAAGCGCCCCTGCCGCGGGCTCGCCTGGAAAACGCGAAAGAGACCTGGTTCCGCCACCGAGCCTCGCAGGCGCATCGGCTCGCCCGATCCGATAAGGTCGATGTCCCAACTGCGGAGGAAGAGACCGATCTCCGCGAGCGTGCGGCTCTCTTTCCGCCAATCAACTCCGTCGGGGATGCCCACGTCGCCTTCGCGGGTGATGAAGACGAGACGCTCGGCGTCCTTGAAGGGCAGGGGCTTCAGCAGGACGCTGCTCACCACCGCGAACACCGCGGTGGACGCACCGATCCCCAGAGCGAGGGTCAGGACCGCGCCGAGCGTGAACCCCGGCGTCTTCAGCAATCGTCGCGAGCTCACTCGCACGTCATTCATCAGTCCGGTCATCGCGCCCCCTCTTCCCGAAAACAGAGCTTCACTCCTTCAGCCCGTATCAATGGGCGTGCCACACGACCCGTCTCCCACAAGTCCCGACATCTGATCGGCTTGAGGCGCTGGTGATCCCCGCTGACAGCGCCATCTCGTCCCGATATCGGACACCCACTTCCCGTGCCCGAGGCCCGCCGCTCCTCCGTACTAATCGTGGCGAAGCGCTTCGATGGGGTTGACGGTGGCGGCTCGGCGGGCCGGGACCCAATGAGCCACGATCGCGGCGCAACCAAGGACGCCAACGGTAGCCAACAGAGTCGCCGGATCCGACGGGCTCACTTCGATCAGGATGCTCGACATCGCCCGCCCGAGGAGCAGCCCGAGTGTGACGCCCACCGCGAGTCCAGCCGCGGTGAGACGCGCGCCTTGCGAGATCACCATCCTCACCACGTCGCCCGCCGAGGCACCAAGGGCCATCCGCACGCCGATCTCGCGCGAACGCTGGGCGACGAGGAACGCATTCAGGCCGTAGAGCCCCACCGCGGCCAGGGTCAGAGAAACGAGACCGAGGGCCATGAACAGCCCGGTGATGATGCGATTGCCGGCGAGATCCTCCCAGATCACCTGCTCCATGGTCTTCGCGTCGTAGATGGGCTGATCCGGATCGATCGACCGCATGGTCTCCCTAAGCGACGCGAGAATCGACTCCGGAGACGAGGTGCGCGCGAAAACAACGAGGCTGCGCTGGGGCCGTTGAGCCAACGGCACATAGGCCCGGGCCGTGGGCGCCTCGCCCGAACCGGGATTGACGAGATTGGACGCCACACCGACGATCTCCAGCCACGGCGTATCGCCGCCGCCCACCTGGATACGCTCTCCAATGGGTTCGCGGCCCGGAAACTCGCGGGCCACGAGCGCTTCGTTCACCACCGCCACCGCGGGCGACTGAGGGATGTCGGTCTCGAGGAAGTCCCGGCCCCGCAGCACCTTCATCCCGAGCGCCTTGAAGAGGTCGGGGGTCGCCACGGTGACGGTGGCAACTTTCGATTCGTCGACCGACGTCTCGCGCGTCTTGAACATCACCTGTCGCGATCGATCGAAGATGGGCAACTCGGACCCGATCGCGGTCGCGGAGGTCTGGGGCAGACCCCGGAGCGAAGAAAGGATCTTCTCGGCTTGCGCGTGGACTTGTTCATCCGTCTTGAAGCGGCTCTCGGCGAGATCGATGCGCGCGGTCAGCAGGCCGCTGGAATCGAAGCCGAAGTTGTAGTCACGCAGCACAAGGGCCGTGCGCACCGAAAGCCCCGAGACGATCAGCAGCGCGGTGGCCAGGCCGATCTGCATGATCACGAGGCCACGACGAGAGCGGCCCACGCGTCCCGATGTGCCGGCGCCGGCGCCCGCCTCGCGAAGGACCGTCGACAACTCCCGGCCGGCGAGTTGCAGAGCCGGGGCCAGACCGAAGAGCAAGGGGGCGACGAGGGCGAGGGCGGCCGAGAAGGCCAGCACTCGCGCATCGATGGTGACCAGTTCATAGAACTGCTCGAAGGCGACCGCGCGCATCAGTTCGAGACCCGCCTGGGCAAGGGCGAGGCCGAGAGCCGCGCCCAGGAACGAAAGCACCGCGCCTTCCACCATCAGCTGCCGAGTGATCTGACGGCCCGCGGCCCCGAGGCTCATGCGCAGAGCCATTTCCCGCTGCCTCGTGGTGGCTCTCGCCAGCATGATCCCGGCGACGTTGGCGCATGCGACCGCGAACACGAGGCACACACCCACGGTCAGCAGAGACAGGATGACGCTGGTGTCGCTTCCGTAAAGTCCTTGTCGAAGGGTGATGGCACTCGCGGTCCAGTCGCGGTTGGTGTCCGGATGCGCCTTCTGGAGACGAAGGGCGATGGTCGCGAATTCGGCGCTCGCCTCCGCGGTGCTGACGCCGGGCCTCAGCCGCCCGGTCACACGGAGGTCGCGCCGCGCCCGGTCGAGGGACGGGCTTGCCTGCGCCAGGGGGATCCACACTTCGATCTCGGAGAAGGTCCCGACTTCGATGGCGGGAGAAACGATGCCGATGACAGTGACCGCCCGGCCATCCAGAGTCAGTGTTTTGCCGACGATGGTGCGGTCGGCCCCGAACTCCCGCTCCCAGAATCCGTGTGCGAGTAGCGCCACGGGAGATCCGCCGGGTGCGTCCTCTGAAGCGTCGAACACCCGGCCGGCAAATGCACCGAGATCCCAGGCCGCGAAGAGGTCCGCGCTCGCGGCCGAGACGAACACACGCTTCGCGTCCCCCCTGCCGGTGAGCGCTCCCGTGCCCAGCGACATGGCCGCAAGGTGGTCCACCGTCTTCGCCTGCTGCTTGAAGTCCACGAAGTCGCCGTACGACATCCGCGGACGCGCGCCATCCTGCTGGGGATGCGACGCCCGCGCGAGGATCAACGTCTTCTCATCCCTCACCGGCAAGGGCTTCAGCAGGAAGAAATTCAC
>JAGNNV010000289.1 GCA_017990495.1 Vicinamibacteria bacterium
AAGCGACGTGGAGGCTCGATGTTCCCGAAGTCACGCGCGATTTCGGAGCCCTCGAAGCGGGAGGCAGCGTGGCCTTTCGGCTTTCGCGTCGTCACCATGTCTCGTTTTCTGCCGACGCCGGCCTGAACATCGGTGGTGATCCGCCGACCTTGTATCAATTCACCCTGGGTGGCCCGTTCCGCCTCAGCAGCTATCCGCCCCAGGCCTTTCGCGGATCCAGCTTCGCCCTGGGCCGCGTTGCCTACCGCACCGCCATCGGGCGCCTTCCCGATCTGCTGGGCGACCGCCTGTATCTGACCGGGATCGTGGAAGTGGGCAGCGCCTTCGATCGCACCAGCGCGGCGAGGGTCAAGAGCAGCTTCAGCGGGGGCTTTGTCGCCGACACCTTCCTCGGTCCCTTCTTCGCGGGGGCGAGTGTCGGGAGCGGAGGAGACGTGCGCGCCTATTTCCTGATCGGCTCGGTCATTCGCTGATGGGCGCGTCCGTATTCTTGCCGCCCAGCCGCACCACGGCGAGGAAGAACGAGAGGATCAGGGGGCCGGCGATCAGGCCCATGGGCCCGAAGGTGGCGAGTCCACCGATGAGGGCGAAGAAGATCAGGCCGCTGTTGATCTGCATGCGGTCCCCGAGCAGCCAGGGCTTGACCAGGTTGTCGACGGTGCTGACCACCACAATGCCCCACAAGGCGAGGCCAAGAGCGGCCTGGTTCTGGCCGAGGAAGAAGAGCAGACCGGCGAGGGCCAGCACCACCCCGGCCGCGCCCACCGCGGGCACGAACGCCACCACGAAGGTGACGAAAGTGAAGAAGAGCGGCTGGGGCACCCCGGCCACCAGATACCCGATCAGGGCGGCCGCGGACTGAACCCCGGCGGTGCCGAGGGAGGAGAGCATCACCGCGACCGAGACGGTGCGGAAGCCCTCGAGGATTTCGTAGATCTGGGCTTCCGGCAGCGGGGCCACTATGGCCAGCCAACGCACCAGTCCCTTCCCTTCGACGAGCAGGAAGAACAGCGCCACCAGCATCAGAGTGAACTCGATCACGATGTTGGCGGTCACGGCGATTCCCGCGGTCACCGCGGCTGCGGCACCGTCCGCCCGTTTGTCGGCCATGTCCTCGATCTTCGCGGAGCCTCCGGGCACGCTCTGCACCGCCTGGCGGACGCGGGTCTGAACCTCTTTGGGCAGCATGCGGATCAGTTCCGGCACGCCGCCTCCGCGGCTCAAGGTCCGCTCCACCGCCTTGACGCCGGTGAGCAGGTCATCTCCCACGGTGACGGTGAGCCACACAGTGGGGCCCGCCACCAGAAGAGCCACCGCGAGGGTGACGAGCCCGGCCGCGAACGAAGGCCGGTTCCCTAGCGCGCGTGCGAAGCGCTCGAAGAGGGGGAAGAGCGCGCCGGCCAGAACCGCGGCGAAGAGCAATGCGGCAGTGAAGGGATAGATCAGGCTCGCGAGCAGGGCCAACCCCAGCAGGGAGAGTCCGATGAGAATGGCGCGATCCGCCTTGCTGCGGGCTTTCATATGGATCCTCTGCACTCCACCGCATCGGCCGGGCGAACACCCACCGTGGCGAGAAGGTAGCCGTGACGGCGCACCGCGGGAACGTGTCGATCGAGCCAGACGAAGGGCCTCACCGCCAGCCGGGTCAGCCAGGAAAGCGGACGGCAATAGCTGTGCAGCGCGAGATCGGCCATGCGCAGCCACCCGGGAATGAACAGGATCGAGGTCTCGGCCACCACTTTGAATCCGGCCGACTCAAGCATCGCCTTGAAACGGCGGCGCGAGAACGATTTCTCGTAGCCGTAATCGTAAAGGCCGGTGGCCTGCAGAAACGCGGCAAGCGCGGGGCGCAGGAACGGATCAAAGCGGTTTGGTACTCCCACCACCGCGCGGCCTCCCGGCTTGAGCACGCGGAACATCTCGCGCAGCGCCCGTTCAGGGTCGAGGAAGTGTTCGATGGTGCCCATCGAGTAGATGGCGTCGAAACTCTGGTTCGCGAAGGGAAGGATGCGCACGTCGGAAGCGGCGGCGTGCAGATGATTGGGTCCGAAGGCGGCCACGGCCTGGCGGGCGATGGGCTCGGAGATATCCACGCCGAACACCGTGGCCCCCTGGCTCTGCACCCACTGCAGGATCCGCGTGTTCTTCACCTCGTCCCAGAGATCGGTCTTCATCACGACGGCGCGGTCCAAATGCGGAACATGTTCGGTGAGCAACCGCTTCTCGTTTTCGAAGTAGTACTCGGTTGATGCGGCGCCGCCCAGATCAGGGAAGGTGGCCCCGACGTCGTGCCAGTACCGGCGATAGGCGGCGCTCAGGCTAAGGGGAATCATGGGCGGCCACCAGAGTGCGCGGGCTGGGGTTTGACGACGGGAAATGCTGAAGGACGAGCATCAGGCCCACGGGAAGTCCGACGGCCCATGCGCGGAGCAGAAGGGCGTGGGGAATCTCGCCGCTGCGCAGAGCCAGCTCTCCGACGATCATGACGAAGACAATCTGCGCCACGAACAGCGAGGCGCAGGAGCCGATCACCTGTCGGCGCGGCGGAGCCATCGCGACGGCCAGCGCGACGAGAAGGCTCGCCTGAAAGGGGACCAGGCTCGCAAGCGCCCCCTGGATGTCATCGAGGCCGCGGATGTCCGCGAAACTCTGGACGGCTGCGGGGGCCACGGCGCGCGCGAAGCCCGACACGACACCCGTGAGCCCTTCGCCGAGGAGGATCGCGAACAGCAGGCCGGCGCCAAGCGCGGCGAGAGTTCGCCGGGCGACCGGGCCGGGTTCGGAGGAACGCGTGACCGAAGCGCGCCAGGCGAAGAACGTCACAAGCAGGACGCCCAGGACGAGCTGATGAAAGCCATGAACGAGAACGAGGGGGGAGGCGGCCACCACGGGCGGCAGCGCGAGCAGCAGCAAACGGGCGATGGCGAGGCCCGCGAAAAGGATGGGGGCCATGACCAGCGCAAGCAGGCGTCGCGGCCAGGCGAGCGGCGCGGCGAGGACAGCGGCGATGTACAAGGGCACAAGGGCCGTGGCCAGGCACTCCGGTGTAACCATGAAAGCCCCCTGGTTCGTGGCCAGCACATTCCCCCAGGCGGTGGCGGCGACGCCGAATACACCTAGAAGCAGCGCCGCTTCGCCCGCGGTCCAGGCCCCAGCGGCGAAAAGTGTCTCGCTGCTCGCGATCCACGGGCCGCAGAAGGCGAAGGCCACAAGGAGAAGGGCGGCGAGGAAGGTGAAACGACGCGCCGACGGCGACGAGAAGGAGAGTCCGGGGGAAGCTGCGTCGTGACCCGATACGTCGGTGCGACGCGCGCCGCGCATCCAGAAGAACGCGTACAGCGAGGTTGCGATCATGAGGATGACCGGCCAGATCTGGAGATGAAGGGTCTCGAAAAGAGCCGGGCTTGCGGCTGCCTGTCCCAGGCTGCCGATGCGGATTGTGTTCAGGGTAAGAATCAGGCCGATGCCGCCCACGGCGCCGGACAGCCGTGCTCGCCACGTGGCCGGCCAGGCCAGGATGGCGGCGAGGCACAGGGCCAGCACGTCGGTTCCGCTGCATTCCGCGGTGACATTGATCGGCGCGGTGGGTTTGCCGGCATAGAACTCGGCCGCGGTCTGCTGAAAGCGGGTGAGGGGAAGGATCAGATGCCCTTCCACCCACCCGCTACGCAACAGACCGAAGAGGCCCAGGCTGAAGCCCACCGCACGCAGCGGGAACCTGGCCGCGGCGGAAAATCTTGACCGCACGATGTCTCGTCGACTTCGGATCAGCGGCGGCTGAGGACGAAGGTTCCGGTGATCAGCAGCAGGGCCAGAAGGCCTCCGGCCGCCAGGTCAGGCAGGCTGGGAACGGGCGGCACCACGGGTGGAATGACCGCGGGCAGGGGTGTGGGTGCGGGCGGCTGGATCGCGGCGCCGCAGGCGCCGACCGCGGTGACCTGGGAGGTGTCCACCGTGACCGCACCGGTCAGGGCATACAGTCCGCCGGAGTTGTTCGCGCCGGTGACGAGAGTGATGCTCGCCAGAGCGAAGATGTTCCCCGCGAAGCTCGTGGTGCTGCCCAGGGTGGCCGAGCTTCCGATCTTCCAGAAGGCACCGCAGGACTGGCCGGCGTTGATGAAGACCACGTTCGATCCGCTCGCCGTGGTGAGTGTGCTCCCGGTCTTGAACACCCAGACCGCGCCGGCGTTACCAAGGCCGTTCAAGGTGAGAGTGCCGGTGAGCTGTGCGGAGGTCGAGAAGCAGTACACGCCGGGCGTGAGGGTCTTTCCGCCCAGGTCCTGGCCCGTGAGGTCAAGGTCGCAGGCCTGGCCGTTGAGCGTGCCGAACGCCGTGGTGGCGTCCGCTTGAGCGGTGGTGGCCGGTCCGTTCGCGAGGTTGATGGTCCCGGTGACGTTCGCGCCCAAGAACCCTGGGGCGGTATTGCCGGGACTCACGCCCAGGTTGCCCGTGATCAGGGTGGTGACACCGGTGTTGGTGGTGGTCGAGGAGGCCACGATGCCGAATCCGGACGCGGTTCCCATCGCCGGCGCCGCGGCGTGGGCGCCGGATCCGTCGGATGAGGGTGCTCCGGGCATGCTGGG
>JAGNNV010000290.1 GCA_017990495.1 Vicinamibacteria bacterium
CACGCATCAGGAGGCGATGGGCGCCAGAACTCCAAAGAAGGGACCGGTGCGGACCTTGCCGAAGAACGCCACGTCGAGCATCAGCACCTGAGTGAGGCCCCGGGCGAGAAAACGCGCGGAGGCGGAAGGCGCCGGACGTCCCACGATGTGGCTCTCAGCCGCCTTGTCCTTCCCGCCCGCGCCAGAGGCCGAGGCCGACCCCGAGGCCTTCTTTCGGCTCCGCTCCTCGAACATCTTGAGCGCCAGGTCCTCGACCACCGCCTTGGCGAAGACGTTGTAATACACGCGCTTCTCGACCTTGAGGCCCGCGGTCTTCGCGATCTCGTCGAAATGTTCATGCGACTTGATGGCGTTGATGTGGTCGCTCTTGCGCATCGCCTCCTTGTCCGAGTCGACGAGGCCCATTCGCCCGAGGCGCTTGGCGAAGGTGTTGACGCCGCGCTGGAACGAGGCGATCGAGGAGGACTCCATGGCATGGGTGTAGACGAAGATCCGCCCATCCGCGGACACCGCGCGACGGGCCTCGAGCAGAACCTCGCGCACCCCCGACTCGTCGAGGTGTTCGAGCACGTCGAGGGAGTAGGCGCGTGTCGTGGCTCCGTTGCGCAGGGGCAGTCGCCGCAGGTCGCCCAGCACCAGGCTCACCGAATCGATGGCCGACTTCAGGAAGAAGGGGGCCATGTCGACGCCGCACACCGAGGCGCCTTCGCTGGCGAAGTGGGTGGCGAACTTCCCCGCCCCGCTGCCGAGATCGAGGACGGCGTCGCCGCGCTTCAGCCCGAGCATCTTCGACACCATCCGCGCCTTCACGCCCGCGGAGAGGACGGGCTGGCCTTCGCGCACGCCCAGGCGTTCCTGAAACTCCTCGTCCGCGTAGTGCGACACACGGCCCACGTCGGTGCGGGGCAGGAGGTCGACGTAGTCACGCGAGGGTCCGAACGGATACCGCGTCATGCAGCAGGAGCAATAGAAGCCCTCGCCGCGATGCTCGAGCGCGCGCTTGTTGGGCCCGCCACAGGCACACGACACCCGGGCGACGTAGGAACTCTGGCACACATCGTGCCCGCCGGTCTTGACTCCGCACTTCTCGCAGCCCGCCCTGTCCAGGCACACCGGACAGGCGAACTGTTTCATCCAGTCGGCGTGAATCATCGCGTGCTCCGCACCAGAGCTTCTTTGTCGGTGAAGTAGAGCTTCGCCGTGTTGAGAATGCGCTGGGGCACCGCGGTGACCTGACGGACGGCCACTCCCGGCCAGTCGAGCTGCTGACGATCCATGAGTTTCAAACCAAACTGCACCATGAGAGAGACATTCCACCAGATTGCGAGAACCACGACGACTTTCTGAGCTCGGGTCTTGAGCGCCATCAGCCCGAACGCGAAACCGATCACGAAGAGCACGGTCGAATCCACGAAACGGCGGGAGCCGAAGGCTCCGGCCTGATGCCAGGAGAGGACCGAACCGTTGATGAAGACCTGCGCCAGCAGAGCCACGGCCACGAACACACCCACCGCCCCCAGCCGCCCGACGCCCCGAACGAGGCCCAGGAAGGCCACGATCAGAAGCGGCGTCCAAAGCAGCAGGCCATGTCCTGGATCCACCAGAACATCGAAGAAATGCGGCGAGCCGAAGTCCATTTTCCTCTGAACCAGCTGGGTGGGTCCAAAGGTGCCGTTCAGGGCCTGGTAGGCGAGGAGCTGCGGGATGAAGACGACCATGGCCGCGCCCAGGACGGCGAGGCCCCTTTCCAGAGAACGTTTGATGTCGCCCTTGACCAGACGCAACCCCAGGTCGAGCCCGGGCGCGATCAGGAACAAGGCCCCTTGTTCGCGGATCAGCATGGCGAGGCCGGCGGCGATGCCCATCATCACCCAGTCGAAGACGCCGTCTTTTTCTCTCGCTCGGAGCCAGAGGAAGAAGAGCAGCGAGACCGCGAAGATCGAAGGCGCGTGGGCGAAGGCGGGGGCCACCGTCATGTAGTAGAAGGCGGGAGTTCCGAACCACACCGCGAGAACCGAGAGCAGGGCGAGACCTTCGGTGACCCCCAGATACTTCTTCAGGGCGCGGAAAGCGAGAACGAAGCCGAGGATGGCGAGGAACGACGAACCGTAGGCCACGGCGCCGGTGTAGGAAGGGCCGAAGCCGTCGGCGGGGCCCTGGAGGACGCCGTTGGTGACCAGGATGTGCGCGCCCAGATAGAAGGGCGACCAGACCACGGCGGAGCCGATGGGCGCGAAGTTGATGGGCCGGCCCGTCTTCGGTTCCCGGCGATCGAGGAAGGTCTCCTTGAAGGCGGCGAGGCCCTGCGGGTTCTGGGCATGAAAATGTGCGTACTCGTTGGTGAAGTCGAGGTCGCGGTCGAAGACCGCGGAACGCAGGTGCGAGAAGTATTCGATCTCATCGGCGCCGCGGATCTTCGTGGAGACAAGCGCCAGGGTCACGACACTCGCGATCAGGAAAGCGACGACGGTGCTCCGACTCACGCCATCGCTCCCAGGAACTCTTCGATGCGTTCGGCCCGCCGCGCCCACGAGTATTGCGTGGCCTTCTCGAAAGCGGCGCGTGAAAGCGCCATCTGCAAAGCGCGGTCGGACAGGACCCGATCGAGGGCGGCCGCCCAGGCCTCGACGTTCCCCGGCGGAACCACGATGCCGGTCTTGCCGTCTTCCACGATTTCCCGCGAGGCGTCCGTGTCGGAGATCAAAAGCGGCCGGCCCGCCGCCATGGCTTCAAAGGCCTTGATCGGCGAGGTGTGTTCCGAGGTCATGGCGCCTTTCAGGAACGGCGCCACCACCACCGTAGCCTCGGCCAGTTCCGAAGCCACGTCTTTTTGTGGAAGCGATCCCTTGAAGATGATCCGGCCACCGAGGTTGAGGCTCTTGGCCAGATCCTGAACGCGGTCGAAATCAGCTTCGCCCTTGAGGCCGCCCACGATCACCAGTTCACCGCGATCAAGACGCGCGAAGGCCTGAACTAGAACGTCGACGCCTTTCCACGGATAAAGCTGACCCGCGTAGACCACCCGTCCCGACTCTGGTGGCGCCACGAAAACCCGATCCCGAGGCGTGTCGCAACCGTTTGGAACCACCGCGGTGCGTGGCCGCGCTCCGAAGAGCCGCTCGAATGTGGTGAGGATGCCCCGGGTGGTGGCGATGAAACCCTGGGCGCCCGTCCACACCCGCCGCTCGCGATTCTCGATCCGTCGGCGCTTGGCCGGGCTCGGGGCCTGCTTCAGGCCATAGAGCTGATGGCGTTCGTCGTACATCACGGCTTCCACCGCGTGGGCCTCGTAGGTGAGACGGTCGCACCCGACCCGCAAAAGCAGGTCGGCGAGCTGCAGGTCGCGCGTCACCACCTGAGCCCCGGCGCGGGCCGAGCGACGGCCGAGCAGCAGGGCCTGGGTCAGGTAACGAAGGCGCGGGATGAATGATGAGTTGGGCGCGTGTCCCACGATCAGTCGATCCACGTGAAGACGCGGTGTGGACTCGACTCCGAACTCGGGGAGGATTTCCGGGGTAGGCCGGGGGTCGGAGTGGCGAACCACCAGCCGGACATCCCGGCCTCGTGTCGCGAGCGCGTGCGCGGTTTTCACCACCTGGATTCCGTTGGCTCGGGGCGAGGGAAAACGGATGTCGGAGAAGAGTACGAGGGGCGGCCTTGTGGTCACGGCTTCTCCAGCACGCACTCGATCTGCGAGACCATCACGTCGCCCACCACCGGGATCTTGAGCAGAGTTGGGCGCAAGAAGGCCGGGATCGTGCGCTTGAAGAAACCGGTGACGTAGGTCTGCTCGGAGATCTGCCTGAAGGGCGAACCCGCGATCCACCGCGCCATGCCGCGCAAGGTGACCGGGGTGAGCAGATCGTCTTCCTTCTCTCGCCCCGATTCCGCGAGCTGCACGAACGTGTTGGCGCTCGCCCGTTCGCTGAGCATCCAGGGCGCCCTGGCGGCGAGGAACACGAAGGCGCGGAAGGCGAGCTTGCGGCCAAGGAACAGATGGATGGGCACGGGCACGCGCAGCCTCGGCAGGTGCGCTCCGGCGAGGGAGAGGGTGGGGGCCGTAGAGAGGTAGAAACGCCCGCCCGGTTTGAGGACACGCGCGCACTCGGCGATGTAGGCCTCGGCCGAGGGCAGGTGTTCGATCACCGAGTGGGAGAGGACCACGTCGAACGACGCGTTCGCGTAAGGCAGCTTCAGGCCGTCGCCCTGGGTGAAGGCGACGTTGGCTATCTTCTTTTCACGAGCGAGCCGCGTGCCCGCGTCTGAGAAACGTGGCGACAGGTCGAGGCCCACCGCGAAGTCCACTTCCTCGGCGATGGAAAGCGCCGTGCCGCCGCTGCCGCAGCCCGCGTCGAGGACGCGGCCGCGAAGCTTCACCCCGGAACGCTCGACCGACTGGATGACCTTGGCGCTGCGGATGTACTCGAACACCGCGTAGTCGTATTCGCTGCGGAAGCGGATCTCTCCCGCGGCACGGATGGCGTCGTTGTCGATGCGTCTCATCGCAGGGCTTCTTCGTAGATCTCACAGTAGCGATCGACGAGGCCGCGAAGAGA
>JAGNNV010000063.1 GCA_017990495.1 Vicinamibacteria bacterium
GAGCAGGTCGCGGGGCTGCGGTTCGAGCCCCTCGTCGAGTCGATCACCGTCACCGTCGACGCATCCGCGACCGCGGCTGGACAACGCCAGTCCTGGGGGCTCTCACGGATCGGCGCGGTGCCGGCTGTGTACCCGGGCGGCGACCCGGGCGCGCCACCGCCCGATCTGTCCGGAGTCACCGTCTACATCATCGACTCGGGAATCGAGGTCACCAATCCCGACCTCAATGTCCGAAAACATGTGAACTTCGCCGGCGGCCCCAATACCGACTGCAACGGCCACGGCACCCACGTCGCGGGAACCCTTGGCAGCCGCGACAACGACTTCGGAGTGCGCGGTGTGGCCCCTGGGGCGCCGCTGGTGGGCGTCAAGGTGGTGGACTGCGCGGGCAACGGATCGAGCGCCACCATCATCAAGGGCATCGACTGGATGGTGGCCCACGCGAAGGGCCCGTCGGTGCTCAACCTGAGTGTGGGCGGCGGAGCCTCGCCGGCCCTTGATGCCGCGGTGCAGGCCGCTCACGCCGCCTCGATCTTCGTGGTGATCGCCGCGGGCAACAGCGCCACCGACGCGTGCCTGCTGTCGCCATCGTTGAGCGGCACGGTCGCGGGCATCCTGACCGTGGGAGCCATGGATGTAAACGAGGCCGAGGCTCCCTTCAGCAACTTCGGCGGTTGCGTCGATTTGTGGGCCCCTGGCGTCAGCATCACTTCGCTCGGGCGCGGGGTCGGCGGATTACGGACGTTGTCCGGCACCTCCATGGCCACGCCCCACGCGGCCGGCGCGGCCGCGCTGTTCCTGGCCCATCATCCGGAAGCCTCTCCCGCGGATGTCGAGTCCGCGCTGATGCAATCAAGCGTCATTCCCGGAACCGCCAGCAAGGACGGACGCACCATCCTGCGGCTCCGGGTGAACGACCAGGAGTAGAACGCTTGCGGCTCAGTGCTTGCCGGGCTCGATCGCGGCGCCCTTGCGGGTCGAGAGGATGTAGGCCTCGACCGAGCGAAGGACGGGGTCGTTCTCGGCCAGAGGCTTGCCCTTGAGCGGGTTCTCGATGCACCAGTTGATCATGTCGCGAAGCAGGGCCACCTTCTTGGTCTGGCTCTGGAACTTCGGATAGGTCTCGGGGTGGGTGTTCGATCCGTCCGGATGGCACATGTCGCAGGAGATGCCGATGGTGCCGCCGAGAGCCTTGGCGCTGTGGAAGTTCTTGTAGCCCTCATCGATGAACTTCTTCTCTTCCATCTGCCAGAGTCGCAGATCGCGAGCGGTGAACTTCGTGGGCTGAGCGGGCCCGGCGGCCGCCACGGGGGCTTGCACGGGCGTCCCGGTCGACCCACCTTGAACCGGCACATTCCTCGACCAGGCCTCCCACTTCGCTTCGCCCTGGGTGCGTCGCCAGGCCTGGAGCATCTCGCCCGCCACTTCGCGGGCGCGGAGGGGAGGCAGAACCTCGCCCTCCTTGAGACCGGGAACGCTCATCACGGTTTCGCCGTCGCACAAGGAAACCGAGACGTCGGCCGCGGGCTTGGTCGAAACCCCGGAGGCCGGAGAGTCGGAAGCGCCCACCGTGGGCGAGGCCGCAGCGCAGGCCGCCAATCCGGCCACGATCATGAGTCGAGTTTGGATGCTGGACATGATGGGTGGCTCCTCAGTAGTTGATGTCCGACTCGCGGGGTGGCCTTGAGAGCAGCCCGTCGGAATCGAGATAGGCGGCGGAAACCTTGAGCGGGTTCCGGCTCCAGAGGTTGTGGTTCTTGTCGACGCGGCCGGTCGCGGCCACATCGATGGTGCCGTCGCCGCAGCCGTCGAACTCGTCGAAGGGATCGGCGCGGTTCATGCGGATGGTCAGTTTGGGCAGACCCTCGGGCGCATAAGGCCACGGCCAGGCGGTGGACAACATGCCGTGGAAGTGGATGTTGCCGATGCGGTTCGTGAGCATCTGGTGGGTGTGGCCGTGAATGACCGTGGCCGTCTTGAACTTCGCGAGCAGTGCCTGCACTTGCTCGGCGTCGTCGGTCCAGAAGTTCCACTTCTTGTAGATCTTGTAGAGCGGAGAGTGGGAGAAGACGATCACCGGCGTCTCGGCCGCCACCTTGGCAAGATCATTCTTCAGCCAGTCGCGCTGGGCATCGCCCACGGTGAAGGGCCGACCGTTGGGGTTGTCGAGCTGGGCCATGGCCAGCATGCGTTCCATGTCGGTCATCTTCGGGCCCGTCCAGTAGTCCTCGACGATCACTGAATTGAGCACCACGAAGTGCACGCCCTTGTGGTCGAAGGAGTAGACATCCTTGCCGAAGTGTTTGCGCCAGGCCTCGCCCATGTCGAGGTACCAGTCGTGTTCGCCCACCATCATCCGCACCGGCGCCTTCAGGGCCTTGAGGATCTGCCCGCCCTCCTCGAGTTCCTTAGGCTGGCCGAGTTGGGCGAGGTCACCGCCGTAGAGGATGAAGTCCGGCTGGGGATCGAGCGCATTGACGTCGTCCACCGCCTTCAGGATCGATCGCACGAAGCGCTCGTTCAGGGCCTTCTCGTAGAGATGGGAGTCGGAGATGTAGGCGAAGCGGAAACTCTGCCCCGCGGCCTGGACATCGACGGGCTGGAAGGAGTGCGGCGAGAGCGTGCCGCTCACCACCGCCCCGGCCGCGGCGACCCCGGAGGCGCGGATGAAGTCGCGCCGGTTCAGCCTTTGGATCCGCTGAAAGTATTCGTTCCGCTTCTCGAGGTACTGCTCGTAGCGATCCTTCATAACTGACTTCCTCCCAGAACTTCCAGGTCAAACTACACGGTAGGACAATCTCCAGGGTCCATGGCGCCGGACTACTTCTTCGGTTCCCTCAGGGCCGGACGGTTGGCGGCGCCCTCCCCCTGGCCGGTCAACGAGTTCATGAAGAAGACGAGATCGCGCATCTCTGAAGGAGTGAGATTCAGAGGCGTGATCCCGCCGTCGAGATAGGGGTTGGGCTCGCCGCCGCGGTTGTAGAACTCCACCACGCTCATCAGACTCGGCTCGCTTCCGTCGTGCATATAGGGCGCAGTGAGGGCGATATCGCGCAGACCCGATGACTTGAAAGCGCCGATGTCCTTCGGTTGACGTGTAGCGATAAAGCGCCCCAGTTCCGAGAAGTTGGGGTCGAACGCGAGTTCCTGAGGATCGCTCACCTGCGCGGCCTTGCGCGCCAGGGCGACGAAGTCACGACCCTTGGCGGCGACGCCAATGTTGTGGAACTTGTTGTCGGAGAAGTTCGGGGTGGCGGCGGAAAAGGGATGGCAGGTGTTGCAGCGCGCCTTCCCGTTCCACAGCGCCCAACCGCGGATCGACTCCTCGTCCATCGCGGTCTTGTCGCCGGCCTGGAAGCGATCGAAGGCGGAGTCGCCGCTCACCACGGTGCGTTCGAAGGTGGCGATGGCGGCGGCGATGTCGTCGATAGTGGGCGCGCGCCCGAAGAGCTTCTGGAAGTCGGCCACGTAGCCTTGGTCCTTCAAGACCGCTGTGACCACGGCCTGGTGGTCGTTCATGCCCATCTCCACCGGATTCGTCATGGGTCCCTTGGCCTGTTCCTCTAGGGTCATGGCGCGCCCGTCCCAGAACTGGAACTCGTTGAAGACCGCGTTCAGGACGGTGGGTGAATTGCGGGCGCCCTTCTTTCCCCCCACGCCCTCGCCCACCTTCTTACCGTCGGCGAAGCCCTTGTCGGGGTCGTGGCACGTGGCGCAGGACACCGTCCCATCCGCGGAGAGGCGCTTGTCGTAGTAGAGGCGCCGGCCCAACTCGATCTTCTCGGGCGTCACCGGGTTCTCGGGAGGAACCAGAATCGCCCACAGATCGGCGGGGAGTCCCTTGGGGAGCACAATCCCATCGCTCGCCGCACGAACCAGCGGGACGGAAAAGGCGACGATCGCGACGAAAACCAAGAAACGCCCTTGGATGGATCTCATGGAGCAAAACCTCCAAGGCGAAGAGTACGCCCGTCTCGGCCGATTTGAGGCCGGTTACTTTTGCCGGGCGCCGCGAATTCTTTGCGGTCAAGGTTCCACGACTTCTACGCGTGAGCCGCGAGCGAGAGACGGCGACGCCTACCGAAGGGCGGCGAGTACATCTTCGGGCGTAACGACGCGGATCCCATCGAGGCCCGAAGTTCGCCCCGGGCTCCGTTTGGCAAACAGCATCAGTTCGACCTCCCGGCCTTGAGCCGCGGGAAAGCGCGCGACCTTCTGGCGCAGGGCTTCTGCCTCTCGGGCCCAGTCGATTCGATCATGCCACTTCGATTCCCCGATCAGCAGCCGAGCGCGGTCGGCGCTTTCCGCGACGACAGCAAGCTCCATCGGATTTCGATCGAGCCCCGGCCCCCAATAGCGTCGAGCCTCCTCCCAGGCGACGCGCGGCGCACCGATCTCAGCCACGCTCGCTCGAGAGAGTGCCTCCCAGGCCGCGGCCGCATGGTGAGGGAAATCTCGTTTCACCTCAGCGACCACGGGGGCGACCCTCGCGGTTTGAAGGCGGGAACGGTTGGGTTCAACAAACCGGAACCAGAAACTCAGAAACGGGTCGGCGATGCGATACAGCGTTCGCTTGTCCCCGGAACGCGACCCAAAGGGTACTTCTCGTGACACGAGGCCCAGATCCGCCAATCTGGCCAGCGGCCGCGAGAGAGACGTGGCGGGCTTGCCGATTCGCCCTGCGATTTCTGAGACCCGGTGGCAGCCGGAACCGATCAGGGCAAGGAGCGTTGTGGCCTGGGCGAGTTCCCGGAAGTCGTCCAGGAGAACGGCCGGGGGCTCCTCATGAAGAACCCCGAGAGGATTCAGGATCAGTTCCTCGACCGCCTCGGGGAGCCTCCGGAAGTCCGAGAACAATTCCCAATAGCGCGGCACGCCGCCGAACACAGAGAAGGCCTCCACAGCATCGATGGGAGTGAGGTGGGGACAGGCCTCAAGAAGCCAGCCCGCCGGCAGCGGCTGGATCTTGAGAACTTCGCGGGCCCGCCCAAACAGAGGCGCCGTGCGGTCGAGGGTGAGGCCGTGCATCATGTTCTGGGACGACCCGGCCAGGACAACATGCGATCTTGGGCCGGCATCGATTTGCTTCTGGAGCAGGCTGGGCAACTCGGGCGAAGCCGCCACCAGGGACGGAAACTCATCGAGAGCCAGCACGGAACCGCGCGGCGCATCCTTGAACCAGCGATTGAGCAGGGGCTCCCAGTCAGGATAAACAGCATCGCCGAAACCTGGAAGCACTCTGGCCATCTCGCTGGCCAGAGCTTGCCGCTGCAGGGAGGCCTCCCGGTCATCGCCCACGAAGGATGCTGCCGTCACCGACCGCGCGCCCAACGCCTCGCGCAGGAGACGGGACTTGCCGCAGCGCCTTCGACCGTAGAGAACACACAGAGTTCCGACGGGCCGGGCAAACGCCGCGGACAGGCGTCTGAGCTCCAAGGCTCGATCGAGGAATTTCACGACAACATTATGTCACAGCAACATTATGTTTCTGTGGCATATATATCCGGGTACCGGATGATCTTGCCGATCAGCTCAAGTGCTGCGGGCTCGGGGTGCCAACGGACGGAACCGGATGGACGCATCCCGCGAGCTGCTAGAAGCTCGGCGATTCCTCGTACTCTCCGAACACTTCGCGCAGCGCATCGCACATTTCGCCAATGGTCGCGTAGGCGCGGCTGGCTTCCACGATCAAGGGCATGAGGTTCGCGGTGCCCCTGGCGCCTTCTTTGAGCGCAGTGAGCGCCGTCTGGACGCGTGCGTTGTCGCGCCGCTTCTTGAGATCGGTCACTCGCGCGGTCTGCTCGCGGGCCGTGGTCTCGTCGATGTAGAGGATGTCGAACGGCTTCTCCTCCATGGTGTAGCCGTTGACCCCGACCACGATCTTCTCGCCGCGCTCCATCGACTGCTGAAAGCGATACGACGCTTCGCCGATCTCGCGCTGGGGGAAACCCTTCTCGACCGCGGCCACCATGCCGCCCATGGCGTCGATCTTGCGGATGTATTCCATGGCCTCGGCTTCGATGTCGTTGGTGAGCTTCTCCACGAAGTACGAACCGCCGAGGGGATCCGCGGTGTGCGCGACCCCCGTCTCTTCAGCGATGATCTGCTGGGTGCGAAGCGCGATGGTCACCGCGTCTTCAGTGGGCAGCGCGAGGGCCTCGTCGAGCGAGTTGGTGTGCAGCGACTGCGTCCCGCCCAGAACCGCGGCGAGCGCTTGAATCGCGGTGCGGGCCACGTTGTTGATCGGCTGCTGCGCAGTAAGCGACACCCCCGCGGTCTGGGTGTGGAACCGGCACATCCACGAGCGCGGATTCTTCGCCCCGAATCGCTCACGCATGGTGCGGGCCCAGATGCGGCGGGCCGCCCGGAACTTGGCGATCTCTTCGAAGAAGTCCGAGTGCGAGTTGAAGAAGAAGGAGAGCCGGGGCGCGAACGAATCGACATCCATTCCGCGGTCCACGCACCACTGCACGTACTCGATGCCGTCACGCAGAGTGAAAGCCAGTTCCTGCGCCGCGGTCGAGCCGGCTTCGCGGATGTGGTAGCCGGAGATCGACACCGTGTTCCACTTCGGCATCACCTCGGTGCAGTACTGGATCATGTCGATCAGAAGCCGCATGCTGGGCTTGGGCGGGAAGATGTACTCCTTCTGAGCGATGAATTCCTTCAGGATGTCGGCCTGGATGGTGCCCGCGAGTTTGTCCGCCGGAACACCCTGCTTCTCGCCCACCAGCATGTAGAAGGCGACCAGCATGGGCGCGGGCGAGTTGATGGTCATCGACGTGGTGACGTCGCCCAGAGGGATGCCGTCGAAGAGCGTCTCCATGTCCTCGAGAGAGGTGACGGCCACCCCGCACTTCCCCACTTCGCCGAGCGACAACTGGTGATCGGGATCGCGGCCCATCAAAGTGGGAAGGTCGAAGGCCACCGAAAGACCCATGGAGCCGTTCGCGAGGAGGTACTTGAAGCGCTCATTGGTCTGGGCCGCCGAACCAAAGCCCGCGAACTGGCGCATCGTCCAGGTCTTGCCGCGGTAGGCGGTTTTGTGGACGCCGCGCGTGTAGGGATAACTGCCCGGATCGCCCAGATCGCGGTCGTAATCGACGCCCTTCACATCCTCGGGGCGGTAGAGCGGCTCGATGGGCCGGCCGGAGATGGTGGTGAAGGGCTTCAGCCCGCGAGCATCATCGACCATCGGCGCGCTCTTTTCGGTGTCGGTCTTGGCCATTCGGATCTCCTGTAGGGAACAAGGGCGAGTCTAGCGGGGCTCGGGGTTTACGAGGGCCCTCGACGAGCGCGTGCGGCCCGCGACGGCCTGGGGCTCAAGGAGCCGAGGGTGACTCAGCCGAGGACCAGGGTCTTCACCACGTTGTCCCAGGTGTGACGAGCGGCGTAACCGAATCCGTTTCGGCCCAGGCGCTCCGCGAGGGCGGGATCCCCGGCAAGGCGGTCGAAGACCTCGCCAAACGCGGCGGCTTCGGGCTTCAGGATCCAGCCCGTCGACTCGTGTTCGACCTGCTCCGTCGGCCCTCCCGAGTCGGTGGCGGTGAGTACGGCCTTGCCGCTCGACATCGCTTCGAGGGTGACGAAGCCGTAGTCCTCGTTCCGGGGAGCGAAGTAGACCGCGCGACAGCGGGCGAAGTGGTCGAGCTTCTCCTGTTCGGAGAGCGGCCCCACCAGGTCCACGCGGGACTCGAGGCCTTGGTCGCGGATCAGGCCGCGCAGGCGCGCCTCGTCGTCGCCCTCGCCGGCGATCACCGCGCGCAGCGACTTGTCCTTCATGGCCGCCATGGCCTCGATGAGCAGATCCATGCGCTTGAGCGGGTGCAGGCGGCTCACCGCGAAAACGTAGGGCTCGTAACCATCGCACCGATACTCGCGGTCGGGCGCTGGAGGGTGCAGCACCTCTGAAGGCACACCGATAAAGTGGTTCAACCGATCGGTCACCGTCTTCGAGATGGTGAAGAGCCTGGTCACGTTGCCGGTGAGCAGTCGCCGATCGAGGCGATGGATGAAGAACCGGCGGATCGTCTCCTTGAGCTTGCCCTTGCGACCAAAGCCCTTCATCACGTGATCCCACAGATCGTAGTACTCGCGCATGGTGTGGGTCAGCCAGACCACGTGCCGGGGATGGCGCAGGGCGTAGGCCGGGTAGCGCATGGTGATGATCTGGTCGATGGCGCGGCCGTCCGCGCCCTCGGACACATCGGTCAGGCGGGTGGCTTCGTAAGCGTCGAACTGACGGCCGAAGCGATTGGTCGGAGTTTCGAAGATCTGCGCTTCGTGGCCCGCGCGCCGCAACGCGGCCACCGTCTCTTCCGCGATGACCAGGTGGCCGCCGCGCACGAAGGGCGCCGACGAGGTAACGACGAGGATCCGGCTCATGCCTGGCGCTCGGCGCTCACGTCTTCGCGACGCTTGATGATCTTCGCGGGCACGCCGGCCGCGATCACCGAGTCCGGCAGCGATTCGTTCACCACCGCGCCCGCTCCGACCACCACGTTCGAACCGAGGGTGACGCCGTCGAGAACCTTGGCGCCCGCCCCCAGCCACACGTTGCGGCCGATGGTGACGCCTTTCGACGGACGGGGCTGGTCGATCATCACCGCGCCGAGGTCCGAATGGTCGTGCCCGCCGCCCACCACGTAGGTGTACGCGGCGAAGAGGCCATAGTCCCCCACCTCCACCCGCGAGGACGAGAACACCTCGCAGTTGAAGCCGATGTTGATGTGGCTCCCGAGGACGATGTCGCCATCCTTGCAGGAGAGGATGGTGTTGCGGCCGATGAAGCCGCGCTCGCCGATGCGGATGCCCTGGTTCGCCACACCCTTGGCGTCGAGCAGCACGCCGTCGTCGATGACCGTGCCCTCGCCGATGTGGATCTTGTGGGGATGACGCAGGGTCACGCCTTGTCCAAACACCACGCCGCGCCCGCACGACCCGAGGAGGGTGGGATAGAAGATCTTGCGCAGGAGGAGCCCGAGCGCGCCCGGAACCCACGAGGTGAACAGGACGACGAACTCGAAGTGAACCAGCCGGAAGAAGTCGCGCGAGCCCACCACGAGGTCCCGGTATTTCTCCGAGGCGGACCGCCGATCGGCGACCGCGGCCTGGATGCCCACGTCTTTCATCGACTCCAGAGCGCTCACTTCGCCCCCCCGGAGTTCGAAGAATGGCCGCGTTGTCGTACGATCACGGTTCATTCTCTCAAAAGCAGCGTCCGCCGCGGCTCACCACCCTCGAATTCATCCTCTCCAGAGACCCTCTTTGAACCGCACTCTTCTGCTCTTGATCAAGATGGTCCTCTCGGTGGGACTGCTGGTCTATCTCCTCCGAAGCGTTGACCTTTCAGACGTCCTGAGCCACGTGATCGAGGGCCAGCACTCCCTCTTCGCGGTGGCCGTGCTCATCTACGCCAGCGTGGTGATCCTGTCCACCGCGCGCTGGAAAATCCTGCTCGACGCGCTCGGCGCCACCACCACGTTCGGAAAACTCTGCCAGTCGTACATGGTGGCCACCTTCTTCAACAACTTCCTGCCCAGCAACGTGGGCGGGGATGTGGTGCGGGTCCGCGATGCCGCGCGGGCCGCGGGTTCGCATACCGCGTCCCTCACCGTGGCCGTGCTCGACCGGGTCATCGGCTTCGTGGCCCTGTACTTCATCGCTTCCACCGCCTTCCTTATCGGCGGCCCGATGGTGCGTGAGTTGACGGGGGCCCGGGTCATCCTCCTCGGCCTGACCGTGGTTTTCGTGGCCCTCGGCGCCATCTTCCTGCGATCGGGCATGGTGACGACCATCGTCGACCGCCTCGGGTTGCGCCGATTACCGTGGGCCTACGAGAAGTTCGAAGCGGTTCAGGCCGCGGTCAACTCGTACCGGGCCCGCAAAACCGCGGTCATCGAGGCGTTCGCCCTGTCGCTCCTCCTGCAGTTCCTGGGAGTGTCCTACTTCTACATGGTGGCGCGCGCCCTCCGCATTCCCCTCGACTTCGAGGCCTGCCTGCTCATGGTGCCGCTGTGCACCCTCATCCAGGCCATCCCCATCTCCTTCAACGGCTGGGGCCTTCGCGAAGGCGTGTACGTGGTTTACTTCAATCAGGTCGGTCTGCCCCGGGAGAGCGCCCTCGCTTTCTCCATCGTGGCCGCAGGCCTCGTGGTGTTGCTCTCGATCAGCGGCCTGTTCGTGTGGCTGGCCCGGAAGTCCCACGGCCACGACGCCCCTTCCGAAGCGGCCTGATGAAGGCGTTGCGGCGGGCCGCCGACGCCTCGAGGTTGCTCCTCGACCTCGTCACCCGCGATCCCCCGTTCGTGCGGGGCGGCGATCTCGATCCACGTCACATTCCCGTCTTCACCTTCCACAGTCTCGAGCCGGTTTCGTTCGAGCGGAAGATGCGTTACCTCCGAAACGCGGGGTACCAGGCCATCGGCATGAGCGCCTATCTCGATGCGCTCTTCGGTCGGCGCGACGCGCCACCAAAGTCGGTGCTCATCACCATCGACGACGGGCGCGCCACCACCTGGACCGTGGCCTACCCGATCCTCAAGGGCCTCGGTCAGCGCGCCACCGCGTTCCTGGTGACAAGCGCGGTCCACGATTCCGACGACATTTCGCGGACCATCGACGGCGCGGATGAAAATGAACGCGCACGACTCGTGGCCCGCGACGACTCGCCCGACCGGCCGTTCGTCACCTGGGGCGAAGTTCGGGCCATGCGCGACGTCATCGATATCGAGAGCCACACTCATCTGCACGCGCGGATTCCCGTGGGCCCTGAAACCGCGGGCGTGCGGACCGCGGCCATGGCCTCGGGTTATGGCGCTTTCGATTCCCCGTTCGTGTGGCACGGCGGCCGAGCGGTCCGAGGCGGCGACGTTCCTCTTGGAACACCCCTGCCCACGTCTGCGCCCAGGCTTTCGGCCCGGCCGGCCTACCGCGCTCCGGAGAATCGATACGAGACGGCGGCCGAGGTGGAGACGGCGATGCGGTTCGACCTCGGCGAAGCGCGGCGGCTGATCCGAGAAAGGGCCGGCGTCGAAGCCACCACGCTTTGCTACCCATGGCACGTGCTCTCGCCCTCGGCCAGGCGCATCGCCGCCGAGGTTGGGTACGTCGCAGCCTTCGCGGGGAAGGCCTCGAGCGGCTCGGCTATTTCGGGGAAAGGCGACGATCCCTTCGAGCTGGCCCGCGTGGGCGAGGACTACGTCGAACGCCTCCCCGGCCCTAATCGTCGGCCCCTGCTCTCAATCCTGAACGAAAAGCTGCGGCGCTAGCCGTCCGTCGCGCTCGAAGGCCGGCAGACTTTCACCACGGGCGCTAGAGCCAGCCGTTGTCCCGGTACCAGCGGGCGGTGCAGGCGATGCCCTCGACCACGTCGACCCGGGGCGCGTAACCAAGCAGGCGGCGTGCCTTGTCGATCGAGAAGGACCGGTTCTTCACCCAGAAGTCCACGCGTCGTCGATGGATGGGCGGCTCGATGCCCAGAGGGATGCAGGCCGCCTCCACCAGATCGCCCAGCCGCTGGATGGGCCAGGCGGGAAGGTGAAACGGCCACACCGAGCCGCCGGTTGCCTTCGCCACCTCGCGAGCCAGTTCGTCCTGAGAGATCGAACGCGGCCCCGCGATGATGAAGGTCTCGCCCGCGGCCTCGGGACGATCGAGGGCGAGCAGAAAGCCATCGACCAGGTCGTCGATGTAGACAAGGTGATAGTGCGGCTTCCCCGTGCCCACCACGGCGTAGCGCCCGCGCGCGATTCCCTTGAAGACCTTGAGCAGCCGGGTCTCACCGGGGCCGTAGATGGCGGCCGGGCGCACGATCGCCACCTCGATGCCGTGGGTCCGCCCGAATTCGCGGGCCAGAGTGTCGGCCTCGGCCTTCGTCTCCTGATAGATATCGCTCGGGGCGATGGGACCCATTTCATCGCTGGGCGGGTTCTTCACATCGCCGTGAACCCCCACTGTGGAGGTATGAACGAACCGACGCGCGCCCGCGGCGAGGGCTGCTTCAAGCAGCCGCCTTGTCCCCTCGACGTTGACCTCACGGTAGTAGGAGTCCGGGTGCCCGGCGGTGCGATAGACCGCGGCCACATGCATGACCGCATCGCAGCCCTCGACGAGGCGCTGCGCGTCCGCGGAGTCTCCAAGACGCCCGGTGACGATCTGCGCCCCGCTCGCCAGCAGTTCCGGGGTGAGCGAGGCCTCGCGCACGAGGGCTCTCACCGCATCGCCCCGAGCGAGGAGGCGCTTCAGGATGTGACCGCCGGTGTAGCCCGAAGCTCCGGTGAGGGCGACCTTCACGCCGTCACCGACCTTCGGTTCAGGCTGCGGAACAACTCCGCGTAGCGGGAGATCATGGTGTCGATGGCGAAGCGTTCCTGCATGCGCCGGCGCGCCGCCTTCGCATACCGATCGCGCAGTTGGGCATCCGCGACCAGCGTCCGAAGTCCCAGGGCCAGAGCACCAGCGTCGCCCGGCCGGGCCAGGATGCCGGTGACGCCATCCTCGATGACATCGGGCACACCGCCGGTGCGCGACGCCACCGCAGGCAGTCCGCAAGCCTGGGCCTCCACCGCGGACATGCCGAGCGCCTCGTCCAGAGTGGGAAACGCGAAGATGTCCGAAGCCTGGAGAAACGCGGCCACGTTGTCGACCCGGCCGGTGAAAGTCACGCGTCCTTCGAGAGGGGCCGTCCCCGCTTCCTCGCGCAGCTTCTCCTCGATGGAGATCACCTGACCCGCGCCCGAGCCCACGAGAACGAGATGCACGTCGGGGCGATCCTGAAGCGATTTCATCGCGGTGAACAGGGTCTCGAGACCCTTGCCCTGGATGAGGCGCCCGGTGTAGACGACGAGAAGCTTGTCGCCCGGCAGGCCGAGTTCGCGACGCCGCGACGCCTTCTCCTCCGCCGACACCGGCGCGTATTCCGACATGTCGATGCCGTGCGGGATGAGGTGGACCTTCCTCTTCGGAAACCCTGAAGCCACCGCCTCGCGTGCGATGGCCTCGGAGATCGCCACCACCGCTCCAGTTCGCCTCAGCAGGAGATTCCGGAAGCGCGCGAGCAGATACACGAGACCGCGATCGAGATCGCGGCTGTCCCTTCCCCAGAGCGCCAGAGAGCCGTCGAGTTCGCCGTTCAGCTCGGGGCGCAGGACGAGGGCGCAGCGCGTTCCCGCCACCGCGAGCCGGGCGGGCAGGGCGAGCACTCGGGTGCCGCCGTTCATCAAGACGTCGGAGCGGGGGGTGAGTTCGCGGGCGGCGCGCCACGCCGCGGGAATCATGCCGAACTTCCGGCCCCGGCCCTTCCCCGGCGTTCCGACGCGGTGAATGGAGACACCGTGGTCGACCTCGGTGGCGGCGAGGTCTTCGCTGGACCGACGCGTGATCACATCCACCGTGAATCCAACGCGAGCCAGGCCCGCGGCCAGCGACCGCGTGTGTTTTTCTCCCCCGCCCAGGACCGGGTGGTACGTCTCCGCCATCAGGAGAACGCGCGGTTCGCTCACTCGTCGGTCTTGAGCACGTAGATCGGCTTGTTCTGGCTCTCGTGGTACGTCCGCATGAGCATTTCCGCCATCAGGCCGAAGTTCACGAGCAGGATGCCGGTAAGGAAGGACAGACCGCCGAAGAACAGCAGGGGACGCGAACCGATCGACTGATCGGCGAAGAGCCGGATGAACGCGAGGTAGCTCAGGATCACCCCACCCACCGCCCCAAAGAGCAGACCGAAGAGGCCGAAGAGATGGGCGGGCCGCGTGCCGTAGGTCATGAAGAACTTGACGGTGAACAGATCGAGCAGAACCCGGGTGGTGCGGCCGATGCCGTATTTGCTGACTCCGCGGGTGCGCGGGCGATGATTCACCACCACCTCGGTCACCCGCACGCCCATGGACGCGGCCACCGCGGGAATGAAGCGGTGCATCTCGCCATAGAGACGGATGCCCTTCACCACGTCGGCGCGGATGGCCTTGAGCGAGCAGCCGTAGTCGTGGATCTCCACCCCGGTGGCCCAGGAAATCAGGCGGTTGGCGAAGAAGGACGGGATCTTCTTCGAGAGAGGGTCGTGCCGGTTCTTGCGCCAGCCGCACACGATGTCGTAGCCCTCGCCTTCGTCGAGTTTCTTCACCATGGCCCCGATGTCGGCGGGGTCGTTCTGCAGATCCCCGTCTGAGGTGACCACCACCTGGCCGCGAGCGTGATCGAAGCCCGCGGAGAAGGCCGCGGTCTGGCCGAAGTTGCGGCGCAGGCGAAGGACGCGGAAGGCCGGCTCGGACTTCGCGAGTTCGACCGCGCGTTTGCCGGTTCCGTCCTTCGACCCGTCGTCGACGAGTAGAACCTCATAGGAGCGGCCGACGGGGTCGAGAGCGCGCTTCAACTCACGAACGAGGTCGTCGATGTTCTCGACCTCGTTGTAAAGGGGGATGACCACCGAGATCTCGGGCGCGGTTGTCGCCATGGGCATCGCGGAGGTCATCGTGGAAGGCGTCGGCTCCTAGTAGAGCTTCAGGTTCATGTTGTCCGCCGCGATGTCGGTGAGATCGACCACGGCCGCCGCCCCCACGCCCATGGTGATGGCGATGGTTTCGGAGATCTCTTCGCGGGTGGCTCCGTACTTGATGGCCTTCTTGATGTGGCCCTCGATGCAGCCCTGGCACTTGAAAGCGAGACTGGCCGCGATGGCCACGAACTCCTTGGTCTTGCGATCCAGGGCCGAAGGCTTGTACGTCTCCTTGTAGAAGTGGAAGTAGGCCTGGCGGAAACGCGGATCGACCATGGTGTACGAAGTGCTGGCCGGTTGAGGGGCGCCGCCATCGTCGTCGATCGGAAAAGGTTGATGGGGGGCTTTCTCGTCACTCATTTGCGGGTCCTTTCGGGAACGGAATCTGGAGCGGCCGGGGCCGCGGTTTCGACTTTAGACGCCGCGGCGTCCGGGAGGGGCGGGGCCACCTCATCGAGAAGTCTCTTCACCGCGGCTTCGTAGGGTTGCCGCGCGTCGCGCCACGCTCCGCCGTGGCTCTTGCTGCTGGTCAGGAGCAGGCTTGACCTGTCTCCCGCGCGCTTGTTCATCTCCTCCGCGATGGCGAAGGGAATCCGGACATCGCCCCGGTTGGCCACGAACAACGTCGGCCGGTCCTTGAGCTTGTCCGCCGCGTTCAAGACGTTGACTTCCTCCGGATCGAAGTCGCCACGCTGCTTGATCCAGAAGAGCACAAGCGACGATGTCGGCCATTGCGGCACCAACTGAAGGGCGGGAACGCCGTAAAGCCGGAAGCCGCGAAAGAGGCGGAGATGATGGCGCACCGTGTTCGGCACCGAGTCGTAGCTGCTGTCGGTAATGACGCCCGACACCCGTGCGTCATCCGCGGCCGCGAGGGTGACCGTGGCCCCGCCCATCGACACACCCCACAAGACCACGGGCCCCGGGGACTTCGAAATCGCGAAATCCGTGGCCGCGCGTACATCGAGCTTCTCTTTGAGTCCGAAAGTGGTTCCGTCGCCGCCCGAGGCGCCGTGGTGGCGCAGATCGATGAGGATGCAGTTGAAACCCCAGCCATGGAGCGGCTCGACCCGCTTCACCATTTCGATCCGCGTGCGGTTGAGGCCGTGAACGAGGATCACCGTCCCTCGAGGGTTGGCCGCGGGAATCCACCAGCCGGAGAGACTGACGCCATCGCGAGTGGTCAAGGTGATGTCTTCGCGCGGGATGGCGAAGGAGGTTTTGACGTACTCGCTGTTCTCCGTATCCGGCAGGCTGAACCGACGTCTGGTGGCGATGCCTCCCAGGGTGTAAGGAACCACCCCAAAGAAGAAAACGATCCCGGCGAGGAAGAGGATCATGAGGAGGCGTTTCGCCCAGCGGCCTTTCTTCCTCGGGGCGGGGGGGCTTGAGGCTCCAGCCTGGTTGGTCGGTTGAGGTTCCAAGCGGCGCAGTTTAGCGCGGCAATCGTGACGTCCTGAAGACTCGGCTGAACTCCATTCGCTACAATCGCCGTTCGATGTCGAGCACCCCCGAAGAGACCGCGTCCCGCCCCGTGGAAACGCTGCACCTCGTCGCCTTGTCCGCCGCCGCTCTCGGCCTGGTCCTCGGGCTTGCCGCCCGGAAAGCCGCCTGGGTTGAAATGGGCGTCTCCCTGATCCTGCTCCTGCCCCCGCTAAGACTCGCCACCAGCATCTTCGGCGAGGCCCACGCGCGGCGTTACGGCGTCGCCATGATGGGCGTCGTGGTCCTCACCTTCCTGCTTCTCTCCCGCCGCATTTCCTGAGCGCCACCAACGAACATGTCGACCCAGCCCAAGTCTTCTCTTTTGCCCCTTCGCTCGCGCAGGGTTTTCGTCGATGGCCCGCGCGGAGTGCGCGTGCCCTTCCGCGAGATCACCCCTCATCCCACTCGCGACCGTTTCGGCCGCGCCGAGGAGAACGAGACGGTGCGCCTCTACGACGCGAGCGGCCCCTGGGGTGATCCCACGTTCAAGGGCGATGTGCGCGAGGGCTTGCCGAGCTACCGCCGCCACTGGATTCTCGAACGCAACGACGTCGAGGAGATCGACGGCCGGATGACCCGTCCCGAGGACAACGGCTACCGGAACTCGGTTGAGGAACAGGCGCGTCTCGAGAAGTTGAAGGCCGAAGGCAAGCTCGAGTTCTTCCCGAAGACGCCGCGGCGTGTGTTGCGGGGAAAGCCCGGCGCGCGCGTCACCCAGATGCATTACGCCCGCAAGGGCATCGTGACGCCGGAGATGGAGTTCGTGGCCCTGCGCGAAAACATGGGCCGCGAGGGGGCGTTCGAATCGTCGCCCGACCGCAGCAACATCCGCTTCCAGCACAAGGGCGAGTCGTTCGGCGCGTCGATCCCCCGCCACGTCACCCCGGAGTTCGTGCGCGACGAGATCGCCCGCGGCCGCGCCATCATCCCCAACAACATCAATCACCCCGAGAGCGAGCCGATGGCCATCGGCCGCAACTTCCTGGTGAAGATCAACGCCAACCTCGGCAACTCCGCGATCGCCTCCTCGATCGAAGAGGAAGTGGAGAAGATGCGCTGGTCGACCAAGTGGGGCGCCGACACGGTGATGGACCTGTCCACCGGCAAGAACAT
>JAGNNV010000291.1 GCA_017990495.1 Vicinamibacteria bacterium
GCCTCCCCGGGGGAACGCCTGTCCCGGGGGTCGGCGAGCGGCACGCGCGCGCGGGTCGAGAGCCAGGTCGCGCCGAGCCTCGAACAACTCGGAGTCGCAGCATGAAGACGCTGACCGCCGCGGCGGTGGTGCGACCGGGCGCGGGCGAGCCTGCGTCGGTCGCCCCCGCCCCCCTCGATTTGGCCACGATCCGCGCCGATTTCCCCATCCTCGCTACCCAGGTGCACAACCAGCCTCTGGTGTATCTGGATTCGGCGGCCTCGGCCCAGAAGCCACAGGTGGTGATCGACGCCGAACGGCACGTCTATGAGCGCGCGTACGCGAACGTGCACCGCGGCGTTCACGACCTTTCGATGCGCGCGAGCGAGGCCTACGAAAAGGCGCGGGTCAAGGTGGCGGCCTTCATCGGCGCGCCCTCGCCCAAGGAGTTGATCTTCCTGCGCGGGACCACCGAGGCCATCAACCTCGTGGCCCAGACCTGGGGTCGGATGAACGTCACCGAAGGCGACGAGATCCTCATTACCACTCTCGAGCACCACGCAAACATCGTGCCCTGGCAGATGTTGTGCGAGGAGAAGAAGGCGAAGCTCGTGGTCGCCCCCATCAACGATGCGGGCGAAGTCGACATGGCCGCCTTCGAAGCCCTGCTCTCGTCGCGCACGAAGATCGTGGCCGTGGCTCACGTGAGCAACGCCCTCGGCACCATCAACGACGTCGCGGCCATGACGGAACTCACCCGCGCCCGCGCCGACAACGCGGTGGTCCTCGTCGACGGTGCTCAGGGCGTGCCCCACATGCCGGTCGACGTGAAGGCCATCGGCTGCGACTTCTACTGTTTTTCCGCCCACAAGATGTACGGCCCCTCCGGCATGGGCGCTCTGTGGGGACGCAAGACTCTGCTCGACGCCATGCCTCCGTGGCAAGGCGGCGGCGACATGATCCTCTCCGTCACCTTCGAGAAGACCACCTACAACGAGGTCCCCTTCAAGTTCGAAGCCGGAACCCCGGATATCGCGGGCGCCATCGCCTTCGGGGCGGCCGTCGACTACCTGACCGGCCTGGGCATGGCCTCAGTGGCCGCGGCCGAGCGCGACCTGCTGGCTTACGGCACGGGCGCCTTGTCTTCGATCCCCGGGGTTCGGCTGATCGGGACCGCCGCGAACAAGACGTCGGTGCTCTCGTTCGTCATCGAGGGCGTGCATCCGCACGATGCCGGCTCGATCCTCGACTACGAAGGCGTGGCCGTCCGCACCGGCCATCATTGCGCACAACCGGTCATGGACCGCTTTGGTTTGCCCGCCACCATCCGCGCCTCGCTCGGCGTCTACAACACGCGCGAGGACATCGATGTCCTGGTGCGCGGCCTCCGCAAGGTGCAGGAGATGTTCGCGTGAGTTCGGATCTTCGCGATCTGTATCAGGACGTGATCCTCGACCACGGGAAGAAGCCGCGGAACGCGCGAGTGATCGAGGGGGCGACCTTCACCCAACCCGCCTACAACCCGCTCTGCGGCGACAAGGGCACCCTCTATCTCACCATGGACGCGGAGGGAAGGAAGATCGAGGACGCCGCCTACGTCGGACAGGGCTGCTCCATCTCCACCGCCTCGGCGTCGATCATGACCGACTTCGTGAAGGGGAAGACGCGCGACGAAGCACTCGCCACCTTCGGCCTCTTCCACGACATGATCACCGCTCCGCCCGATGAAGCCTCGCATCGCGCCGTGGCCGACCTCGGCAAACTCTCCGTCTTCTCGGGCGTAGCCGAGTTCCCCGCGCGCGTGAAGTGCGCCACTCTTGCCTGGCATGCCCTCAAGGCGGCCCTGACCGAGGGCGAAGGCAAAGCCCCCAAACCTGTGAGCACCGAATAGCCGATGCGAGAACCACGAACCGTCTCCCGCGACATCTTCGGAGCGCTTGTCCCCTACGGAACCCCGCACGAGTTGAAGGCGGGCGAAACCGTCTACCTCACCCAGTCACTGGGCGGATCCCACACATGTGTCACCGAAATGGGATACATGGTGCGGATCGATGCCCGGGACGCCGACGCCATCGGCGAAAAGGTGGACGCCGCCCCGACGGAGGAAGAAATCGGCGAACGCCCCCTCGACCAGGTGGTGTGGGACCGACTGAAAACCTGCTACGACCCCGAAATACCGGTGAATATCGTTGACCTTGGCCTCGTCTATTCGGTGAATGTGGCCGAGGTGGGGCCGGAGGACGGTCTGCCCGCGGGCAAGAGAGTTTCGGTCCGTTTCGCCCTCACCGCCCCCGGCTGTGGGATGGGCGACGTTCTCAAGCAGGACATCATTCGCAAAGTCAATGAGTTACCACACGTGGTCCAGGCGGACGTCGACGTGACTTTTGATCCGCCCTGGACCCAGGAACTTATGAGCGACGCGGCCCGTCTTCAACTGGGACTGATGTGAGAAGCCGTCGATGAAGCTATCTGCCCAGGAGGAGTACGGGCTCCGCTGCCTGCTTACGCTGGCCCGCGCCCAGTCCGGGTCGTCTCTCACCATTCCACAAATTGCCGAGAGTGAGCGCATTTCTGGTCCGAATGTGGCGAAGTTGCTCCGCGTTCTCAAAAGAGGCGGTTTCGTCGTCGCCCTCCGTGGGCAGTCCGGGGGCTACGCGCTGTCTCGCCCCGCCGTTCAAATCAATGTGGGTGATGCACTTGCGTGCCTGGGGGGGCGGATCTTCGACGCAGGGTTTTGCGGTCGTCACTCCAGCGCCACACGGGGTTGTGGCCATAACTCAGACTGCTCCGTCCGTTCGGTATGGAGGCTCGTCCAAAGGGCTGTGGACGATGTACTCAGCCGCCTCACACTTGCCGACTTGCTGGTCGAGGAAAACGGTGTCGCTCCGTCCGAGCGTGCCAAACGCCTTTCGCTTCCGATCGTGCAGGTCTCCTGAGGAACGGATGGCATCAACTTTGCTAGAATGTGAATTGAGGATGGCCCGGCGGACTGTACATCCTCACGAATGTGTCTCGATTGACACAGTCGCCGCCAACTGAAAGGAGTACTCACCCATGCCCGTTAGCGTTCGCCCTGCATTCTTGTCCGACGGTGTCGGTATCCTCACTCTGCTCGAACAGAAGGGATATTTCCCGGAGCCGCTCGGCTTTGCCAATACGTTCCGGAAGACTCTCAACGACCCCGACTTTCTGGTCCGCGTGGCTGAATCCGAAGGCAAACTGGTGGGTCTTGCCGCACTTTCCTTCCGCCCGCAGCTTGGGCTGGGTGGCACACTGGCAAGCCTTGACGAATTCATCGTGACTGAAGGTTCCCACCGGCGGGCCGCGGAGAGGGCCTTGCTCAAGGCCACTGCCCGGAAGGCCCGCGCGATGGGCGCCCGCAAGGTCGTCCTTCAGCCCACCGAGACCAAACCGCAGCCAAAGAACGCTAGTCAGTTCTACATTCGGAACGCTGCCTGAGCCGGCAACTCCAGGCCTGGTCTCCTTTCAACGTCCACCGCTCCGGCGGTTCAGCCACAGCGCCCGCCCGCGCTCACTGAACCCCGGAGCGGTTCTTTTTTGGGTTTGCTAACCTTCGGCACCTATGGAAATGGTTCGCTACTGTCCGGTCTGCGACGATGAGTTCCGACCGGAGATCACCATCTGCTCCGACTGCGGGGGCGAACTCATTCTTCAAAGGGAAGGCCTCGGAGCCCGCGGGGCGGAAGGGGGCGAGGCGGTGGGTCCGGCGGAGGACCAATGGCGCACCGCTCTTGACGCCCTGCCCGCCTCCAGCCTTTTGCCCGTGCGGACGTTCGATGCCTTGAGCGACCTCGAGCCCGCGGTGGCGGCGTTCGCCGACATCCGGCTCGCCTCGCGCGTTCTCGTGCAGAACGGCCGATATCTCCTGCTGATCCGTCCGGACACTCTGGCCGAGGCTCAGGCGGCGCTTCATGGCGCCGCCGTCGACGCGGACGACGCACCCGTGGCCGGCTTCGATGCCGCCGCGGGCCGATACTCGAACTGCCCGGCCTGCGAAACCCGCCTCCCCGAGAAGTTCAGCGGCACCTGTCCCGACTGCGGCCTGGAACTGAGCGGACCCGACGCCACCGTCAACCTCCCCGAGGGCGATTGACCAAGGGCTGCGGACGATGAGTTTCCGGGAGACGGAGACCTTCGACATCGCAGGACCCGCGGGTCGGCTGGAGGCGATTCTCAATCTTCCCGCCGAAGGCATCAAGGTCCGGGCCGCCGCGGTTATCTGTCACGCCCATCCCCTGCACGGCGGCATGATGCACTTCAAGGTGATTTTCCGCGCCGCCAAATCGCTTCAGTCGCACGGGATCGCGGTCCTGCGTTTCAACTTCCGAGGGGTGGGCCGGAGCGAGGGTGTGCACGATCAAGGAATCGGGGAGCAGGCCGATGCGCGAGCGGCCCTGTCGGAGATGGAGCAACGGTTTCCTGGAGCGCCCCTGATCCTCGGAGGCTTCTCGTTCGGCTCCGCCATGGCGGCGAAGGTCGCGGCCACCGATCCGCGAGTGAAGGCAGTCCTCGTCCTCGGGTTCCCCATCACGCGAATCGGGAAT
>JAGNNV010000292.1 GCA_017990495.1 Vicinamibacteria bacterium
AGGATGGGGACCGACGAGCCGCCGGGGATGACCGCGCGGATCTTGCGACCATCGCGGGGGCCGCCCGCGTAGTCGTAGACCAGCTGACGCAGGGTGATGCGACCGAGGTGAGCCTCGTAGCTGCCCGGGCGCTTGACGTCGCCCGAGATCGAATAAAGCTTGGGACCGCCGTTCTTCTCCGGACCGAGCGACGCGAACCACTCGGCCCCGCGTTCGAGAATGGGCAGAACGTTGCAGAGGGTCTCGACGTTGTTGACGATGGTCGGACAGCCGTAAAGGCCGGCCACCGCGGGAAAGGGCGGCTTGAGGCGAGGCTGGCCGCGCTTGCCTTCGAGACTCTCGAGCAAAGCGGTCTCTTCCCCGCACTCGTACGAACCGGCGCCGCGATGGACGACGACCTCGATGTCGATACCCGTGCCGAGGATGTTCTTGCCGACGTAACCGGCGGCGTAGGCCTCTTCGAGCGCCTTGTTGAGGGTGCGGGCGCCCTCCTGGAACTCACCGCGGATGTAGATGTAGCAGCTCTTCGAGCGGATGGCGTGGGCCGAAACGATCGAGGCTTCGATCAGCTGATGCGGATCCTTCTCGATGATCACGCGGTCTTTGTAGGTGCCGGGCTCGGACTCGTCGGCGTTCACGCAGAGGTAGCGGGGCTTGGGCGAATCCTTGGGCAGGAACGTCCACTTGAGGCCGGTCGGGAAACCGGCTCCCCCACGGCCGCGCAGGCCGGACTTCTTCACCTCGTCGACGATGTGGTCGGGCGGCATCTCGAGGTACTTCTTGAGATTCGCGTAGCCCCCGCTCTTCTTATAGACGTCGATGGACTGGGAACCCGCGGTCCACACGTTCTTGAAGAGGATCGGTTCGCCCGGGCTCTTGGGCCAGTCGAACGGCCGGTACACCGTCTCCCCGGCGATGACACGATCCATGTCCTGGTCGGTGGCGTTTTCGAGCCATTCGCCGTTCACCTGCACCGCGGGCGCGCCGCCGCAGCCCGCGAGGCACTCGACCGGCTTCACCGTGAACTTGCCGTCGGCCGTGGTCTCGCCCGGTTTGATCCCAAGCTTGCTGCACGTCCGCTTCATCAGGCCTTCAGAGCCGCCCAGAGCGCACGAAAGCGTGGTGCAGACCTCGATGAGCGTCTTCCCCTCGGGCTTGAGGGCGAACATCGTATAGAAGGAGGCGGTGTCGTGAACCTGAGCCGTGGAGAGGCCGAGGATCTCGGCGATCTCCGCCATGGCCTCCGCGCTGATGTAGCCGTCCTGCTCCTGGGCGAGGCGCAGCGCGGGGAGAAGCGCCGAGCGCTTGACCGGATATTTCCCGATCGTGGCGTCGAGTTTCCGGCGATTCTCTGGGGTAAAGGGCATGAGGTTTTGCTTTATTCGACTCGCGGGAAGCGGACGCGGGTGTTCCCGTCTACCACTCGAGGGCGCCCGATTTCCACGCGTACGCGAAGCCTGATCCGAGCAGACCGATGAAGACCATCATCTCGACGAAGCCGAACATCCCCAGTTCCTTGAACACGAGAGCCCAGGGATAAAGGAACGCGGCATCGACGTCGAAGAGGATGAAGAGCATCGCGACCAGATAAAACTTGATCGGGAAGCGCTCGGAAAGTTTCGCCACTGATGGCACGCCGCACTCGTACACGGCGCTCTTCGCGGCATTCGGGCGCGGGCGGCCCAGAAGCTGGGAGAGGATGACGTTGAACAGCGCGAAGCCAAGCGCGGCCAGAAACAGCATCACGACCGGGAAATACGCGGGCAGGCTCGAGGTGGCTGCGAGGGGCGTCATCAGGTTCTTGGTGACTTCTGGTATCGGTTGGCGGGGTTGGGTTTCAGGCGTCTCGTCGCGTGCGCCGAACGTATTCAGGAAAGCGGGCGGACTATAAGTGCGCTGAGAAGAGACGTCAAGGATCGCGGCAGAGAAGTGCGCAGAAGCCGCCTACGCAACCGGTGGTGGTCGACGCCATAGGGGCGTTCGAGGGATTGAGTTGGTGTCCGAGCGACAGGGCCACGCGAGTGCTTACCTCGATTCGAGCGAGCCAACGGGGCGTAACATGCCCGCGACTTTTGTTGACCCTTAAAGGAGGGCATCGCGATGAAGAGGTTCGGGGCGGCGGTTTCTCTGTGCGCGCTGACGTGCGCATCCACTCTGGTTTCGGCTCAGGCGCCTCCCGCGCCCCCGCCTTCCGCGGGGCTGAAACTCAATTACACACAGGGCGAAATCACCATCGGCGGGGGTCTGGCCCGGCTCAAGGTGCCGTCCACGTTCCGGTACCTCGGGCCCGAGGATTCTCAGAAGGTCCTCGTCGACCTCTGGGGAAACCCCAAGGGTGACGCGCCCCTCGGCATGCTGATTCCGGCGGAAAAGGACCCGGACACCGAAGAGGGCTGGGGCATCATCCTGACCTTCGAGGAGGAGGGGTTCGTCAAGGACGACGACGCCGACCAGATCAACTACACAGACCTCCTTAAGGAGATGCAGCAGGACACCGACGCCGCCAACGAAGAGCGGAAGAAGGCGGGCTACGGCGCCGTGGACCTGGTTGGCTGGGCCACTCCGCCTCGCTACGACAAGGCAGCCAAGAAGTTGTACTGGGCGAAGGAGCTTCGCTTCGCGGGCTCCGAGGCCAATACCCTCAACTACAACATCCGCATCCTCGGACGTCGCGGCGTGCTTGTGCTGAACGCGGTGGCGGGCATGAATCAGCTTGCCGAAGTCCAGGCCGCCACACCCGAGATCCTGGCCCTTGTCGATTTCCAGCCCGGGCATCGCTATGCCGATTTCTCTCCGGACACGGATCAGATCGCGGCCTACGGCATCGGAGCGCTGATCGCCGGAAAGGCGGCGACCAAGGTCGGCCTCTTCAAGATGCTGGTCGGCCTTCTGGTCGCGGGAAAGAAGTTCGTCATCATTGGTCTCGTAGCCCTGGCCGCGGGTCTGAAGCGTCTCTTCGGGCCGAAAGGCGACACCGAACAGGCCTGATCACGTTCGCCGGCCCTGTGTTCGGCAGCGAACACAGGGCCGGCGGGTCCGCGGTCTACAATTCGCCCGGTCCGGACCTTCCGCCGCCTCACTCCGAGGAACGTGGAAGTCCCGCGGCTAAGGCGCCAGAGCGGCGTCCACCGAGGAGAACACCATGAATTCAGTCGCCCGCGTCACCGAGATCACCGCCCGTTCCGCCAAGAGCTTCGAAGACGCTCTTCAGGTTGGCATCAACCGCGCCACCAAGACCCTGCGCGGCGTCACCTCCGCCTGGATCAAGGAACAGAAGGTCGAGATCAAGAAGGGCAAGATCATCTCGTACCAGGTGAACATGCTCGTCACCTTCGTCATTGACTAAGGCCGTCACGGCGGCGCTTGCCGCCCTGCTGATTCTGCCCGCTTCCGCCGCGCAGGCCGGAGGCTTCTGGAAACCCTTCCTCGCGGGAGCGGTGTCGGGTTTCGCGATCCATGAGGGCTCGCATCTCGCCCTCGACATCGCATTCGACGCCGACCCGCGCCTCAAGGGCGTGAGCTTCGGGCCGATCCCCTTCTTCGCGATCACCCACCGCGGCAACTTGCCCCCCCGTCGCGAGGCGCTGGTCTCAGGCGCCGGCTTCCTGTCGCAGCATGTTGTTTCAGAGATCGTGCTCTCGCGACGAGGCCTCGACGAAAGCCCCTCCGCCTTCGGCAAGGGTCTGCTCGCCTTTCACGTCGCGACGTCGGCCGCCTATGCCGGGGCCGCCTTCTCCCGGTACGGCCCCTTCGAACGCGACACCCGCGGAGTCGCCGACGCTACAGCGACCGATGAGCGGTTGATCGGTGCGCTGATTCTTGCGCCGGCCGCGTTCGACACGTGGCGGTACTTCAGGCCGCGTTCGCGAATCGCGCGCTGGGGCTCGCGGCTCACCAAGGCGGCGTTCCTTGGCGTGATCGCCTTCAAGAAGTAGTCCCTCCGCTGTCGCCGCCGCGCGCGGCCTGAGAGAATCGCGTCATGCGATTTGCAGTGGTCGGTTCAGGGGCCGTGGGCGGCTACTACGGAGCGAAGCTCCAGCGCGCGGGGCACGACGTCACGCTGATAGCGCGCGGACGGAATCTCGCAGCCCTGCGCGAGAGAGGCATGACCATTGTGAGCGCCGCGCTGGGCGACTTTCAGGTGCGGCCTCGAGCCGAGGAGTCGGCCGACGACGTGCGCGATGTCGAGGTGGTCCTGCTCGCCACCAAGACCTACGACAACGACACCGCGATTCCCCTGGTGAAGCGGCTTATTGAACAAGGATCGAAAGATGCCTTTGTCCTGAGCCTGCAGAATGGCGTCTCGAGTCCCTACGCCCTGGCTGAGGCGGTGGGAGAAGCGCGAGTCCTCGCCGGACCCACGTATGTCGCCACCGCCCTCGTGGAACCCGGCCGCATCGTTCAGACTGGCGCGCATCGCCGCATCGCCTTCGGCGAAGTCTTCGACATCGGGGCCGAAGTCTCGGTTCGGGCCAAGGCGCTGCACGAGGCTTTCGTCGACGCCGACATCATCTCTGAGCCACACGCCGA
>JAGNNV010000064.1 GCA_017990495.1 Vicinamibacteria bacterium
GGCACGATGCCGAAGGTCAGGCCGCCGTTCGCCGGATAGACCTCGGGATGCTCGGCGCGCAGTCGGGCCGTAATGGCATCCATCTCGACCTGAGCCGCGGCCGCGCTCACCCCTGGCTTGAGGCGGGCGATGATGTTGTAGTCCTCCTGCCCTCGATTCGTGACGGCCGTCGGGGCGAGCGGAAGGGGGAGGAACATCTCGCCATCCTCAGCCGTGCCCAGGGTGGGCAGGACTTCCCGAGGCAACGAGAAGTGCTCGGGCAGCACACCCACCACCTCGTGGGGCTCGCCGTTCAGCACGATGGCGCGTCCAAGGACCGCCGGGTCCTTTCCGTAACGGCGAGTCCACGCGCCGTGGCTCAGGAGGGCGGTTCCCGCTCGCCCCGGGACATCGTCTTCGGCGACGAAGAGTCGGCCAAGAATCGGCCGGACACCGAGCATGGGGAGGAGGTTGGAGGAGACGCGCAGCACACCCACCCGCTCGGGTTCGAAGGGTCCGGTGAGATTCTGATTGGCGCCGATGGCCACCGCTACTTCCTCGAAGCCGTGGTGACCGTTCCGGACATCGAAGTATTGCGCGGTGGAGAACCAATCCTCTGCGATGTTGAGACCGGGCGACCGGTTCCACAGGATGACCAGACGCTCCGCGTGGGCGTAGGGCAAGGGCTGCAGCAGCACCGCGTTCGCGACGCTGAAGATCGCGGTGTTGGCGCCGATGCCGATGGCGATCGACAGCACCGCGGCCCCGGTGGAGACCGGACTCTTGAGAAAGCCCCGCACCGCGTGCTTCAAATCCGAAAGTAACTGCACGACCGGGAGCATAAGGGCGGATCCGCCGGCGACTTGCTAAGTTCTCCGCCATGAAGCCACCTCTTATCTTCACGCTCGGCCTGCTCGGCCTGGTCTTCGCTCCCAACATCGCAACCGCCCAGGAGATGCCGGACACCCGCGCCACGTGGTTCATCTTTCTGGAGACTGGAAAGGAGACCCCGGACGACAAGGAGGCGGTCATGAAGATGCAGATGGGCCACATCGCGAACTTCGGGAAACTCCACGCCGAGAAGAAGCTTTTCGCCGCGGGGCCGCTGGCCGACCCGGCGAAAACCAAGCGCGGGATCGTGGTGGTCAAGGCCAACACCCCGGAGGAATACGTCGGGTATTTCCAGGCCGACGACTACGTGCGCGAGGGGTACATGACTCTTAACGCGGAGAAAGCCATGGTCCAGCGGGCGCTTCGCAGCGAGGGAATCGACCCGAGCGGAATCGAGGAAGTGCGGATCATCCAGATCACCCGACCCGCCGCCGCCCTCACCACGGCCGAGACCCGCGCCGACCACGCCTACCTGCGCGGCCTCCTGGACCGGGGAGTGGTTGGCGCCTGGTACACCCTCGAGGGAGGGGCAACGGCGGAGGTTCTGTTTTGTCGATCAACCGATACTCCGGCGCTTTTGGCGACCTTCGCCCAGATCCCCTCGGTCAAGGCGGGCAAATCCTCCGCGCTGATCTGGCCTCAGTACATCGGAAAAGGCGTAGTGCCTGGAGGGGACGAGACCGTGCCGGTCGGCCGGAATTAGATTTGCTAGCATCCGCGCCATGAGCAACAACGAAACCAAACTCGGCATGGCCCCGAACGTCGCGGCCCTCCTCTGCAATACTCCCTGCTGCATCGGCTTCGTGTTCTCCGTCGTCGCCGCCATCGTCGAGAAGGAGAACCGGCTCGTCAGGTTCCACGCCTTCCAAAGCCTGATCCTCCACGGCGTGTGGCTCGTCGTCGCCGTCGCCATGCAGGTCGCCGCCATCGTGGCGTCGTTGGTCATGGGTGTCCTGGGCACGCTGATTTGGCTCCTCAGCTTCGTGGTCGGCGTGGCCTTCCTGGGGGCGCAGATCTTTCTGATGATCAAGGCCAACAACAACGAGGAATTCCGTCTCCCCGTGCTTGGCGACATGGCCGCCAACTGGCTCTAAGGCGCAGACGGCAAACGCTTTACCGACACCGGACGACCGCCCGATCGCGCTGACTCGTAAAGAGCCTCGATCGCGGCGAGGTTGGTGATCGATTCGTCGATGTGGTGACGGGGCGAGGCCGCGCCGCGAACCACATCGGCGAAGTGCTCCACCATCAAACGGTAGTGGTCGTCGCCGTTCACCCCATGGCGAATCGCGGGGTCGAGGCCATGGCGCTCCACGATCTCCGTCTCCCCGAGGGTGCACGCGAAGGTCTCGGAGGGCGATAGGAACGCGCCGTCCCGACCCGCCGCCTCCACGAATTCGCGGCGCTCGAGCAGAAACGAACAGTCGAACTGCGCGACCACGCCGTTCTCGAAACGCAGACTGCCCACGAGCTGCATATCGACGCCCTTCTGACTCCACTCCGCGAAGGCCTGGGCCTCGACCGGTTCGGACCGGGCGAGCAATCGGCCGGCGTCCACGCAGTAGCACCCAAGGTCGAGGAGCGCGCCTCCACCAAGTTCGGGAGAGAAACGATAGTTGCCCTCTCGCAGCAGCTTGAAGGTGAAGGCGCTGCGCACCACCTTGATCTCCCCCGCCTCCGGACCGGCGGCCAGCTCAAGCAGCCTGCGGGTCCGCGGATGGAACCGGTACATGAAGGCCTCCATGAGGACGACGCCGCTCGCCTTCGCCGCCGCCTTCATCTCTCTCGCGTCCCCGGCGGTGGTGGCAAGGGGCTTTTCGCACAGGACGTGTTTCCCTTTCTCCGCGGCCCGGATCGTCCACTCCTTGTGCATCGAGTTCGGCAGCGGAACGTAGACCGCCTCGATCTCGGGATCGTCGAGCAGCGCCTCATAGGACCCATAGTGGCGCGGGATCGACGTCTGCTCGGCAAACTCCCGGGCGCGCGCCGCGTCCCGGCTGGCCACGGCCACGAGTTCGGCGTTCCGGGACGCGCGAAGCGCTGGATTGACACGGTTTCGGCCGATGTTGGCGGTGCTTAGAACACCAAAGCGAAGGCGGGGCGAACTCGACATGGGCACGAGCATAGAGCGCCGCGCACGCACGACAGCGGGGCAAACGCGATATCCTGTATGGATGCTCAGAGCCGGAATCGTCGGTCTGCCCAACGTCGGCAAGTCCACCCTCTTCAACGCGGTGACCCGCAATCGCAAGGCGGAAGCGGCGAACTACCCTTTCTGTACCATCGACCCCAACGTGGGCATGGTCACCGTGCCCGACGCGCGCCTCGCCGTGCTCCAGAAGATCGCGGGCACGAATGTGGTCATCCCCGCCGCCATCGAGTTCGTCGATATCGCCGGGCTCGTCAAGGGAGCAAGCCAGGGCGAAGGATTGGGCAATAAGTTCCTCACCCACATCCGTGAGGTCGATGCCATCGTCCAGGTCGTGCGCTGCTTCGAGGACGAGGATGTGCTGCACGTGGCGGGCTCAGTCGACCCCGTGCGCGACATCGAGGTGATCAACACCGAGCTGATGCTCGCGGACCTCGACACCGTCAAGAGGAAGCGGGAGAGGATCGCGCGCGAAGTGAAACGCGGCGACAAGGTGGCTGCGGCCGAGGACGCCGTGCTCGCGAAGATCGAAGGCTCACTCGACGCCGGGAAGCCCGCGCTGACCGTGGAGCTGACCAAGGACGAAAAGGTCATCGCGAACACCTTCTTCCTCCTCTCCGACAAGCCCACCATCTTCGCCTGCAACGTCAAGGACACCGATCTCGCCACCGCCGACGCCAACCCCTACGTGCTGAAGGTCCGCGAATACGTGGGCGCCCATCTCTCCTGCGAGGCGGTGGTGGTGAGCGCGCAGATCGAGAGCGACCTCATCGACCTCTCCGACGAGGAGGCCTCAGAGTTCCTCAAGGACCTCGGGGTGAACGAAAGCGGCATGGGTCCGCTCATCCGCGCCACCTACCACCTCCTCGGCTTGCAGACGTACTTCACCGCGGGCGAAAAAGAAGTCCGGGCCTGGACCATCCACATCGGCGATACCGCGCCCAAAGCCGCGGGAGTGATCCATTCCGACTTCGAGCGCGGCTTCATCAAGGCCGAAACCGTGGCCTACAAGGACCTCATCGACTGCGGATCCATCGCCGTCGCCCGCGAGAAGGGCCTGTACCGGATGGAAGGCAAGACCTACGTCGTGGCGGACGGCGACGTCATGCTGTTCAAGTTCAATGTGTGACAACCGCCCTCTGGGCGACCTGTACGAGGCCGCCCAGGCGTCATACCGCGAGGCTGTCTAGCCGCTACAGCTTCCCTTTGCTGCCTTTGCCCGCCCGCGGGCCCTTGTTGTCGCGCACCGGGGCATGGTCGAGGTTGGCCACGCGGCGGCCGGTTTCGTGCATCAGATGGCTGATTCGAACCATCTTGTCGAAGGCGATCGCGTCGACGCTGTCGGTGTTGGCGTGGTAATCCCCGTGTAATCCCGTGGTGTAGAAGATGATGGGGATGCCCTTCGCGGCATAAGGGTAGTGGTCGGAACGGTAATAGACCTGCTCCACATCGGCAGGATCGTTCATGATGTAGTCGATCTTCATCGACGGCTGCGCAGCCGTGTTCGCGTCCTCGCTGATGTTGTGAAGCTCCGTGCTGATGCGATCTGAGCCAACCAGGTACACGGTGTTCGATTCCTCTGCCTTGTCCTGGTTGTTCCGGCCGACCATGTCCATGTTGAGGACGGCCACGATCTTCTCCATGGGAACGGTGGGATGGTCCGCGAAGTAGCGCGAGCCCCAAAGGCCGCGTTCCTCGCCGGTGTGCCAGATGAAGATGGCGGACCGCTTCGTCTTCGCTCCGGTAGCGAAAGCTTTGGCCAGCGAGAGCAGGGTCACCGTGCCGGAGCCGTCGTCGTCCGCGCCGTTCCAGATGCGATCCGCGGCCGCCCCGGGCTTGACCCGACCCACCGCGCCCAGGCGTCGTTTGCCATCCGGCGTCATCTCCGTGACCGGCGTGTCCTCGAGTTCGCCTTCGGCGTAGCCCACGTGGTCGTAATGCGCACCGAAGGCGACGTAGGTGTCCTTGAGCTTCGCATCCCCGCCTTCAACGATGCCGACGACGTTGCGGGTGAACTGCGTTCGCACCACCTCATAGTCGACATCGATGCCGAAGGTGATGCTCACGCCCTTGAGCGAGACCTCAGGGAGCGGTTCCTGCCTGGACGCCTTGTCCTTGAGTTCGGAGTAAGGCACTGAGGATCCGCTGAAGAGGAACTCGAAGAACTCATCCCGAGCCGAGACCACCGGCGGCAGCGCCTTGTCCAGGCGTTCGACGGTGGTGAAGTCGGGGGTCGGAAGCGGCGCACGGGGGCCGAATCCGCCCATGGCGGGAGGGGCCGCCGCAGCGGGCGCAGGAGAAGGCGTCGCGGCCGGGGGAGCTGCGGGGGCGCCCGGCGGGGGCGGGGGGACAGGGCCGATGCTCGCCACCGCGTTCATCACGTCGGTGGCGTAACGGGGCCGGCCGCCGAGCAGTCGCCGCGTTTCCCGAGCCTCCGCGCCCTTCGGGCCCAGCGGTCCAAGGAACACCACCACCTTGCCGGCGACGTTGCGGCCGGCATAGTCATCCACCTTGAGCGGGGGCAAGGTGGCGCCGTAGCCCACGAACTCCACCTCGTTCGTGGTGAAGGTCCGCTTTGCCCCGGCGTTCTTCGGAAGCGTGATGCCTTCGCCATCCTTGAAGGTCCGGGTTTCGCCGTTCACGGTTACCGTGACGGTGTTGCGGCTCGTCGCCTTGACTCCAAGCACGGCCACGCGCTGGAAGTAAGACCCGCGGTCGCCCCCCGGCTTCACCCCCATCGCCTTCAGTTCGGAGGCGATGTAGGACGCGGCCAGACCGAGGCCTTCGCTGAAAGTGGCCCGACCCTCGAACTCATCCGAGGAAATCTGGGTGAGCCAGGCCTTGAGATCGGCCGCATTGATCGAGGCCGCACCGCCGCCCTTGCCCTGGGCGATGGAGTACGGGACGGCGGAGAAGGCCAGGGCAAGGACAACACCGGTGGCGAGAATGCGACGCTTCGAGGTTCGGGTCATGGATCTTTCAGGAGGTTCTCAGGGAGGAGGCCGGGGCTTCGAACTACAGCTTCGAAGCGGTGTATTCGCAGCTCGAAACTTCGAACTTGCCCGGCGCTTCGATGTTGAGGCTCTTCACCACACCGTCCTCGGCGATCAGCGAGAAGCGCTGCGAGCGCGTGCCCATGCCGTGCTTCGAGGCGTCCAGTTCGAGGCCGATCTTCTTGGTGAAATCGGCGTTGCCATCGGCCAGCATCACTACCTTGCCGTCGGCGCCCTGAGACTTCGACCAGGCATCCATCACGAAGACATCATTGACTGCGAGACAAACGATGGAGTCAACACCCTTTCCCTTCAGCTCGTCCGCCTGCTTCACGTAGCCCGGCAGGTGCTGCTTGGAGCAGGTGGGAGTGAAGGCGCCCGGAACCGAGAACAGGACGACCTTCTTGCCCGAAAAGACCTCCGCGGACGTGAGCGGCCTGGGGCCCTCGGTGGTCATGGTGGTGAAGGTGGCTTCGGGCAGGCGATCGCCGATCTGGATGGACATGGTTTTTCCCTCGTCAGTGCAAAGATTTGTCAAAAGCAGACGGCGCGCCGCTGGTCGGCGCGCCTTGGAACGAGGGTGGATTGTAGCCGCTTAGACGACTTGCGCAGGCACCGTGACCGGCTGCTTCGTGAAGTAGCGGTAGGCGAGGTACCCGAGTGCGGCCAGGCCTCCGACCACAATCACCGCGCGGATGACCCGCATCAGGCTGATGAACCAGGCGATGCCGATTCCGAGAGCCGGCCACTGAATCCACCAGACCCCCGGCGACGTCATCAGGTTGATGACGAAGAGCATGCCGAGGATCATCGGCCCCGTGATCAGGAACTTGATCGCCTTGAACGTCTTGTACCCGGGAATCATCGATGTCATGGGCTCTCCTTTGCCTTCTGCCATCAATAACGATAATGGATATCCAAAAGTTCGAACGGCCACCGGCCGGCTGCCTGGCACTGCTGGACGCCGGCCGCACGATAAACTGCCTGGATGCGCGTAGTCATTGCCATGTCCGGAGGCGTCGATTCCTGCGTCGCGGCCGCTCTGCTCAAACAGGAAGGCCACGATGTGGTGGGGATCTCGATGCAGCTCCACGACCAGACGGAGGGCCGACCCGAGGGCCACGCCTCGTCCTTCGGGCGGTGCTGCGCTCTCAATGACCTGCACGACGCCAAGCGGGTGGCCTCCCAGCTCGGGCTGCCTCACTATGTGCTGAACCTCGAGGACGCGTTTCGCAAGGGCGTCATCGAGCCTTTCGTCAAGGACTATGCCGAAGGCCGCACTCCCCTGCCCTGCGCAAACTGCAACACCGAGGTGAAGTTCGACTCGCTGCTCGCCCGCACCCGCGCCCTCGGCATCGACCATGTCGCCACGGGGCATTACGCGCGCAAGGACCAGGATCCGACGACCGGCCGGTTCCGGCTGCTGCGCGGGGCCGACCCCGACAAAGACCAGTCCTACTTCCTCTTCGGTCTCACCCAGGAGCAGCTCACCGCCGCCATCTTCCCGGTCGGCCACCTCCACAAGTCAGAAGTCCGAAAGATCGCGGCCGGTCTTCAGATGGCCACTGCGGACAAGCCCGAGAGCCAGGAGATCTGCTTCGTCCCCGATGACAACTATGCGGGATTCGTGGAAAAGAACCGCAAGGACGCCACCCTGGGCGGCGGAGCGATCGTGGATCGCACCGGAGCCCGGGTCGGCGAACACGCGGGCGTGCACAAGTTCACCGTCGGCCAGCGCAAGGGTCTCGGCGTGGGTTCGCCCGTGCCTCTTTATGTCCTCGGCATCGACGCCTCGACCCGCGAGGTCACCGTGGGCCCCGAGGAGGCGTTGCTTGCGTCAACCGCCCGGGTGCGCGACGTGAACTGGCTCTCCCTCGAAGCGCCGCGCACGCCCATCCGCGCCACCGCGAAGATCCGCTACCGGGCCAAGGATGCGCCGGTGACCATCACCCCGGATCAGACGGGGCTCGGCGCGACTCTCACCTTCGACGAACCGCAGCGCGCCATCACCCCCGGTCAGGCCGCGGTGTTCTACGACGGAGAGGTCTGCCTTGGCGGCGGCTGGATCGAGCCCGCGCTTCCTGCCTCCGCCCCCGCGCATTGAACCCCGCCTACGTCTCGTCCCTCAACCGCGAGGTTCCCCCGGCCCGCCCGGGAGAGTTCGCGCCCCTCGTCATCGGGAAGATCAAGGTCGCCCCGCCCGTGGTGCTTGCCCCCATGGCCGGGGTCACCAATCCCCCTTTCCGTTCGATCTGTCGCGAGTTCGGGGCCGGCCTCTACGTGAGCGAGATGATCACGGCCAGGCCGCTCGTCGACGGCAACCCGAAGACCGAGTTGCTCGCAAGCTTCGCCCCGGATGAGGCCGTGCGGTCGCTCCAGTTGTACGGCGTCGATCCGCACTACGTAGGCGAGGCGGTGCGCGTGCTGGTGAGCGAAGGTCGGGTCGATCACATCGACATGAACTTCGGCTGTCCGGTGAGGAAGGTGACATCAAAAGGCGGCGGTGCGGCCCTGCCCCTGAAACCGAATCTGCTCCGCGGCATCGTAAGCGCGGCTGTGAAGAATGCGGGCGCCACACCGGTCACCATCAAGTTCCGCAAGGGCATCAACGACGACCTGCTGACCTTCCGCGAAACCGGGCGCATCGCCGAGGGAGAGGGCTGCGCGGCCATCGCCCTGCACGCCCGAACCGCGGCCCAGCTCTACGATGGCGAGGCCGACTGGTCCGCCATCACCCAGCTCAAGGAGGTCGTGCGCACCATCCCCGTGCTGGGGAATGGGGACATCTGGGAAGCCCACGATGCGCTCCGCATGATGCGTCAGACCGGGTGCGACGGTGTGGTCGTCGGGCGCGGCTGCCTCGGGCGTCCGTGGCTCTTCCGCGACCTGGCCGATGTGTTCGCGGGTCGCGAGCCTTTGGATCCACCGAACTTCGGCGAGATCTCGGTCACGATGATGAAGCACGCCCGCGGCCTCGCCGCCTTCATGGGCGAACTTCCGGGCATGCGCGCGTTCCGCAAACACTCGGCCTGGTACACCAAGTGTTTCCCCGGCTCCGCGCCGTTGCGTGACGCTCTCATGCGGGTCGAATCGCTCGACCAGCTCAAAGAGACGATTTCGGTGGTCGACCCTCAAACCCCGTTTCCTCCAGCCGCGATCAGGGTGGCCCGGGGCAAGAGCGCGGGCACACAGAAGGTCGCCCTGCCCGAGGGTTATCTCGATCATCTCGACGACGCCACGCCGCCCGGCCCCGAGGCCGAAACCGCGGACTCGGGCGGATAGAGCAGGAACGTCACAAAACCGATGAACCGCGCAAGAACCGGGATCCCGAAACTCGCTTTCCTGAGCCTCCTGCTCGCTGGGGCGCCCCTCAACCCCCGCATCGCTTCGGCCGACGATCGTTTCAAGTTCAACGTGGTGCTCGAAGGGCGCGTGGCCACCACTCCCGTCGCGCAGAGCTTCCTCGACGGGGGGCTCGGCAAAACGCGTTACGGGTCTGAGCCGCGGGCTGTCGAGGCGAGCCTCGCGCAGGCCGCCGTGCTCGGCCGCTTCGAAGCCCGGCCTGATCTGACCCTCCGCGTCCATGCGAATGTCGACGCCGAACACAACTTCGAGCGACGCGTGGACCTGGTCGAGGCGATTGCCCGCTATGCCCCGGCGCTCACGGATTCGATCGCCCTCGACATCCGCGCCGGCCTGTTCTTTCCCACGGTCTCTCTCGAGAACATCGACCCGGCCTGGCTGTCTCCCTACACCACCAGCTTCTCCGCCATCAACGCCTGGATCGGCGAGGAGGTCCGCAACCTGGGGGTCGAGGCCGGCCCGAGCTTGCGCATCGGTGAGGCCCAGACGCGTCTGTTCGGCGCGATCACCCGCGGCAACGACCCGAACGGAACGCTGCTGGCCTGGCGCGGCTTCGCCCTGCATGATCGCGTTGCCGGATTCGGTGATCGCCTTCCCCTGCCCGATCTCGCCTCGTTCAAGCGCGCCGACCTCTTCCCCGACCAGCCGCGCGAGGTGCAGCCTCTGCGAGAAGTCGATCAGACGTGGACCTGGTCATCGGGACTCGCCATCACCCACACGCGCTACCGCCTCAAGGTCTTGTATCAGCCGAAGACCGCCAACCCCGGGGCGTTCGACGGGCAGCAATACGCGTGGCGGACGGGATACTGGGCGGCCGGAGCCGCGCGCTCCTTCGGCCCGGTTGAGGTGTTGGTCCAGGGGCTCGACGGCGAGACCCGCATGGGCCTGTTGCCCGATCGTCGAAACGCGGTTGCGGCGCGATTCCAATCTCTTTATGTCCTCGCCTCGTGGCTCGCTCCCGCGGACGGCCGCCATCGCGCCACTGTCCGCTACGACGCGTTCCGCGTCCAGGATCGCGACGATTTCGTGATCGAAGACGCGAACGACGAATCGGGCAAGGCCTGGACCTTCGCTTACACGTTCAGCCCGAACGCCCGCCATCGACTCACCGCCGAGTTGCTCCACGTCAACAGCACCCGAACGAACCGGCGCGATCTCGGGCTCGACCCGAGAGCCATCGAAATCCTCGGCACCCTCTCCTGGCGGATCAGCTTCTAGTCAGCCGCGCGCTCAGGCCGCGCGCTGGAGCAACAGGCCGACGTAGATGAGGTAGACGGCCATCAGCAGAGCGCCTTCAATCCGGCGAATGCTGCGGCCCGTGTACATCAGCGGGAAGAGAAGAAGAGTCAGGCCGAGCATCCACCAGTTGTCGCTGCTCACGATCGCCGGGTGCACCTGCATCGGAATCACCAGCGAGGACAGTCCGAGGATGCCCAGGATATTGAAGAGATTCGAGCCGATGACGTTGCCGATGGCGATGTCGTCGCGGCCGCGCCAGCTCGACATCAGGGAAGCCACGATCTCCGGCAGCGACGTGCCCACGGCCACGATCGTGAGTCCGATCACCCGCTCCGACATGCCGAGCAGCCGGGCCAGGTTCACCGCCCCCGTCACCGTGGCGTGCGCGCCGAAGGCGAGCAACACGACACCGACAGTCAGCATCACGATCAACAGGCCCAGACGGGGCGCGCCCTTCCCACCCAGTTCGGCCACCTCCGCGCCAAGTTCCGCGCTTTCCTGGGCGTTCACCTGCTGTCTCACCAGGGTCACCATGTAGGCGGTAAAGCCGACGTAGACGGTAATGAACAGAGTGCCATCCAGCCAGTTGATGACCCCATCCTGCGAAACCGCGAGACACATCAAGGTGACGATGGCGAGCACCGGATACTCGAGCCTGATGGTATTGCCGGTGATGGCGAGGGGACGCACCATCGCGCACAGCCCGAGAATGAAGCCAATATTGAAGAGGTTAGACCCCACGGCGTTCGCCACCGCGATGTCCGCTTGACCCCGCAATCCCGCGATCACACTCACCGAGAGTTCCGGCACCGACGTTCCGGCGGCCACCACGGTCAGCCCGATGACCGCGGGCGAGAGCCGCAGGAGTGTGGCAAGGCCCACCGCGCCACGGAGCAGAGCTTCGCCGCCGCCGCCGAGCAGGAGAAGACCCACGGAAATGAGGGCGATCGATTCGAGCATGCGCCGAACTCTATCCCGCCCCCCCTCAGGGACCGTCGCGGAGGCCGCGGCCCCGGGGTTCGAGGCGTCTATGATCCTGGGATGCCCCCTTCAATCATCGGTTTCTCCGACGCGGAAGCGGTGGCCCGGCACGCCACCTCGGTGTTCGTGCGACTGGCCAAACAGGCGATCTGGGATCGCGGCGTCTTTCACGTGGCGCTCGCCGGCGGATCCACCCCAAGGCGCACCTACGAGCTTCTGGCCACGCCGGCCATCGCACGAAAGGTCGAGTGGAATTCCGTGCAGATCTACTTCGGCGACGAGCGCGCGGTCGAGCCCGATCACCCGGACTCCAACTTTCACACCGCCCACGTTGCGCTGCTCGACGGCATCGGGCTCCATTCCTCGCAGATTCATCGCCTGGCCGGCGAACGCGGCGACCTGACCCGGTCGGCACGTGAGTATGAGGAGCAGCTCTCGCGCTCCTTCGCGGTGAAGCGCGGTCAGGGCTTTCCCCGCTTCGACCTCATCATGCTTGGGATGGGCAAGGACGGCCACACCGCGTCGCTGTTCCCATTCACCGAAGCGCTGAACGAACGCGAGGCCTGGGTGGTGCGCAACGAGGTTCCTCAGCTCAACACCGAACGCCTGACCCTCACCGCGCCGGTCATCAACGCCGCGCGTCATGTGATGTTTCTGGTCGCGGGTGAAGACAAGGCCGAAGCCCTCGAGCGAGTGCTCGAAGGGCCGCAAAACCCGGTGGAATTCCCAGCCCAGATGATCGCCCCCCTGGATGGCGACTTGTGGTGGCTGGTCGACGAGGCGGCGGCCGGGCACCTTTCGCGCCGGCCCGCGGATCCGCCGGAGTTCGAGGAGACCGCATGAACCCAGGCATCAAACTCGCACCGTCCATTCTGTCCGCGGACTTCGCTCGTCTTGGTGAAGCGGTGGCGGAGGCGGGGGCGGCGGGCGCCGACCGAATCCATGTCGACGTAATGGACGGGCACTTCGTGCCGAATCTCACCATCGGACCAGTGGTCGTGCAGTCGCTGCGCAAGGCCACCCCCCTGCCTCTCGAATGCCACCTCATGATCGAGGACCCCGACTTCTACGCCCCGGAATTCGCGGCCGCGGGCGCCAACACCATCACGGTCCATCCCGAAGGCGCGCGTCACCTGCATCGAACCATCCACCGGATCAAGGATCTCGGTGTTCGTGTGGGCCTGGCCTTGAACCCCGCCACCCCGGAGACCGCCATCGCCGAGGTGCTGGCCGACGTTGATCTGGTTCTGGTCATGACCGTCAACCCGGGGTTTGGCGGCCAGAAGTTCATCGAGAGCACGCTGCCCAAGATCCGTCGCCTGCGTGAATGGATCGACTCCGTAAACCCGAACTGCGAACTCGAAGTCGATGGCGGGATCGACGCCACCAACATCGCACGCGTCGTCGCGGCCGGGGCCCGGGTGTTCGTGGCCGGCTCAGCGGTGTTCGGAGCGAAGGACGGCGTGACCGCGGCATCGAGGCGCCTTCTCGACGCGGGCCACCAGGCCCTGCGCCCCACTCAAACGTAGGTGAAAAATCCCCTTGACACGGATCGGGGTTGAGGAGCAAATTATGGACGTCAGGTTGTAGAGAAACCTCAGGAAGGAAGGAGGCGCGAAACAGCGAGACTCTCCCGCATGCAGAACGACACTCCACCTGAGAAATCCGGCCCCTCGGGGACCACACGGCCCACCGAGGGGTTGCCCTAAACAAACCAGAGCCGTCCACTTCGAGACGGCCAGGGATCCAATCAAAAGATCCCACCCGGGCCTGGCCTGTTCGCGTCCCCGCACTACGTCGGGGCCGACGCCAGGCCCTTTTTTGCTGCCCCCCACGCTACTCAGCTCTCAGCGCACGGATGGGATCGACGCGAGAGGCGCGCCAGGCCGGAGCCGCGCTCGCGGCCAACGCGACCAGCAGCAGAACCACGGCGATCACCGCGAAGGTCACTCCGTCGGTCGGGCTCACCCCGAAGAGCATCGACTGCACGACACGGGTCGATCCCGCGGCGATGATGAGACCCAGCGTGATGCCTGCGGCGGCCAGACCAGCACCCTGGCCCAGAACCAGTAGGAGCAAGGCACGCGGCGAGGCGCCCAGCGCCAGTCGGACCCCGAACTCGCGGCCCCGGATCTGGGTGGTGTATCCGATGACTCCGTAGAGCCCGATCGCCGCGAGCACAAGCGCCAGCACGCCGAATGCCGACAAGAGCGACGCTGTCACCTTCTCCTGGGCCATGGCCTGCCCAACATGCTCGCTCAGCGTCAGCGTCCGGAACATGGGAACGGTGCGATCGAGCCGATTCACCACCCCGCTCACTGCGGGCAGCAGGGCGCGCGGGCTGCCCTCGGTCCTGACCAGCAAACTGGTGCTCGGCACGTAGAAATCCGATACCGGAACGTAAATCATGGGCTCTCGCGCCTCACGCAGGGTGGTGAGCCGGGCATCGGCGACCACCGCGATGACGGTGGCGCCCTGAGGACCGAAGTTCAGGACTCGCTCGCGCAACGCGTCGCGGCCCGGCCAGAATCGGTCGGCGAAGGCCCGGTTCACCGCCAACACGGGAGGTCCCCCCTCGTCGCTGCGCGCAAAGTCGCGTCCCTCCTCGATGCGCAGGCCCAGCGTCTTGAAGAAATCCGGCGACACCGGGGTGAATGCCACCTCGGGTTCGCGGCCATCGACCGGGGCCACCCCGCTCAGGGTAACCGTGGTGATCATCCCCGCGCTTTGGACCGGCACGTGCCGCGAGATCGCGGCGCTCCGCACCCCGGGAAGCGCGCGCACCTCTTCGAGCAGTTGCGCGTAGAACAACCGACCCTTCTCGGGGGTGTAGCCGCTCTTCGACACATCGAGTGAGACGACCAGACCGTTTTCGGCGTCGAAGCCGAGTGCAACCCGTGAGGCTTCACCGATGGTGCGCAGCAGCAGCCCCGCCCCCACCAGCAGCACGGCGGAGAGAGCGACCTGCACGACCACGAAGCCGTTGCGCAAGGAGAAGGCTCGCGGCCCGCTCGCGAATCCCCCGCCGTCGAGCTTCATGGCCGCGGCCAGATCCGGCCTCGACGCCTTCAGCGCTGGGAGCAATCCGAACGCGAACGTGCTCAACAAGGCCAGACCGGCGGTGAACCACAAGACCCGCGACTCGAGGATGGGCGTGGCCGCGGCCAGGGGCAGTGGGAAGTCTGAGGGGGCGAAGCCTATGAAGAGGCTGGTGCTCCAGTTCGCGAGGATCACACCGAGCACAGCAGCGACACTGGAGATGAGGAGGCTCTCCGTGAGCAGCAGCGCGACGAGCCGGGAGCGGGAGGCTCCCACCGCGAGCCGGACCGCCAGTTCCCGCTGCCTCTGCTCCCCGCGCACGAGAAGAAGACCCGAAGCGACCGAGCACGCGATGACGAGAACGAGTCCGGTAACGCCCATCAGCATCCACGAGGACCGGCTGACCTCCCCCAGCCGGTCTGGTTCGACGATCGCATCGCTCATCGGCATCACGCGGAACCGGTCGTAGCGGTCTCCGACGCGGGAAAGCTTCAGCTCGGCATCGATGCGCGCATTGAGCGTCGCGAGTTCAGCCAGGGCCGACGCGGAAGTAACACCCTCTCTGAGGCGCGCGAAGGGATTCACCCAGGTGAATCCGCGACGCTCGAAGGGCTTGAACTGGGCGAGGTTCGGCGAGACCTGCTCAGCCATGGTCAGAGGGATCCAGACGTCGGGCACCTCGTCGAGGTTCGTGCCGTGGAAGCCGCGTGGCGCCACTCCAAGGACGGTGTAGGGATGGGTGTTCATCCGCACCACCGAGCCCACCACCTTCGGGTCGGAACCGAAGCGGCGCTTCCAGAAGGCCTCGTTCAGGACCAAGACGGGGTGGGCTCCGGGGGTGATGTCGTCAGCGGGAGCGAGCAGGCGTCCCGCCGCAGGAACCAAGCCGAGCACCTCAAAGTAGTTGCCGCTGACGCTGGACGCGGTCGCGCGTTCGACGGGCTGATCGCCTATACCCAGGTTCACCAGCGCACCGTCGCTTGTGCCGACGAGGCCGGAGAAACTGCGGGCCTCCCGCGCCAGGTCCTTCAACTGCGGGTAGGACAAACCTCCGAGAGCCACCCCCTTCTCATCGGTCATGCCCACCCGAAGCAGTTGTTCCGGAGCGCGCACGGGGAGGGGTCGGAACAGGATGGCGTCGGCCAGGCTGAACATCACGCTGTTCACACCGATGCCCAGCGCCAAGGCCAGCAACGCGACCGCGGTGAATCCAGGGTTCCTCGCCAGTTGGCGAAGGGCTTGGCTGATATCGCTCATGGGCGGCAATCTTGAGCAACCGCCGTGCCAGGAGGGAACATCGAAACAGCCTGAAGGACCGTGGCCCGGGAATACTGAGCAGCCCTTGGGTGGTCGATTATGGGACCGCGCGTCCCACCATCGACATCCGACAGGGCGCTAGGCGTCGGAGGCTCGCCCGGAGAGCGCGAGAGAACCATCCGGCGTCAGAAGTCCCAGCCGACCGGTGGCCCAGCGCCGATACCGATCCATCCCCAGAAGCCTCGGCCCCCAGCCGGGGAAATCGGCGGCAAGGAGAGACAGCCTCAGCCGGTCGAGGACGTCCTTCGGAGGATGGGAAAAAGCGAGGGTGGACTGAACGATCCAGGCGCCGCCCAGTCGGAGCCACGCTTCGGCGATGGGCCGGCGCAGTGCGCTGATGACGGCTCGGTGTCGGCCCCACGACCTCGCCATCTGGCCGCGGTAGTGATCGGCCAGGCGCTCCGCGGTCTGTCGCTCACTCGCCATGGCCCGGATCCGCAGTCGTCCCGCCCTGCCCATGGCCGCGGCGTCCCGCGGGTTCTCGAGCAGGCGGAGGATTGCGCGCGCAAGCGCCGTCGGATCGGCCGGGGGCACGAGCAAACCGGTCACTCCATCCTCCACGACATCCACGAGCCCTCCAGTGCGACTGGCGACCATGGGCTTCTCCATCAACATGGCCTCCATGGTCGCGCAAGCGAGGTTCTCGGTGACCGACGGCTGGGCGCAGATGTCGAGGTCCCGCAGCACCGCGGGCATGTCGTGGCGCGCCCCGGCGAACACCACGCGACCCTCGAGACCCAGGGCGATCACGAGTGACTTCATCTCCTCGAGATGCAAGGCGCCCTCCTCCCCGAAACCGCGGCCCAGCAGAACAAATCGGACGTCAGGCGCCTTGGCCAGGACAAGAGATGCCGCGCGGAGGAAATCCTCATGCCCCTTCGCGCAGCGCCCGTGGGCCAGCGCGGGCGACCACGGTCCCGCTTTCGATCGGGGATAGAAGTGGCCGACCAGTCCAATGAGCCGTGCCTC
>JAGNNV010000293.1 GCA_017990495.1 Vicinamibacteria bacterium
CCGCCCGCGGTCGCGTTGGCGGTGGCGAACCAATAGATCCGGTCGCCGTCGATGGCCACCAGACCGAAACGCGCCCCCCTCCCCGAGCTCTCGTTCATGTGCCCGGCCGGCCACAGCGATCCACGCGGAGCCAGGCCGCGCCAGCACGTGTAACCGGAGTAGATCGGCTCCGCGGCGGGCGTCGCCCGGCTGCGAACCACCGAGCGCAGACCATCCGCCGCCACCAGACCCGAGCCCTCTATGCGCTCCCCCGTTTCCAGTTCGACGAAGGCCGATTCCGCGGTGTGGCCGCACGAGCGGACGGTCGCACCGAGCCGGATCCAGTGGTGCGGGATCAGATCGACCAGGGCCGCGTGCAGACTCGCACGGTGGAATCCGAAAACCCCCGCGGCAAAGCGCGAACGAAGCTCGTTCGCGGGGATGGTGGACAACACGCGACCCTTGGAATCGCGTATCTGCAGCCGCTCGGTGATCGCGCCCCGGCCGACCACCTGCGCCTCGATGCCGCCGATGCGAAGGGCCCGGACCGCGTTCGGCTGCAGCACGATGCCCGCTCCCACCGGCGCGAACTGCGGGGCTCGCTCGAACACACGGCACTCACGCCCCCTGCGGTACGAAAGGGCGGCGAGGGTCAGTCCCCCAATGCCGCCGCCCGCGATGAGGAGAGGGGCTCCCACTGCCGCGCTCGCCGTCAGTCGACCTGGCCCGCCATCTCCGTCATGAACGACCTGAGATCGCCCGGGAGAACCCGGGCCGCGCGGTAGATGGAAGCGGCGTCGATGTCGTCGAAGGCGTGCACTAGGGCGTCGCGGAAGTTGGCCGCCTTCTCGAGCCGATCGGCCAGGGTATCGGCAATGCGGCCCGCGTGGGCCAGCCGGGCCACGGCGTCGTCGTAACTCGCCGGAGCCTGGAGACGGAAATGGATGCAGGCGAAAACCGCGAGGTCGAGGACGACCTGGATTCCGAAGAGCAGGTGGAGAGAGACGACATCCGCGACATCGGTGCGTAGTTCGAAGGACAGGGGTTCCTTGGGCAGGGTGGCCTCGATCCGCTCGAGGTGACGTTCGAGAACTCCGCTCCGTTCGCGAACGAGATCGGTATCGAGGGCCTTCATCGCGCGGCCCCGGGCGGGACCATGCCCTCAATGCGGTCATAGGCCGCGTTCAGCACCGGGGCGATCTCGCACCAGTTGTGGATGGCCCGCTCGCGGAACTCCGCATAACCGTCGGGGACACGTTCGTACACCAGCGCGCCCTCGCGCGCGGCGCGGAAGGCGGTGCTGGCGGCATGCCGGAGATCGGCCATGGCCACCCGCTCGAGCCCCAGCACGGTGGCGGCCAGACCCTGGAACGTGACGGCGTCGAATCCAGGGTCGGCCAGGTAGCCGATCTCGAAGTCATAGGAGCCGCCGGCGTCTCCCCGGGAGGCGGAGCCGAGAAACACCATCAGAATCACTGTGGGCTCCGCGGCCGCGTAGCTGGCAATCGATTGCCGGACATTCCCGGTGTTGTGTTGATCGCGCCTGTGAATGTGCTCGCTCATGCCGCTGATGGTTTCACTCGAAGGCGCCGGACGAGGAAGAAAGACCGCGGCCTCAGGACTGAAACATCGTCTTGACCACGAACCAGACGTTCGCGGGACGTTCGGCCAGACGGCGCATGTACCAGGGGAACCAGTACTCGCCGTAGCTGATGAGAACGAACACCTGGTACCCGGCCTCGATGAGCCGCTTCTGCTCCTCGTTCCTAATGCCGTAGAGCATGTGGAACTCGTATTTCGATTTGTCGAGATGGGCCGCGGCCTTGATGAGCCGCTGGTGCAGGACGGAGTCGTGGGTGCCGAACACCACGCGCGCGCCCTGACCCACCGCGTCGTCCTTCATCAGACGAACGCCCAGGTTGTAGTAGTTCTCGTCGACGTCGCTCTTCTTCGGGAAGGCCACCGAGGCGGGCTCGAGGTACGCGCCCTTGACCAGCCGGATGATGGGCTTCAAGGGCAGCAGCGACTCCATGTCGGCCATGGTGCGGTAAAGGTAGGCCTGCAGAGCGAGGCCCACATTCGGGAACTTCGACTTGGCCCGCCGGTAGATGTCGAGTGTGACATCGGTGTACTTCGAGCCTTCGATGTCGATCCAGAGAACGTTGTTGGCCTTCTGGGCGTCGAGGCACAGGCGATCGAGATGCGAGTTGCACAGGTCGAGACCGCCTTGCAGATCGAGCCCGAGCTGGGTGGGCTTCACCGAAATCTCCGCCCGCCGCTTCTGAGCCGCCAGCGTGGCGAAAACCTGCGAATAGTGGTCGGCCACCTCCTGCGCGGAGGCAGCGTCTTTCACGTTCTCGCCGAGGCGAGTGAGCAAAACCCCCGCACCCATTTCGTTGAGCCGCACGGCTTCGCGCAGTGCGTCTTCGACCTTTTCGCCGGGCATGAACTTCCGCACCGCGGCCTTGGCGAAACCATACTTGGGAAAGGACTCGCGCAGGGTCTGGTTTTCGGACGCCCACAACAACGCGGAACGCATCATGACGGTAGTAACTCCTGGACTATTTCTTCGAAGCGCCCTGAGCGGCCACTGCCGCCGCCCGCGCCGCCACCGCGGCGGCGTCGCCGAGGTACCGTCGGCCCCTGGGCCGCAGGTCCTTGTCGAGGTCGTAGACGAGAGGCACGCCGGTGGGGATGTTGAATTCGAGAATCTCGGCTTCGCTCATCTGGTCGAGGTGCATGACCATGCCGCGAAGCGAGTTGCCGTGGGCGGCCACGATCACGCGCATCCCGCCGCGCACGCTGGGTGCGATCTGGTCTTCCCAGCACGGCATCATCCGGGCGATGGTGTCCTTGAGCGATTCGCCGGCCGGGATCTCGCCGGGCTCGAGGGTGGCGTAACGCGGATCCTTGTGGGCCGAACGTTCGTCGGCGGGGTCAAGCGGCGGGGGCGGAGTGGCGAAACTACGACGCCAGACCTTCACCTGCTCCTCGCCGAACTTCTTCGCCGTCTCTTCCTTGTTGAGGCCCTGCAGATCGCCGTAGTGGCGCTCGTTCAATCGCCACGTCTTCTCCACCGGGATCCAGGCGAGGTCCATCTCGTCGAGAACCACGTTCAGAGTACGGATGGCCCGCTTCAAAACCGAGGTGATGGCGATGTCGAAGACGAAGCCTTCCTCGCGCAGGAGCCTCCCTGCTTCGTGGGCCTCTTTCTCTCCTTTGGCGGAGAGATCGACATCGGTCCACCCGGTAAACCGATTCTGCAGATTCCAGTCGCTTTCGCCGTGACGCAATAGGACAAGTTGCATATGGGCGAAGGTTACCCGAGTCTCGCTATGGTCCGAGGGGGGCGAAGAGGGCGGTGAAGTGCCGAAGGGCGGATGGAGCCTTGGTGATGCGGAAGCCGCGTAACGACTCCTTCATCGCGGCCACGCCGATGACCGCTTCGGCCACGTAGTCGATGTGGGACTGGGTGTAGACGCGGCGCGGAATGGCGAGGCGTACGAGGTCCATGGCCGGCACCTTCTCCGACCCATCCGGCTGCTGACCGAACATCACCGTGCCGATCTCGACCCCGCGGATGCCGGCCTCGACGTAGAGAGCATTGGCGAGAGCGATGCCTGGATACGAAAGCGGAGGAATGTGAGGCAGCAGTGCCCGCGCGTCGACATAGACCGCGTGGCCCCCGGCGGGACGGATTACCGGCACACCCGCGGCCACCATCCGCTCGTGGAGGTACTCGGTGGAGCGGATGCGATACCGCAGATACGGCTCCTCCACCACCTCCTCGAGACCGCGGGCCACCGCCTCGAGGTCGTAGCCCGCGAGACCGCCGTAAGTCGGGAAACCCTCGGTGAGGATGAGGAGGTTGCGGCAGCGTTCGGCGAGCGCGTCGTCGTTCATGGCCAGGAAGCCGCCGATGTTGGCGAGGCCGTCCTTCTTCGCCGACATGGTGCAACCGTCGGCCAACCGGAACATTTCCTGGGCGATCTCCTTGGGCGCGCGGTCACGCTGCCCTGCCTCGCGGATCTTGATGAAGTACGAGTTCTCCGCGAATCGGCAGGCGTCGAGGAAGAAGGGCTTCTTGTACTTGTCGCACAACTTCCTGACCCCGCGCAGGTTCTCGAGCGACACCGGCTGGCCACCGCCGGTGTTGTTGGTGACCGTGACCATCACGAGGGGCACGCGGTCCCCGTCCGTCTTCAGGGTTTGCTCGAGCGCTTCGAGGTCAATGTTCCCTTTGAAGGGATGGACGAGAGCGGGGATCCGACCCTCGGCGATGACGAGATCGCGCGCCTCCGCTTTCTCGACCTCGATGTTCGCGCGCGTGGTGTCGAAGTGGTTGTTGTTCGGCACCACATCGCCCGCCTTCAGTGCGCTGTGGAAGAGGATGCGCTCGGCCGCTCGGCCCTGGTGCGTGGGAATGATGTGCCGGAAGCCGGTGAGGTCCTGCACCACATCGCGGAAGCGGTAGAACGAACGGCTGCCCGCGTAGGACTCGTCGCCTTGCATGATGGCGCCCCA
>JAGNNV010000294.1 GCA_017990495.1 Vicinamibacteria bacterium
GGATCGGACTAAGCCAGGACTTCGCTGAACGCCGGGTGAAATCGCTCGGCCTCCAGCTGGTCGCCGACCTCGCGCGGCAACTCGGAGGCAGCCTGGTCATCGGGCCGGGCCCCGGAGCGGTGTTCGAAGTCACGTTCCGGCCCGGTCGACAGGACTCTCGGGCGACCGGTGGCGTCGCTCGCCCGGACAACCACTGACTCGCAGCTGACCCGGCCGGCCCGTCGAACCGGCCGCTTCGGCGGTGTACGGCATCGCACAGACGAAGGCCGTGGGCAACGGGCAAGCTCACCCCGAATGAACAAGCAAGCAGGCGTATGGATCGACCATCGCGAGGCGATCCTCATCTTCCTCGAGGAGGAAGGCGAACGGACGGAACGCCTCGGGTCCGGCGTGGAGAAACACGAACGGATCCCCGGCCTGTCGGCGGATGACGCTTCGCCTGACGATCAGCACGACCGTCAGTTCGCGGGCCGCCTCGACAAGTACTACGACGAGGTGATCAAGCATCTCGCTTCCACCGAGTCGGTCTTCCTCTTCGGCCCGGGCGAGGCGAAGGGCGAACTCCGAAAGCGCATGGAGAGCAAAGGCCATGCGGGCCGCATCGCCGCCACAGAGGCCGCGGACAGGATGACCGATCCGCAGGTCGCCGCCAAGGTCAGAACGTACTTCAACCGGTAGAGGTTTGGGCCATGGATGATCGCAGTGACGTAACCATCGACGGCGCGGCCGACACCGGGCCGACGGATCCGGAGGCCGTGGGAGAGTCGGGACTCGAAGCGGCGGGTCTGCTGACCAGGCCCGGTCACGTCATCCGGGAGAATGTGGACCCCATCAACGCGGACGATCCGCCGCCCCCCAGGGAATCGGACGCGGTCCCTCCCGACGCCGACCTCGTGATGCCGGACGCCGAGGAAGCGGATCAGAAGTGGAAAGCGGAGATCAAGGATGCCGCGGTCCGCTGGGACCGCCTGACCGACGAGGATCTGCTCGCCCTCGGCCGACACAAGGGTTCACTCACCGAACTCGTTGAGAAGCGTTACGCCATCTCCAACGCCGAGGCCGCGCTGCAGGTGACCGAATTCATCGCCGACCACCAGTCGTTCGCGCTGTAACCGCCCGTGCCGCGCCTACTCGTATCGAAGAGCCAGAATCGGATCAATCCGGCTGGCCCGCCTCGCGGGGATAAAGCCCGCGGCCGCCGACACGAGACTGAGCAGGACGACCGTGGCAATCGCGATTCCCGGATCATGGGCCTCGACTCCATAGAGCTGCGACGATACGTAGCGGCCCAGAGCGAGCGCGGTGGGGACGCCTACGGCGAGACCGATCCCGAGGAGCGCTAGCACCTCGCGCATCACCAGACCCGTCACCGTTCCGGGCTGGGCCCCCAGCGCCAGCCGGATGCCGAGTTCCTTCCGCCGTCGCACCACCACGAACGCCATAACCCCGTAGAGCCCGATGGTGGCGAGAAGCGTGGCCAGCACGCCGAACCCCGCGGACAACATGGCGATGAGCCGATCGGTGAGCAGGGTCTCGTCGAGCTGCCCCTCGACCGTCTTCACCCCGAACACGGGAATCGAGGGGTCCAGGGCCCGCACCTCGTTTCGCACCATCGAGAAGGCGCTGCTGGACGGCGTGGTGGTCCGCACATAGAAGGCAGCATCGTCCTTGCCCGACTTGGGCAGGAAGACCTGGCGCCGCACACCCTCGCGCGGCCCTTCATAAAGTGAGTCCGCGACCACGCCGATGATCTCGATGGTGAGCTTCGCATTGGGCCCCCCACCCCATCCAAGGCGCTTGCCGACCGCGCTTTTGCCGGGGAAGAAGTGCTCCGCGAAGCGTCGGTTCACGATCGCAACGCCGGCGCTGGTGTCGGAGAACAGCACCCCGCGCGCGTCGGTATCGTTGAAGTCGCGGCCATCGACGACCGGCGTCTTCAGCGTCTGGAAGTAGCCCGGGGAGACCGCGTTCATGAAGGCCTGCATGTCTTCGCCGTCCTTGGCCTGGTGGCCCTCGACCGCCATTGAGCTGTCCCATTCGTCTCCCGCGAGGATGGCCACGGCGGCGAAACCCGCAGACTGGACACCGGGCAGGCCGCCCAGGCGTTCACGCAGATTGCGATAGAAGAGGTTGGCCCGCGCATCGTCGTATCCGCTCAGGGCGGGTGAGAGCTGGAACGTGATCAGGTTGTCGAGCGCCACGCCGGTGTCGGCGGTCTTCAGGTTCTGAAGGCTGTTCACGAAAAGTCCGGCTCCGAAGAGCAGGAGGAAGCTGAGCGCGACCTGCGCGGTGACGAGGCCCTTGCGCAGGAAGAGAGAGCCGCCGGTGCCCGCGATCGATCCGACCGTGTCCTTGAGCGTGGTCCACGGATCGGGGCGGCTGGCGCGCAAGGCCGGAACCAGGCCGAACACGATGCCGGTGATCAGGGTCAGCCCGAACGTGAACGCGAGGATGCGCAGATCGGGAACCGGAGTGAGGAGCAGAGGCTGACTCTGCTGAGGAAGAAGGGTGAGGAGCGCACTCGTCAGGCCGAAAGCGATGGCCACCCCCAGGACTCCGCCGGCGAAGGAGAGAACGAGGCTCTCCACCAGGAGCTGCCGCACCAGCTGGGCCCGCGTGGCCCCGAGCGAGAGCCGCAGGGCAATCTCCTTCTGGCGCATCAGCCCGCGAGCGACCAGCAGGTTCGCCACGTTCGCGCAGGCAATCAGCAGGACCAGGCCGACCATGCACATCAACACGACGAGAGCGGTGGAGAAATCGTTCCGGATACTCGAATAGCCGATGGCGGCGCCCGCGAGCAGCAGCCGGCCCTTCATGAACTCGGTGCGGGAGTAGGCCGACCAGTCCTTCGCCGCTTCGAGAGTCATCTCGTACGTGCGGATCTGGGTGAAAAGCGTTTGCAGCGCGGGTTGCGCCGTCTCCACCGTGAAGCCGGGTTTGAGACGGGCGAACACCTGAAGCCATCGCGCGCGGCGGTCTTCCATCTTGAGCCAGCCCAAAGTGGGCATCACCTGCTCTTTCATCTGGACGGGCACACGAATCTGGGGCGCCTGAGCCGGGTCGAGACCGACGAAGCCTTCGGCGGAAACGCCCACCACCGTCATCGGGTAGTCGTTCAGCCGGATGGTCTTGCCCACGACGCTGGGATCGGCGTCGAAGCGGCTGACCCAATAGGCGTGACTCAACACGACGTGGGGATGCCCGCCCGCGACCTTGTCGTCCTCCGGGGTGAAAACCCGGCCCGCTGAAGGCCGGATGCCGAGCATCGAGAAGTAGTTCCCGGAAACGAGTTCCGCCGAGGCCCGCTCGGTCTGGTTGTCGACACTCAGGGATACCGACACCAGACGCCGACACAGAACGTCCGCGAACGGGGTGGCCTTCTGCTGAAGATCCTGAAACAGGGGGTACGAATTCATCCTCGATCCCATGTTGCTGCCCATGTTGTTCGCCTGCTGGTACACCATGACCAGTTCATCGGGATTGTGGACGGCGAGCTTCCGGAGCAGGATCTGATCGATCAGCGTGAAGATCGCGGTATTGGCCCCGATGCCCAGGGCGAGGGAGAGGATCGCCACCGAAGCGAAAAGCGGGCTTCGGCGGAGACCCCGAAGGGCGTAGCGGAGGTTGGCCAGGGTGGTGCTCATTAAGAGCTTTGACGCCCGGAGAGGGCGTCAGGTTCCCAAAAAGAGCCGGATTGGACCTACGGCTGCTTCGCAGACCCGGCCGCCGCCTCGAAAAGTGCCGTTCAACACTGCTTAGATGTCTATAATAGCCATGGAGATGGACATCTTCACGAGGTCACCCGCATGAACTGGAGTGTCGCCGAAGCAAAGGAACAACTCTCAGAGGTTCTGAGGCGCGCCGCCACTCGGCCTCAGACCATCACCAAACGGGCGCGCGACATCGCCGTGGTCGTTGACGTGGAGGAGTTCCGCGCGTTCGAGAAGTGGAAGAACGCTGGCCGCAACAAAACCGTGGCGCAGGCGTTCGAGGATCTGCGACGAATCTCGGGAGCGCGCGGAGCGGCGCTCAAGGCTCCGGCGCGCCGTAATCGCCGGATGGCCATCCTGCCCCCGGCTGACTGATGGATCTGGTCGACACGAACGTCCTGTCCGAACTCTCGAGGAGCCGGCCCGACCCGAGAGTCCTCGCGTGGGCGAGTCAGCGAAGCGAGGTCGCGGTTTCTGTTGTCACGGTGGAAGAGATTCACTTCGGTCTGCTGGCGCGGCCAAACCCGCGCGTCATGGACTGGTTCACATCCTTCCTGGCGGAACACTGCACGGTTCTCCCGGTGACGGAAGAGATCGCCCGGCTCGCGGGAGAGATGAGGGGCGGATTCAAAGCCCGCGGTGTCGCCCGGACTCAGGCGGATATGCTGATCGCGGCAACCGCGAGTGTCCATCGGCTCAAGCTCGCTACCAGAAACGAGCGCGACTTCGCGGGCTGCGAGATCGCGGTGGTCAACCCGTTCAAGTAGATGCGCGGGGGCGTCCGC